>JAMCUD010000042.1:25804-154021 GCA_023379355.1 Thermoplasmatota archaeon
AAACTCGATTTTTAAATCATTTAGAATTTCCTCAATTTTAATTTCAATAGATGTGTTGGTAGTTAGCCAACTCATACTGTTATGGTTTGAAAAGAACTTCATTGGTCTACCCCTTTCATCGTACGCGGAAATTTCAGTCCCACAACCACACGCGCAAGTAGTCCTCACTCTCTTCAGTCTTGATCTATGCCCAATTGCGAAATAATAACGTCTGGATCTAACTGGTTCCCCACACCCACATGCACATTTCAGTTCCTTATAGCTACCTTCCCACATCAAAAAATCTATTCCTTCTGCGACTTTCTTGGGCACATTATAGAAAATCTTTAACGTGGAATTCATTTTTATGATACTCAATTTTGTTTTATGCTTTTCTGAAAGCTCCTTGTCCTTGTTCCAAGGCCTTCCCATG
This sequence comes from Thermoplasmatota archaeon, assembly GCA_023379355.1. Next base: position 26,217 of record JAMCUD010000042.1, read on the forward strand.
GCACCTTTGATTCCCTTGTTCCAAGATGGTTTATTACGATGTTGATGACCTAGAACAAACCTTCTCTCGCTCCCGTCATTAAAATATGCTTGAATTAATACGCCACATCCACAGGAGCATTCATGCTTGGGCATTCCGTTTTTCTGTAAATGTCCTCTAAGATAATGAGAACCTTTGGGAATTTCAGTCCCACAACCACACAAACAAAAATTTCCTGAACCTCTCCCCTTTTCGAGTTGTGACTTTGCCATTACTTCTACAGTTTTCCTCGCCTTACCAAAAGTCCCGGAATTTGGTGGCAACTGTCTATTGTGATGACCTTTTTTGAAAGTTCTACTATGACCATATTTATCTATTGCTCGAATCGGTTCCCGACAACCGCATGCACAGGCGACAAATTGATTATATTTCGGCTTTTTAGTCACACTTTTTGACGATTTGTACTTAGGTTTGATAATCCTTGATTCTCCCTCGTTAATTACTCCTTTTTTCCATTTCTTCCCCTTGTTCCAAGTTTCTATTCCTTTGTGCGCTTCCGAAAGCTTTTGTTTGGTCTCGTCACTTAATGGTCTTCCAGAGCCCCAAGAAAGATTTAGTCTGTAATTATGTCCCTTTATGAATTCTCTTGGTTTCCCTCTCCAGGAATTAACAATTTGTCCACAACCGCATTTACAGAACTTTTCTTCTTGATTCATGTTAATCATTTTCTAGATTTGCTTTCGAACACTTGAGTTGTACTAACTAATTATAAATTAGTTACAATAATATAACATTTGTCTAGTATATCTTTTCAATTATCTACACGTGTATTTAACAAAACAATATCCAAAATTCCATTACGGTAAATGGTATAAGTTTAGTGAATTACATTATAGTTATACTCAAACTATCATTATATCTTGAATTTAAGCCAAATTCAATAATTGAGCTTAAATATTTTAGTTAGTAGAAATACGATATTTTTGTGTTCAATTACAAAGATATTTTGAGTGAAAAAATGAAGTTAAGATTGGACAATTTTTTTATTCTTGTCGTATCCATCTTAAAAAATATATTTTGAAGCTTCTTATCTACTTCTTTCTTCATTGCCTCCTCAAATTTCTGCTTCATCAGAAGCAGTTTATCCTTAAACGTAGCCTCTTGTCGGAGCAATATTGATTCTCTAATTTGAGCCGTGCTTCTTTCTTTTCCATCAGGGAATTCAGTATAATAGAACGCGCAATACTTCGCCTTTGCATCGATCTGAGTTGAACAGCTCTGACCCATCTTAAGGCCAGCATCAATTTTTTCAGTCTCATCTATCAGGCCGTAAGCTTTCAGGATTGCCTTTTGCGGTTGTTTTCCTGACAAAGGAACATAGGTAGCTGATTGTTTTGAATCATGAATCCATCAAATTTGGGCCTCTAATGGTACTTTTGTTATCATGGTTGCCAGTGTCGAAGCCTTAGTATGACTGAACAGGAGATGTATTCTTTTAGTTATCTTGGCACGCCTCATGGTTGTAGTCAAAGCTTTCCTAACATCCGCCTAAGTCATGGGATCACCAATGTTTCTTTTTCGTGTATTGTTTTCATTGACAAGAACAAAGAGATATCCTTCTAGCCAAGCCCCTCGATCGGATGCTTCTTTAACCACATTTTCGCAAACCTTACCGATGTTCCCAGAACATAGACTTTACGATACCTTGTCTTCACTGAAACATTTAGTTTTGCACCATATTGATCGAATGTGATATCCTGCCTCCTCATGCCAAGAATTTCACCAATACGGCAACCTGAATCGTAAAGCAATGAGATCAGGGCTTTATTTCTGGTATTTCCAGCATAGTTCAAAAGCTTGTTAAATTCATCAGGAGTGATCAAGTCCTCAGGCTTCTTTCCATTCTTGCATGATTTGAATTGCAATATCTCAAACTTCTTTAGTAACCTGCCTTTGTGATCCCAAGTCTGAAATCGCTTGCAAGAATCAATGTAAACAGTTACTGTCCTTTCGTGAGATTATTCGTTTAAAATCTTTCACTAGTTGAGATTAAACAACCCCTTAAACGCAGTTATAAAAGATATTTTATAAATGAAACAACATTATGTAAAAGTGTGATACTCTAAATGACTCCAAAAGATGGAACAGCAATCTCGACAGAATTAAACGAGTTTTGCCGAGCATTTAACAACGGACCATCATTCTTATTCTTGGGGCAGTCCTATTTGAGTCTTGAAACCGGGAAAGATGCATTTCTGACGGAAACTCTGCATAAATATGGATCTAAGAAAGGAGATGGCAGAAATTATAACCTAATTTTTGAAACTGAAATCGGGCAATCTATAGAAGAGTCATTGGCATGGTTGCATGAGTTGAGTAATCGAATAACCGCACCATCTTGGTTGAAAACGGTAGCTAAATTTGCTTGGAGTGGGGTCTATACCTCTTCAATAGATTTTGTATGGCCAAGATGTTTTAGATCCAGTAGGAGAGAGTTGTATCATGTGCTGGAGGAGAAAAATAACCCTTCTGATCCCAGAAACAGAGCAGTTCTTCATTGCACTTACCTTTTTGGAAATGTTAGCAGGGCAGAAGAAGCCGAACGACCACCATTGACCAATAGAGAAATGCTAAGAAGATCTCCTATTGCGATAATCCTTGCTGGAAGGTTACCAGAAGCAATTACTCCTATGGGGACCTTGGTGATAGAAGGATATATGGGAGATGAAGACTGGTTTACCCCAAGGAATCTGTTTCCAATCATTGACCGTTTAAACTCTGGTCAAGCGCACATGTTCAGTGTGACCGAAGAGATAAAACGGAATCAAACGATCAATGATTTGGTTGACTCCGGCAAGTTAGTTTTGCACGAAAGTTCCCTTGCAAGTTTTATGTTGAAGGGAGAGGAAATTGGTCTTATAAAATCCGGAGAAGACCAAATTGAACAAGCTTTTTCACATAGAATCCAATTAGATGATAGCAGCTTGGAAGTACCTTTAGGTTTGTGGAATTTAGTTTCTAAGTCTGCCACTATACTTGATGAAACGACAATGTTGATGCCCCCCTCCATCTCTTTAGAAAAGGTCTATCAGGAGTTTAGGAATTTCTTGGCCGAATCTAGTATTAGACCAATATGGTCAGGATATGCCAGGGGGTTTGCTTTCGAAAGAGATTTCGAGACTAGACTAAGTTTGTTAGTTCGTGAAAAATTGAAAACCAACATATTACAAAGCGATCCTATAATCCTACATGGTCAGACCGGAACGGGCAAAACAGTGGCATTGGGTCACCTTTCTTACTTAGTCAAAAAAGAGGGAAAACACCCTGTTATTTTTATAGAGAGAAGAAACAGACCTCCTTCTGGTCCAGATATTGACACTTTCTGTAAATGGGCTGAAGACTCTGGTTTTCAATCGACCCTCATAGTTTGGGATGGCATGCTTGATAATCGAAACGTAGAACAATATACAGACTTACTCAAGCTCTTGGTTGGCAGGGGCCGTAAGGTAGTGCTAGTCGGTAGCTCGTACAAGCTCGATTCAACTAAGTATGGTAACAACAATCTATTGGAGGCACCGAGTGTATTAAGCAAGAACGAAGTTAACGGATTTCTCCAATTTATTAGGGAATTCGACTCATCAGTTTCTGATTTCTTGGCGCGTAATAAACAAAGTATTGACGAATCATTCTTGGTTGCACTTTATAGGCTCCTGCCACCAACGCGGGGAATGATCCGCTCTGGTGTCCGCCAAGAGATGGATTCGGCTACTAAGAAGATTGGGCAGTCGCTTGAAAAAAATGGTCTGTCTCAAACAAATACACTGGGTCTTGCTCTTTTGGATGCAGGAGTAATAACAAAAGAAGAACTTATTTCATCAGGTACAGAGAAAGATCACGCAAGCAGTCTTCTCGGTGATGAACTTATTGGGATGATCATGGTTCCAGGCCGATTCGGCCTCAAAGTTCCATTAGAACTATTGTTACGTTCCACAATGAAAGAGGGGTTTCGAGAGTTTGCCAGACTAATAGGTGAAATAGACCTTTTCAGGATTAATGAAGACAATGACGGAAATATTACTGTTGCCCCTAGACACACCCTTGAAGCCAGAATACTGACACAGGCTAGGTTAGGTGGAATAAGGGCAGAAGTAACATTTATAAACTTACTAATCTCTAAAGTAAGAGGAACTAAAGGGGCAGCTCAAGACCCAGAGCTACAATTCACAACCAGTCTAATACACAGCATTGGACCAAATGGACAAGACTCGACGCGGTTTCAAAATTATTATCTTGACATTGCAAAAGCCTTAAAAACATTAAGAGACGAAGGAGGAGTTGTTGACCCTGGTTTGATGCTTCAAGAGGCAAGTTTGCTCAGAGAGTATGTTGTGCAAAAGAGTAAGGATGGGACCCCCCCTGATGCTTCTGAGGAGATTTTGAATGACGGGAAGAGAACATTGCTCAGCGCTCTGGAGATATCTTCTAAGGGACGCAGGAATGATAAATTGCGTGCCATGATTTTGGTTGAGCTAGCATCAACAATTGGTTCCAATGCAGTGCATTTATTGCACAATTCCAAGTACCCAGACAAATCGATATCTCTCTTCAGAGAAGCTCAGACTTATCTTTTTGAAGCTAGAAGGTTAGATCCAAGCAGTTATTACCCCATAGATGTCTTACTATGGACAACTTCAGAGATAATAAAAAATAAGGTCCTAGATCCTCAAGCTGAAGCTGAAGCAAAAGCGGATTTGCTTCACATAGTCGAAATGACGGAGGCAGAAGATTTTGGCACCAAACAGCAAGAGCGTTATCTAATTAGACAAATGAAAATTGGAAATATCCTCAATATGGAGCATCTTTCTGATGAAGCTTTCATAGCGCTAGAAAAAAGAGGTTCTGTAGCTGGTTACTACCTAAGGGCTTCCAACATACTCAAGAATGTGCGGAAAAATGTTGAATTAAACCCTGACGAAAGGGAGGCTTGCAGAAAGACAGTCGATTACCTTACTCAGAATCTAGATAGTATCAAGAAGGATCAGAGATGCATGTACTTGCTTCTGCATACTTGGTGGAAGATGAAAACTGGCAAACCAATGTTCTTTAGAGAAAGACAGACATTGCCATTCAGTTTTGCAGAATGGCAGTATGCATTTACCTTGGTCGTTGACCTAATGTCATTGGAAGGGAACACGAGTAGCCCCTCATTAAAGTACATGCAAGGTCTCTGTTTGTTCCATCTAGGAGGCAGTATAGATGAGGCCCTTGGTGTATTTAGAGAACTGGAACGGGAATCGGACCATATAACTGGCAGAAGAAGAATTATCAGAAGTTATATCGCAAGTACCGAGGAGGGGCGCCCACGAACTTTTAATGGAAGCGTTGCTTGGATATCAGGTGATGGAACAAGAGGGGAAATTTATGTGGAAGAACTGAGAAGAAATATAAAATTCATACCATTAGATCTACAGAGACCTGACTTAAGCGAACATGATACCGTTAGCGATTTCCACATTGCTTTTAATTTTCTAGGTCCAGTAATTGACTCACCCAAATACTCCAAGCGAGGATAGGACGTGATGGATGGTGGCGCTTGTGAATGTTGACGAACTCTCACCTCTGATGCTTAAGATTTTCGAAACAACTGAGGAAATAGATCTAGTCTCCAAAGGTATCGGTATTGAAGGTGGTGTATTTGGGTCGTCTTCATTGCGAAGTCCTACAAAGTTGTACCCGTCTGAACTTGGTTTTTTGAGAGTTGTTTCTTGGCTATATGTCATGTATTATGAACTTGGCAAAGTCGATATTGAATTCTTAACCAGCAAACTTGAGTTTTTCAACATGGATGGAAGTTTGCAAATGGATTGGGGCTCTATACCCGGGGCACATGAACTGCGCCTTTATGAGTACCTCGGAGGGATTTATAACATCAACAAAGACGAAACATATAGTCTAGATAAGATTGATGGTGGAAATGCAATTAGACTGCATAACAATGTACACACAGTGGTACTAACTAAGATACCAACTAACTCTTCAATATCTCTAAGAATAGGTGGGGTAACCCGGGAGGAATTAGAATTACAATCGGAAGGGGAGAAAGAAATAATAAAAACTAAGGATAGGTCCCTTCATCCCATTATAGTAAACAGCTTGCGTACTTATTTGCAACACAACCTTTCATCAAACAATGAACACAATATTGAAATAAAACGTAAAACAGAGAAGTGGTTAATTCGTGTCTGTGGTACCCAGGTACCAGAAGGGGAAGAGATATGGATGGTGGCACTATTTGGGTTGCTTAAGGAATCTTTGGATTTCTTGCAGGGCATACTTGGTTGTGTTAGGAAGATTGAAAATGATGACATGAGAGACAAATTAATTGAGGATTGGTTGTACCAACGTAGGAGATACCACCCCCCGCACGAATTTGACAAACTTATTTCTGAAATTTCCGCGGACATGGGAAGAGACGGAATAGATCCAGTGAAATTTAGAAAAAAATACTACGATGAGTGGATTTCAGAACTGAAGCTTTGCAAGTCTGGTTATGATTTTCCCGTAGAAGCTCGAAGGCTAATTGAAAGAGCATTGCTTGATAAGAATGAGCCGATCTTGCCTATAACTGGGAATGATATAATTGAAAAACTAGGTATTCCTCCAGGACCACGGGTAGGCGAGTACCTCGAACTCGCTCGACAGTTATATGCTTCTTTCCCCTGTAAAGCGGAGGAATTATTGAGACGACTGGATTCGGAAAAGTGAGTGATAATCTGTTTGGCAGTTGAGCAAAGGTGAGATGAAAGAGATTATTGAGCGCAAATATAAAGATTAACTTGAACTACGTTGATTGTAGCTAACCGTGTAGTACCATTCCTTTATTTTTGATTCTTTATTGATCTTTTCCAGATTTAAAATTGCATCGCAGGTGTAGCCTATGAAATATTTCACTCATTATAAATCATTATCTCGAAAATGTTATTGAATTGTAATGTTTTACTATTAACAATGGCAAAGCTTTCATTTGATACAGCTCGCTCTGAAATGCCTAATGTAATCGAGTCTGCTGTTGAGGCTACATTAAAATACATTGGGACAAACAAAGAAGGACAGGTCAAACTTCCCAAGAGACAGCGAGTCCGCCTATCAGTGGGCAATCAGGGTAACAGATCAGGTCCTAAATTGGAGTTCAGAGAAGAGTCAAGCATATCAGGATTCTTTGAATATCACTGGCAATTTGTGAGTCGCTTGCAGGAAGTGAGAGATCTAAGCTTTTTGCTCGCAATGACACAATATATCAACCTTCCTGCAAATTCGATAGGTTTTATTTTTCGTGAAAAAAATGCCGAAGAGGATGCACAGAAGAACGGTTGGGACGTTACCCGCCCTGTTCTGGAGAGTTGCATTGAACGACAGTTTCATGGGGAATCGAAAGCGGAGTATCTCCCTTGGATAATTGATAGAATTGAAGCGGGAGCAAAGAAGTTTTACCTCGCTGAGAGACACACCGGACCAATAGTAAAATTACAAATAGATGGTCCAGACGAGATTTTATTAGACGAAGACATTAGGTTAAGACGGTTGACGGAAAAAGAAAGGACAAGACTTTGCGATCCTGACGATTTGGCTCCATCAAATCTCACAGACTTTGAGGCGGAAAAGACGTTTTGGGTTTTCGAGATGGATGTCTATCACATCACAGAAGAAGAACCGAAATATTATCCCGCAACTCCAGAAGATATATTCCAGAACTATCTTACAGTTATCCGGCTAATCAAACCGGGTAGTTTCTATCTCCCACACGTTACTATCCAGGACCTTCCTGGGGCATCGGCATACTTTGGAGTTAGTTGGTCAATGCCCTCGAAGAGCCATAATACCAGAGGATTTGTAAAGATAGAGGAGTCAGAACTTCCCGTTTTGCTTAAATGGTTCTCCAAGCTAGTTCCGATCCTTGCCAGTTCAAAGGATGAACGACTCAATATTGCCATTGGGAGATTCAATGAGAGCTTCTTGAGACAAAAATACTATGACATCACATTAGACTCTGCAATAGGGTTAGAAGCCCTCCTTCTTGGTGATCAGCAGACTTCGAATACACACGTCTTAATGTTACGAGGCTCGGTTTTACTTGGGGATACATTGGAGAAACGTCAGGAGGCATTCAAAAAGTTCCAGAAATTCCTCAAAATGCGAAACGATTTGGTACATGGAAATGTCATTAGAAAGCACTTTGTTCCATCAGAAGAAGCCTTAGAATTAATAAGATCTACTTTTCTTGCTCTCTTACCACTGTTCTCATATGGTAGCCAAAAGAATGTCCTTCATGCTCTTGATGCCTATTTGTTGTCATCTCCTACTAATGTGACTCTAGAATCTTTTGTTAAATCCTTTTGTAAAACAGCAAAGAACAACGCCTCGAATAGTGGGGAAGGCCGATAAAATTTACTCTTTGTGCACCATTCTAATGACAAGTTTAAAATTATCAGCTTGGATTAAGTTGAATTACGTTATCTAATCGAATAATTCAGTAACGGTTGATTGTAAAATTTTATTCATAATTCTTTAATTCAAGTAAAGCTAATGCAGGAACAAGTATTTGCATTTCATATGGTTAAAAAAGTTACCATTAGTTCAAAGGGCCAGATTACGCTTCCTGAAGATTTAAGGGATAAATACCACATGAGCTATGGAGAAAGCGTTATTGTGGCAGACTCCGGGGAAGGCATCATTATCAGACATGGGAATGGGACTTTGAGAGGGATGTTAAAAGGTAATCTAGATACCGAAGGATTCGAGAAAGACATTGAAGGCTTAAGAAAAGAGTGGAAGTTGTGATAAACTTCATAACAGATACGGTTGGGTTAGCTAGATATCTAGGGGATAATGTGCCAAGGCCTGCATCTGATGTATTTTCTCTAGCCGAAAGGGGAGAGGCTTCGACCCTGGTACCACAGATTGTGATGGGGGAATTCATTTATATTGCAATGAAGGGGAGGCTAAGGCTGTCCGATCCGAAAGGTGCTGTCAAGCAAGTCGTGGATGAACTAAGCGGGACCTCTTTTATATCCCAATCCAATTTTCCGGAGATGGATGGGATACTTTTCTGTCCCTCGATATTCCAGAACTACATGACAGGTTAATAGCAGTAGAATCACTGGCTAGAAGTTTAACACTTATTTCCAACGATCCTGTTTTTCTAAAAGTACCCGGTTTCGAATTAATTTGGGAGTAAGATTCAACTAATTCAATATAAATATGCGGAGGGCCGGATTCGAACCGGCGAACCCCTACGGGAATGAACCCTGAATCCATCGCCTTTAACCTAGCTCGACAACCTCCGCAGAGCTAACCTACATAATTCCAGAGTATATTAAAAAATTCCATTTTATTGAGGGGTCAAAAAAGCAAATACGCTTCACACATCAATGTTACAGGGAATATTTACCGATTATAGGGATCTGCATCACCTGCTTTCTTATTTCAAATGAACCTCTAGAAACTTATGAGATGAAATTGACTGATCATTTAAGTGCTCTTTCACTTTTAGTGTGTAATTAAGTCCTTTCGGCTTCTAATCAAGATAAGGTACTGAAACTCACTCCTTATGAATTAGTATCTCCGTTGCAGCCCTGTATTCTCTTTCAATTGTCCTGGAAAGAATAGCATAGGATATCCCAGCAATAATGCAGATCGCAGCAACAATGTACCAGCCCCTGACAAATTCAGCACCCAGAAATGAGAAGACTACAAGGGCAAAGAATACAGAAATTGATGATCCTGACCTTGAAGCCGCAAAGTAGTAGCCCTGATATCTACCTCTGTTGTGCCTTCCTGAGAACATTGTTAAAACGACCTGAGTCGGTACTGCTATCATAATTTCACCAAATGTTGTAAGCGTTATGGCAATTTCAAGGACAGAGAATGATTTGGCATATGAGACAACCAGGTATCCTATTGCCATCATTAGGCTCCCAAATGCAACACTGTATAGCTTCCGGTTTCTCTCAATCCCTATTCTTCTGGATACTGCTGACTGAAATACTGTTATCAGCGCCCCATTGGTTCCCAGAAGAATACCAATATCGAGGCTTGAAATGTTAAGGAACTTCGATTCAAATGTCGATAAGGGAATAGCCTGGTATGCAATGGCAAACCATGAGATAAAGATCAAAACAATGAGCATCATTACTCCTGGCTTCAGCGTATCTTTCTTTCCTTGGACTGATTCAGTCCCGGACATCCTTGCAGCAAACTTTGGATTCGCCTTTATTCCCTGTAATATCACGACCATGCTGGCCAGGGATAGGATAAATCCAAGGACAAAAAGCGATTTATACCCTGAGTATGTAACAATGATTCCGCCAATTATGGGGCCCAGGGTATACCCAAAATTTCCTCCGACATACAGCAGTGACATGCCTTCCGCCATCTCAGAGACATCACGATCTGAAACGTGGGAGGAAATGGCCATCAGGAAGAGCCCGATGAATAGGCTGAGCAGTGGAAATTCGACAAGGTAGTATCCAGATTGAACATTGAATTCTACCGAAAGCATAAGGGTCAGGTAAAGAATGATCGATCCTGTGAGCCCTGCTGATGTTACTGTTTTTGTGCCAAGAATGTCAGAAAGGCGGCCACCAATTGTCTGAAGCGCAATATCCACCGCACCGGTAATCAGATAAATGGCCCCTACAAAAAGGAGAGAGGAATCCTTAGCCTGAAGCAGGAAAAGCGACGTGAAAAGATAAGCTGCACTGTAACCGGTAAACACAAGAGTCAGAGTGGTAAGAATGACAAGATTCTCAGCCCTGAAGAGTTTGCGGTCGGATATGGGTGAGTATATTGTGTCCGAATATAAATTGTGCAATTCTTCGTCATTTAAAGCACAGATGCGCATTGGAGATGCGAGATACAGTGGTAATCATTCTGTCAATTCATCTGTTAAATTTTCCTCTCCTGTATCTGGAGACTGAAATCTCATCCAGTGTCAGGCCTTTCGTTTCAGGTACTGCTCCCAGAGTGAACAGCAGGGCGGAGACCATGAAGACGATCAGGAAAATGAAAAACCCCCTTTCTCCTATATACTCTACCAGAAAAGGAAATTCGAAAGCACTAAGAAAGGAAACGAATCTTGTGACTGAGGTTGCAGCCCCCATTGAGGTGGACCTCAATCTTGTTGGAAACAGTTCAACGGCATAGAGTTTCAATGTGTTTGCCGGCCCCATATTCTCCATTCCATACCATAGGGCCAGGCCCGAAAAGGAAAGAATTATTGCTACCGCACCCATTGAGAATGATGTCAGGACAAGTAATCCGAGGCCAATCCCCATGAAGCCGAATCCAAAGGCCTGTGTAACCTTTCTCCCAAATCTGTCGTTCCATTTTGTCGAAGCAATGGCGAACATGAATCCAACAGTGTAAAAGAGAGATGTCAGGAGAAAGGAATTCGCGCCTCTGAATCCAAGTGAACCGATAATTATTGGTCCGTAGAGACCAAATCCGTAGGACCCGACATCAAGAAGAATCCACGGTATCCACACAATTGCAGTTCTCTTGCCGAGATCTCCCCTGAATAAAACACCCATCCCTGTAGGTTTATTCTGTTTCCTTCTGAAAGTACCATCTGCATTCCCTGAATCACTTCGCTTAATGTTGTCTGCATTCAGCCACCTGTTTGATTCAGGCAGGCGTAATTTCAGCACTAACAGTATCATTGCAGGAAGCGCTACAACCCCAAACGATATCCTCCAAGCAACCGTCCCAAGGAATGTTAATGACAGAAATCCGATCATGAATGCCAAACTGGCCCCCAGGCTCCAGAATGCCCAGATAAATCCGCTCATTCTCCCCCTATCCATTTCATTGGACATCTCCATGGAGTATACTGGGCCAATGGCATAATCCGCCCCTATGCTGACACCCAGAATAGCCCTCAGTATTATCACTTCAGCTACATTCTGGGAGAATGCGATGAATATGGGAATTAATACGAACGGTGACAGATATGCCAGGAAAAGATGCCTCCTTCCAAATCTGTCAGAATAGTGCCCGAACACCCAGGATCCTATTCCAGCTCCAAGAAGAGCGGATCCACTGGCAAGTCCGATTCCCAGACTACTGTAGGGGAAAATGTGGTAGGTTGCAAGAATATATGTGAATACCGCAATAACGGTAATGTTGTACCCATCAAGAAAATAGCCAAGACCTGTGATTATGGCATGGTGTCTCCTGAATGCGGTGTCTGATTCCATTGAAGGATTCTGCACGGGGTTCAACACTGCAGATAATATTAAAGATTATTTACGCATGAAGGACTTCTCTCTTTGAAATAGAATTAATCTTTCCTCAAAGCGAAAGTAATTACGAGAACTGTCGTAAAATGCATACTCAATGGATTCTATTTTAACTCTACACGCTGATCACGGGAGTTTTCTCTCCTCAACTTTACTGTGGAATCATGTGCAATTTTCAACAAATGAGGGTATCTGCCTTCGTTCAATGATTTCACAAACTTTGCTGATTGTTCAAGTCCCGTCATATGCCCGGGGCTGACTATTGTGTTTTTATTGACCATACACCCGATCCTCTCCTCCCCTGAATATACCCAATTGTCACGAACATTTCCGAACATCAATGATTTTGCGACACCTATGGTCTGAACTCCAAGAAGAACTCCTGTTAGTGAGGCAAGCCCAACTCTTCTCGGGTGAAGATACCCATTCCCGTCAACAAGAAGTGTTCCCCTGAATCCACGGCATAACTCCTCTATGAAACGATATTCTCTAAAGGCTAGATATCCGGGGATATAAGGAAATCTCACAGGCAATATGCAGTTCCTGACCTCAATGCTCGTACCATCCGAGTAAACAAATGAACCGTATCCGTAATAGTCGTCATAGGATACATCAACTGCGCCAACGTTTTCCTGGAAATCATGATCCCCAAGATCCACAAGATCACCTATTCTGTATTGTTCCTGACGCATGGCATTCAGTGGGAAATCCGTTTTAAAGTCGTTGAAACACAGACTCTCAAAGTTCTGCACCTTTCCATCCTTTATGGAGATTCCATCGGCATTCAGTCTCCTGATTTTCTCGTTAACACCCAGAATATGGGTAAATTTCCATACACTGGAATCGGATTTTACCACCCGGTAGCACGGCGTATTTTCAGGGTCAGGATTTATGGAGAGCATGAATCCGCAAGCTCTTGCGGCAACAATATCGCCCAGTGCTCTGGCGAGTGCCCCGTAGGTTGAGACCCTGCCCCGTTCAATCTGCCTGACGAGCCCATAGAAATAGGAATAAAGGTCAAACCTGTACAGGTCTATTCCGGAATCTGCCTTAACCATTGATATTAAGACAGCGGCCTAATATAATAAAACCTTTTCCGGCACACCTCTTCGAATTAAAGTAGTATTATTATTCGAAATCTATACATAAGATTTCTAAGGGAAGTTACATTTACCCTCTGGTGTTAGAGAGCTCCTTTCAGAGACTTGGTGGTCTGTCATCAAAGCACAGCGGGAAAGTACTGATCATATGGATCATCATTGTGGTGGTTATGCTGCCTTTCGCATCCACCCTTTTTTCCCAGACTTCATACAATCTCGCCAGTGATATTGTTCCATCATCGTCCATGTCAAGCCATGCTGCATCCCTGATGTCAGATTACTTCGGGCAGGGGAATTCTTCATCAAGCAACGGGGAAAATTCATCATCACTGATTATGGTAAACACAAACCTGAACATATACTCGCAACCTGCCATTCTCTCTATGATAAACGCCCAGGCTGGCACGGCATCATATCTTAAAAGCTTAGGGGGGAACGCATCATTCATAAGCTTCATATCCACTGAGAACAGCAGCCTTTTGGCCCTTGCTGGGGTTGCGGGCAACCTCATAAAGCTGGCATATCCACTCATTCAGGACCTGTATTACGGAACACTTGCCGTAAATGGAACTGGCCAGGAGTACGCCAGTTCAGTTTTCGGCCTTCCAGAGCAATATATATTTGAGGGTCACAATCTGGACGCATACCAGCAAACAATGCATTCTGCTGAGTCCATTCAGTCAATCAGCCTTCCAATACCTGCCTCATTCCAGCCCATAATGGGCAACACAAGCTTTCCAGCCGTTTCCTACTTCAAAAACTTCGCATCATATTATAATAACTCGAACAATGAACCGGACCTGGCAATCGAACAGGCGCTTTCAAACAGTTCACTTTTGCAGGGTCATAACGCTTATGAAGTCCTGAACCAGTCTTTTTCATTATCGGGGATTACCCTAAGTCAATATGAATCACAGAGCAGTGTTTACAATGCTTCATATATTGATACAATAAAGGGTGCCAGCAGTATACTTCTCTCCCCGGTGATCAATTCCAACAGTACTGTCAAAAGTGATGTACTATCCATCCTGCACATCAAACCGGTGAACATGATAAATACAACAGTCAATGCCACACTGGTCTCCCGGTTAAGCCCGGTAAGTGATGTTTCAGATAGTGTGGTATCGGGGGCAATATTCTATGATTACAATGGAAGTCCCTTGCAGAGGATACAGCAATCAAATCTCCCAAGGTTTGTAGGCCTGGTAAACAGCAGCAAAGACGTCAACTCCACCGTTTTCGGAGTCCTTTCACAGGATAACTTCTCCCAGTACCCTGTAGTTCCTTCCCAGTATCTTCTTCATGAACTTGTTGGATATGATAACTCCACGCAGATTACAGAGATTCAGACAGAAGTGAACCTTTCAGTCAAGAATGTTCAGGCCATTGAAAGCATCTACCAGAACTCCTCTTCAGGCATTCATGGAGTCAGTTCCTATGCAGCAGGCACATCAGCACTGACCTCCCAGCTTGGATCAGAGACTACATCCGGTCTTGTTGAGGCCCTTGGAATAGGAATAGTGATTTCAATTTTCATAGTGGGAATATATTTCAGGTCATTCTATGCTGCTTTCCTTCCATTCCTTATGTTTCTTGTCTCAGCATTGACTTCAATCTCAATCGATGGGATACTTTACAAATACATCATACGGTCATCAGTATCATTCATAACCCCCACCCTCCTTCTTATCCTCCTTCTTGGCCTGACCAGTGATTATGTGGTATACATAATGTCAAGATACAGAAGGGAGTACAGGAAGGGAAATCCGGATGCCGGATCGGAGAGTGCAAAGTGGGCGGGTCATGCAGTATTTACATCTGGAATCACCGTTAGCCTTTCATATGTCGCCCTCTGGCTCTCCGGGGTCCCGCTCTTTTCAGATGCCGGAATTTCAAATGCAATAGGGGTTCTGGTAGCTGTTCTTGTGGCAAACACTCTTCTGATTGCAATTCTAACAAGAAGCGGGAAGAGGATCTTCGGGCATTCTGGACAGACTCCCGAGAGCAAGTATTTCAATAAGGTATCAACCCTGGTGGCCAGGAACAGGATCAAGATCTTCGGGATATTTGTTGCCGCAACCCTGGTTGGGGGGTTCGTGTATTTCATAACCCCTACAAATATGGATCTCTATTCCCTGGTTCCTGCCAGTACCGGCATACAGGCTCTTGAAGTCGTAAACTCCTCCTTCCACGGTGATTTTTTCGACAGAGGCTACGTGATACTGAACTTCAGCCAGCCAGTGATCAGCAATGGATCCTACAATACCCATGATATGAATGTGATTTCCTCCGTAGAGGAGAGCCTTATAAACACTACGGGAATTTCTGAGGTATTTGGCCCTACTTTTCCATACGGTTCATACGTATCAGCCAATCTATCCGGTGTAAATGCCAGCTTTGCTTCCAGTTACCGTACCCAGATGGACACCTTTATCGGATCTGATTCTCACTACGCAGTGGTTGACTTCCAGCTTTCGAATGTTGCATGGGGTTCAATATCTTCCAAGGTAGTTAGCGGCTTAAATGATCTGGTATCCAGAGGCACCGGAAGCCAGTCAGACTATTACATAGGAGGGTTGACCGAGGGCCTCAACAACGCATACACTTCCACATCAACAAGCTTCACCGAACTGGTTCCTGTACTGAGCATAGCAATATTCGCAGTCCTGTTGATCCAGCTTGGATCGGTATTCACACCCATCAGACTCATAATCATGGTTCTGGCATCTGTCATAATGTCCCTGTCAATAGCCTATATTGCTCTATTTTACATATTACATCTCTCAATTCTCATATTCCTCCCAATGTTTACTGTAATCACACTTCTGGCAGTGGGACTTGATTATGATATCTTCATGATAACACGTGTCAGGGAAGAGGTAATGAAAGGTAATACAGATTCTGAAGGAATTGCAAAGAGTATAAAGGAGAATGGAGGGGTCATAGTAACCCTTGGTTCCCTTCTATTTGCGACCTTTGGTGCTCTGGTTTTCAGCCAGCTTGCCATCATGCAGGAGATTGGGGCCGGGCTTGCTCTTGGCGTACTGATTGACACCTTCATAAGCTGGCCGTTCTTTGTGCCTTCGGTGATGTTGATCCTTAAGCGTTACAACTGGTGGCCATCAAAAATAGGCAGGAAGCAATGACGCCTGATCTATTTTCATATTTTATATTATTATAATAATGGGTTGTATATGTCCGAAACAAGAAAAGACTATATATGGGGCTAAAATGTAGCATCGAAACCTATGAAAACCTATCTGAATGTATCATTTTCCAGCGAAGGTGCAAAACCTAGCGAAGTCATAAATAGGTTGAGGTCACTTGGATTCAAGCCTATCATCGGCGAGCATGACATGATCTATGAATGGGGAGATAATGCCACAACCGACGACTCCATATGGTTTGCCGACAAGATTCAGGCAACCCTGGAAGGATTTAAGGTCATTTTCCACATTGAGACGCTCAATGAATGATCACCGGAAAGGATAATCAGGCTTTATCTGGCCTTGTCAATAGGGCATTCTGCGAATATTTCCGCAATGGTTACATGTCACCCGAACAAGGTTCCTCCGTATTCTTATGGTGGGCGAAGTATAGGGATTATGGCACACCTTGCAATATGATCTTTTGATCTCCTTTGAAAGTGTTATGTTGACCCTTCTTGATAGAAGCTCCATCATCACTGCGCTGTTTTGTTTCATCTCAGCCATGGAGTCCCTTGAAACCATTATCCTGTGAAGCTCCTCAATCCTCCTTGCCGTGATATCGGTTGGAGAAGACCCCTGCCTGCGGTTGACCATAAATATTATGTCGCAATGTCACCCTATGATAAAACTTATTCTCATGGATGTAGACGGAACAATAACGGACTCCAGGAGAAGGCTATCAGCTGAGGTCATAGGGGCAATCAGGAATGCACAGGACAAGGGCATACTGGTAAGCCTGGTGAGCGGCAATGTGATTCAGGTCATGTATTCTCTTCGCGTATATCTGGGGTTAAATGCCCCTGTTTTCGGGGAAAACGGAGGCATAATGATGAATGATCTCGAGGTCGTCCCATTTTTCAGCAGTGAGAATCCCAGGGCATTCTTCAATGAGATAGTCAGGCTAAAGATGGCGGATGATCTCATAACCAACAGATGGAGAGAAACATCCATGGGGTATTTTCCTTTACCTGGTGCTGAAGCGATAATCAGGAATATGGCACCCAAATTCAATGTTGAGATAACCAACAGCGGCTTCTCATGGCATATACTGAACAGGGGCCAGAACAAGGGTTTTGCACTGAACTGGCTCATTGAGTTCTACAGGTTCACGGAAGACCAGGTCATGGTGATAGGCGACAATTTCAACGATCTCCCGATGTTCAGGAAGGGTTGCCTTAAGGCGGTTTCTGCCAACGCAGAACCACAATTAAAAAAGGAGGCTGACCGGGTGAGCGATCTTTCCTATGGCGAAGGTACAGCAGACCTTATCAATAAGGTAATCTCAGATTAGATCACTGGTGGACTTTCCCGCAGGATCATCAATGAGCTCCCCGCCTTCAATTACCTCTACCCCCCTCAGGTATACGCTTTCTGGGAAGACAGCATTGAAATTGTTGAAAGGGGTAATTGTGTTCTTGGAATGAAGCCTCTCCTGATTGATCCTCTTAACGTTGGAGGGATCATATGTTATGAAATCGGCGTAATAACCCTCCTCAATGAGCCCCTTCTTTACCCCGTATTTCCTTGCGGGATTCTCGGAGCAGGTTTTAATGAACAGATTAAGGGGGAGTATCTTTGACGAAACCAGACCCAGCATTATCGGGACCCGCGTTTCCACCCCTATGATCCCTGATGATGCGAACTGAAATTCTCCCTTCTTCTCCTCAGTATGGGGGGCATGGTCTGATGAAATGCAGTCTATTTTTCCGTCAAGAAAATATTGAAGGAGCTTTTCCTGCGTCTCTCTTGACCTGAGGGGCGGATTGCACTTGCCGTAGGAACCAAGTTCCATATCATTATTGAGCATTATATGGTGTGGGGTTACTTCCTTGAAAACCTTTGGGGATAGCTTTTCAAGCGATTTTGTGGTACTTATGTGAGTCATTACAGGGTTTGGGGAGGGTGAGGACGAGATGATCTCAACTGAGGCAACCTCACACTCCTCTGGCCTCATTCTGTCGTGATCCTTGAGGTTCTTAACTTCCGGAATGGCATGTCTGAGAAGGCAGCCTGCATCCTCTCCATGAAACACCACTGGTTTCCTGTACCCCGCAAGCGGTTTCAGGGTGTTCTCAGAACCTGATATGGGGATGGAGTTTGTGCTGCCTCCAAGAAATACCTTCAGCCCACAGGAGTCTTCGTCTATGATATCAATATTCTGGCCGTCAAAAAGTGAGAAAATCCCGAAGTCACAGTGGCTTCTCCCAAGCGCCAGGGAGAGTTTATTCCTGTATCTCTCATAATCCTTGATTGGTATGAGATTATTCGGCATATCCAGAATTGTTGTTGTTCCCCCGAAGAGTGCTGCCTGACTCCCGGATGAGAAGTCTTCGCTCTCAGATTCTCCGGGGTCCCGGAAATGGACATGGGTATCGAAACCTGATGGTATAATAGCCTTCCAGATCTTTTTCTTCTGGGCACCTGAAAGTGATTTCCCAATCTTCTCAATCTTCCCGTTCCCTATGCCGATTTCAAGTTCCTGGAATTCTCCCCTGAAATAAAATCTACCTGAATATATCAGATCCATTCAAACACCTCTTCTCTCTCCCCATATGATCTTATGGAGCTGCATTAGAACCCTTATGTTCCGGCGGCTTCTGAGAACCTCTTCTGTCAGCCATGTGGCCGATGTGCCCCAAGCAGGTTGGAAGAGGACTTCAACGGATGGATTGTGTCTGTCAATGAAATCAAAGGCATACTGGAGATCAATTTCATCCTTAATCACGAATTTTATGTAGTCCTGTTTACGCAGGAATTTAAGATTTTCCAAGTGCAGGGTTTTTTGCTCCCCTGAGGATGGGGTCTTGACATCCATGTCTATGAATACCCAGTCTCTCTCTGCCATTTTCATTATGGGAAGCGATCCGCCAGTTTCAAGAAGGACCTTCTTTCCCATGGTGCCCAGAGCATCCACAAATTCCAGGGCTTCCCTCTGTAACAGGGGCTCTCCCCCGGTAAAACAGACCCATTCGTTCGGGTAATTACCCACAGCCTCAATCAGTTCCTTCATCGGAATCTCCTTTCCTCCCTGAAAGGTGTAGGTTGAATCGCACCAGGTGCATCTGAGATTGCACCTGTTCGTTCTTATGAACATCATGGGGATGCCGATATACCGTCCCTCGCCCTGAATGCTGGTGAAAGTCTCTGTAATGAGCAATTGCTTAGTATCCCACTCTTGATTATAAATCATCATGGTTCATTCTGATGATTGGAACGATCAGAATCCGCAAAGAAATAATAGTTTACATCGCATGAACCTGTTTGATAGCATGGATCCTAAGAAGCTTTTTAATTATGCACGCGAAGCAGAGGCTATACTGATACTGCAGGGTAACGAAAATTCGGTGGACAAAACATTTTTCTACCTCACAGGGGCAGATGGCGGACTTTTCGAAGGGTCAGCACTTTTCGTAACTCCACAGGAAATAAAGATAATAACCTCCTCTCTGGAGGAGGAGAGTGCCAGAAGGACAGGTCTCGAAGTACTGGTTTTCAACAGGAAGAATGAATATGAGAAATTCATCAAGGAGTCTCTCGAAGGTTACTCAACTGTAGGGCTGAACTATTCATCCCTCACACTGGACAGGTACAAGGAACTCCTGCGGATAGTTCCCGATAAGGAGTTTCTAGACGTTTCGGTATCCATAAGCGAGGCAAGGAAGGTTAAGGAGAAGGATGAGCTTCAGAGGATCAGGGAGGCTGCCAGGATAGGCAGTGAAGCCATCGGAACCACCATTGAGAAGATAAGGGAAGGAATGACAGAGAGTGAAGTTGCATCCATAATTGCCTATGAAATGATGAAACTGGGAGCGTCAGAGCCGTCCTTCAGCACAATAGTGGCATTCGGCGAAAATTCATCAATGCCTCATTACAGCCCCGGAAACAGAAAACTGAAGAGAAACGAAATCGTTCTAATAGACTTTGGAGCCAGATACAGGAGATACTGCTCAGACATAACAAGGACCTTTGTCTTCGGGAGGGCTGGAGAGGAGGAGAAGGAAATGTACCGTGTAGTGCATGAGGCCCAGCAGAAGGGCATGGAGGCAATCCGGGCAAACAGGAATGGAAAGGAGGCTGACCTGGCAGCCAGGGAAGTCATTGATAATTCAAAATACAAGGGGAGGTTCATACACTCCCTTGGGCATGGGCTTGGAATGGATGTGCATGACCATCCTGCGCTTTCACCGAATTATGACTTCACTCTGAAAACAAACATGGTAGTTACTGTTGAACCCGGTGTTTACGTTCCCAAGAAGGGCGGTGTAAGGATAGAGGATGATGTCATAGTCAAGGATGACGGTTTTGAGCTGATATCAACCGCCACAAGAGAAAACCGCCACAAGAGAACTTCTGGAGATATCCTGATTAATGGTCTCAACTAATCTTCTTTCCTTTACCCTTTCCGCTCAGGATATTTTACAGATTTACAGGTCAAACGACAGTGAGAGTGAGAGGACCCGGAATTCTGCCAGGCGATTTATCATAGAATCGCTGAGAAAGGATGGGGATAATAGAACTATCACCACTCTGGAGGATATCTCTGCGTTTCCTCTGACTCTCTGGATCCTGAAGGCAATTGACATCCACATTCTCACCACAAGGGTTGTGAATCTCACAAGGGATATCCTTGAGAGTGAGCTCAGCTCGAGAAAAACAGGAAATGAGGATGTCATTGCATATGCCTCGTCACTGGGGCTTCATTCCCAGTTTGATGATTCCAGTGGCACTTTCATGCTTCCGGTTTCGGAGTTCATAGTCTTCAATTCCAGGGTGAGCGGACCCAGATACAGACTGGTAAACCAGGCTGTGACCAGGGGGATGGTCATCTGCACTAGGGATTTGCTGTGCAAGATTATCAGGGAAGCCTTTGTGTCAAGAGCCTTCGCATACCTGTCCACAATAAGCAGAGAAAGTGCTCAGTCTGCATTGAATTCGGCTGGTGATCTTATAGGGTCACTCAAGGAACTCGTAGAAAAAACAGGACTCACACGGGAAGTAGCTCTTGGTGAGGTTGATTCCTCAATTTTTCCTCCCTGCATTAAGGAATATATCTCTCAGATGCAGGATGGTGTGAACCTCCCCCATATGGCAAGGTTCACCCTTGTAAGCTTTCTCCATAAGATAGGGATGGAGAAGGAAAATATAATGGGACTCTTCCGAACAGCTCCGGACTATAATGAGAAATTCACTTCATATCAGGTGAACCATGTCATAGGCGAGACCTCAAGCACTGAGTATTCCCCGCCAAAGTGTACTGTGCTTCAATCTAACCATCTATGCTACAAAGGTGAGGACGCCATATGCAATTCCACATGGCTAAGGCATCCACTGCAGTATTATACCTATAAGAAAAGGAAATCAGGAAAATCTTCTTTCAATAATCTTAAGAAGAGTTGATTTCTTAAGGTTTGTTTCGACTATAATCATCTTTGAATTTTCCCATGGAACTCTAGGATATCTTCCCTCTTTTATTTCGTATTTTACCTTGAGGTCTCCAAGAATCTCCTTCAATCGGTCCAGGCTGAAATTCTGCGCAGCCTTTTTATTTATTCTTCTTCCATATTTTTTGCTGATTCCCGGAAGGAAGTACTGGGTAAAAAGTGTTACAGTCATAGGAGGACTGCGTTGACCACTCCATCCTGTCCTGGCCTGGATGTGACTCTTGCAAGTCCTGACTCGGTCTGGATGATGGTGCCCTTCGTCATTATGTTCCTCTGGACATAATGCTGGTTGGCAGGGTTCTCTTTCACAGTCTGGATAGTAAGTTTTCTGGTAACCTTCTCAGCGGGGATGAAAACATTTGCGGAGGCAGTTCTCATGGACACAGCCTTAAGGTTTCCGCCCATTCCCCTGATGGTTTTTCTTGATTCACTACCTATTCTTGTTAGGGTGGGCTCTCTTCCAAGTTCATGCCTTCTCTTGCTTCTGAGAGATTTGAGTTTACCGCCTGTGATCTTCTTATGGGCAGTTCCCTGAAATATTGTCATATACCCACCATGATTTATTTGCAGTATAAAATCTGTTTGCTTACCAGATTTCCATGATTATCGCCCCTTCACTGAAATGATAGGAATTCACCACAGTCAGGGGAGTCTTTAAGAACTTCCAGAAATATAACTCTCAGAACATGTTCGCCCTGCTGATGGAACTATCTCCACTGGTACTAACTGCCCTCATAGTGATATTGCTATCGCTCACGCTGCTGGTGGATATTTCCAGGTTTTACCTTTCATATTTACTGATAATTCCGCCTGCGATTTTCACCTATCTCCTAACCGGAACCATGTTTTACACTCTTGCCCTGATACTCGCAGTTATAGTGGTAAAGACTCTCTACACTAAGCGCTTTTTTCTCTATGGGGCTTTTCTCTTTTCTATTGCGATATCCATCCTTCTGCTGGCTAATCACACCATGGTGTGGGAACTTTTCGACTTCTCACTTGGTTACGGAGGGGTGATCTCTCTTCTGGGGGACAGAATGAGCCGGATCAATGTAAGGACAAACGATATTTCAAAGGGGAAGGAGAGGAGAATCGAGGTACGGCGGGATTATGTACAGATCGTAGGAGGAATAGTGATTCTGGTACTGCTGGCAGTGTCAAGCTTTTACTCCATCCGTATAATCATAACCGTAGCTGTGATAGGATTCTATATTGTGGGCAATTACTACTCAATGGAGCCGCAAAGCAGGATTGGGAGACTTATTTATTACTTCGAGAGATCCGGGTCTCCCCTGGGCCTCGGGGCAGTCTGGTTTGGAATGGGCATACTCTTCAGCCTGGGGGTTGTGGACAGTGGAAAGATATTCTCAATCATCATATTCGGTTCAACAATCGGGGACCCTCTTGCCACAATCGTCGGTTCAGGGATTCACTCTTTTCCACTGCCATTCAATCACCGGAAATCGGTTGCAGGATTCCTTGCCATGCTGCTGCCAACATGCATGGTGGGTTATATTCTCGCCGGATATGTCGGCCTCGCTGTTGCTGTAACCGGGACCTTTGCAGAAAGCATTTCCATCCATACGCTGGATGACAATTTCTCAGTTCCTGCAAGCATGGGGATAATTTCCCGGCTGATCCAGGCTATTCTGTAATTTTCTTCATGTACATCTTTTCAGGTTCCCCGTATTTTAAGAATCCGAATCTTTCATAGATTTTCATGGCATTGTTTCCCAATGAAACAGCAAGTTCTGCAGAACTGTAGCTCTTATCCTTCAGGCTCTGCAGGGAACAGGAAAGGAGGTATGACCCAGTCCCTCTGGACCTGAAGTCCCTGAGAACAAAGAGGTCTTCTATCAGAGGAATTCTGGTGCTGTCCGTTCTGTTCATCCCGGAGCATACCATTATGGCACCAGCAAGCTTTCCATGATACCTGGCCAGGAATGAAGCCTCATATATCAGCTCCCCGAAGGAACCATCAATAACTGTCCTTAGAAGTTCACTGCGATCGCCCCGGTTATCAGGAATAAGGAATCTCGACTCATCTGTGCCTGAATAGGCATTTCCCTGAGCTTCAAGGTATTCATTGAAATTAAAGGAGGAGAAGTCCATAACTTCCATTCCCTCTGGAACTGCAGTTTGGTGACCTGAAGCCGAGTCAAGCTGAATCCTCATGCCGGTTCGTTCGAGCATTTCAAACCCCTCAGCCATGATCAGGTCGTCGTTGGCAGCCGATCCGGAAATGTCCTGAATCACAACATGAGACTTTCTCTGCTGCCCGATGGTAACCATCCATTTCACAATCCCTCTAAGGCTTTCATCAGAATAGAGTCCGGGCTCCGGGAAGCATATGTATCCATTGATCCTTCCCCGGAATAGTGGATTGTCAAGAAGGTAGGCAAACCCACTTACTCTCCCATTATGGACGAGGACCCTTGAAGGAATCCTGTTTTCCTCAAGCATTGCCTCAAGGTTATTGAAAATCCTTTCCATATACGGGAAAGGATATCGCCTCAGGAATTCTCCCTTCTGAAAGGCTATAAGAGGTTTCCAGTTTATCTTGATGTTTTCGATCTCCAACATATGGAATATGGCTATTTTCAGATAAATTCTTGTATCATTTTGACTGTCATCGCTCTTTGCCGATTAGTCATTCGTTATTTATAGAAAAGTTTTATGAGGAACCTATAAATTGCAGATTGATAAAATGGACGATGTTTCCAGAACAGAGGAATTTAACAGAGAAGCTGTAGAATTCTCGGAGTACTACAAGGGAAAGGTTCAGATCGTCCCAAAGGTTCCGGTGCGGTCGCTTTCAGATTTTTCGATCTGGTATACGCCTGGGGTAGCCGAGGTCTCAAGGAGAATTAATGCTGATAAGGAACTGTCTTTCGAGATGACCGGCAGATGGAACAGCATTGCAATTCTAACAGACGGAACCAGGGTCCTTGGACTTGGGAATGTGGGACCGGAGGCAGCTATGCCAGTTATGGAGGGCAAATCCCTGATATTCAATTTCCTGGGCGCAGTTAATGCGGTCCCAATCACCCTTAAGGTCAATTCCAGAGATGAGTTTATCTCAGCGGCTCAGGCACTTGAACCTACATTTGGCGGTTACAATCTTGAGGATATAGAATCTCCAAAGTGCTTCTATATACTTGAGAAACTTCAGAAGAGTCTATCAATTCCAGCCTGGCATGACGACCAGCTAGGAACAGCATGCATAACACTCTCGGGCTTGATCAACGCTCTGAGGGTTACAGGCAGGAAAATACCGGATACGCGTGTTGTATTGCTTGGGTCAGGCGCTGCAAATATAGCTGCTGCCCATCTTCTCATGGCTGCCGGTTTCAGGGAAGGAAACATAGTTCTTGCAGATTCAAAGGGGGTACTGCATCCGGAGAGGGAGGATATGGACTCACTCATGCTCAACAACCCTTGGAAGTATCAGTTGGCAATGAAAACCAACTCCGACAGGATAAAGGGGGACTCAAGCCAGGCTTTCAAGGGGGCCGATGTTGTTATATCTGCATCAAAGCAGGGGCCAGACACAATAAAGCAGGACTGGATACGAAGCATGAACAGCAACGCCATACTGTTTGCACTGGCAAACCCCACACCTGAGATATGGCCTTCAAAGGCGAAAGAGGCAGGGGCCAGCATAGTTGCAACAGGTAGAAGTGATTTTCCAAATCAGATAAATAACAGCCTTGTGTTTCCAGGGGTCTTCAGAGGGGTACTGGATGCAAGGGCAAAGGGGGTCAATTTCAAAATAATGGTTGCTGCGTCTTATGAGATTGCCGATTTTGTCAAGGAACCTCATGAGGACAGGATAGTTCCCACCATGGATGACTGGGAACTTTACCCAAGCGTTGCAGCTGCAGTGGCATCGAAGACCGTAGAAATGGGGTTGGCAAGAAAAACCAATTCCAGAGAAGGTTTTTACAGAACTGCACATGACCTTATTGAGGAAAACAGAAACATTTATCTGAAAATGATGAATGAAAAAATGATAAAAGCCCTGCCAGGAGGTAAAAAAAATGAAAGATAAGCCATTGATACGAAAGATAAGGAAGGAGGATTTGCAGCAGGCGTCAGACCTGGTTCTCAGACTCAAAAAACTGAATGGGGAATTTGACCCGCTCTTTGAAGTTTCTGAGGATGCTCCAAAGGACATAAAGGAAATGCTGGAGACCTCTATGAACCAGGGCGATAAATGCCTGATGGTTGTGGCCGAGATCGAAAAGAAGGTGGTGGGTATAATTCGTGTAAATTTCAATTCACGGCTGTACTATCTTCCAAAGACGGAGGCCAGAATACTGGATTTCTATGTTATGCCGGAGTTCAGGAGGACAGGTGCAGGTAAGTATATGCTGGACTTTGTAGGAGAAGAATTCTCCAGAAGGCATGTTGGCCTGATATCTGCTGAATTCCCGGCTCTTAACCCCATTGCCAACAACTTTTACAAAAAACTTGGTTTTAAGGAAATTGTCGGAATATATGCGAAAAGAATAGAGGAAGATCAGAGGTAAAATCCCTCCCATATATTTGTTTCAGACAATTCCTTCGTCCTTTCTGAAGTCAAGTTCAAGATTCACTGTTTCCTTTCCAAGGATGAACCAGGTTATCACTCCGGCCAACCCGATGGACCACAATACAAGGTTTGAAAGAATTTCCTGAAACAGGCTCAGGTTTGCAAACAGTATTATTGTGATGGGATAGGCGATCATGGGGATTAACCTTACAATGGCAATCCCGCGTCCCCTTGATGCGGTGGAAAAAAGTTCAGGTTCAAGTGTTGTCCTGGCTGCCCAGGCAAACTCACTGAAGAACATGTTTATAAATACAAGGGGAACGAAGATGAACATATTCCCGAGGCTGCCCGTCAGCAGAAGTATGATCAGAACAGACAGCAACCCCCCGGTGAATGAAAAGAGAGAGTAACTCTTCCTCCCAAAGGAGAGAAGCCTGGCACCTATTGGCCCGGCAATAGAGGCACCGATGAGTCCAAAAAACACAAGGATGTCTATGGTCCTGGCTGATGAAAACTCATAGTAGGGGATAATGTATATCATCAGGCCGAAGGTCAGATACTGAGACAGTGCCATGGTCCCAAGAACGAAGTATCTCAGTGAATAAGAACCCGTATCTCTGGAATCTGATTCTTCAATGTCGCCAATGTCAAGCTCCTTCATCTCTTTTCTAGATTGATCTTTGTCCCCTCTCGTCCCCAACCATCTGAAGGACTCCGGCATCCTTGCCCTTGAGTAGATAATAAGTGCGATAAGGGCTGCTGACATTATGCCAATCATCAATCTCTGAACTATGAGTGTAGTCTGGCTCAGTGATATAAGCAGAAAGACTCCTGCAATGAAGGCGCTTCCAATGTTGCTGAAATTCATTCCATTGGTTACAAGTGATGCCCTGCTTTTCTTGCCACTGTCCTCGGCAAGAATTGAAATTGTAGGGATTTCCTCCCCTGCTGCACCGAAATCTGCTAAGGCAATACCTATTATGAGTTCAACGACAGAAAAAGAGAGGGAGATAACCATCAGACCGATGGAATAAAGAACCACAGTAACAATGAAAATTTTCTTTCTTCCGATAAAATCGGACAGAAATCCCATAATGAAACTTCCCACAAGTTCGAACATAGGACCTATCAAAACCAGCAAAATTCTGAAAATTCCAGTGTTTGGAACAAACGGCCAGCTTTTCCCAAGAGGAGCAATTGAAGCAATGACACCCCATAGAAACATTCCACTGAAAGTGGAGGTGATGAGTGCTCTACGGGCATTAGCCATGGATACTGGCCTCCTCGCCTGAAAAATTAAACCAATAGCTGAACTCTTCTGTTATGTAAAACCTTTTTAAATCTGGTTCTATGTTCTCTCTCAATCTCAGTCCCTCCGCCAGCATTACCTGGATCAGGTTCCAAGGGTCGACCGAATGGTCCTCTC
Organism: Thermoplasmatota archaeon; assembly: GCA_023379355.1. Next base: position 54,202 of record JAMCUD010000042.1, read on the forward strand.
AGCCTCATAGGAAGCTCCCCGAACTGACTATTTCGTATGTCTATTTGTTATTTAAATTGTCCGTTGAAAGCTTGTGAGACTATTCAGTTACATTATAAGCAGAGTTTTTCCCTCAGTGAAACCAGGCCACGTTCGATCAATCTCCGATCTCCTAGCCTTTCGCCATATTCAATGTCGAAGAAACCTGAAAAGGAAAGATAGGTAAGCGCCCTGAAAAAGACCTTCTCACTTGACCTGCACCATGAGAATATCCTCCGTGCCGATTGCTCTCCCATGCTGTAAATTATCTCCATAACATCAATTGCCGGGTCTCCAATTCCTGCTTCACCCCAGTCTATTATTCCGGTGATTTGTCCATCTGAGTAAAGCATGTTCCACGTTCCGAAATCTCCATGGATCAGAGTGACCTGGTTCTCATTCCTGAAATACGTGTGATTGAGAATGACAAGTCGTTCATTGAGATTTTCCTGCTCCTTTAGATCCAGGTATTTTTTCCCCAGAGAACGAAACCTGGAGAGAAAACCGGAGGCGATGACGGAAGCTCCGCCCAGACCTGGAAGAATGTCACTCGACAGAATGCTGGTGTCAATGGAGTGCAGTTCACTGGTAATCCTTGAGAGCTGATTATCAACTCTCCTCCTGGTTCCGGTGGATAGAGTGCTCAGAACACACTCATTCGTTCCGTTGAAAAGGGGATCCGGGCACAGTATACTGCCCTTTATCATGTGGTAAATGACATATGTTCTCCCGCACACACTTCCTTTTTCAACTGGTGATGGAATTCCGAAGCTGAGGATCGTGGAAAGCTCTCTTAAAATGGAGAACTCCCTATCGACTTTTTCTGAATATTGAGGTTCGCGCGCAATCTTTATTACATCACTGCTGTCAATTACTGCAGCAAGGGAATTCCAGCCATTGCTGAAAATCCTCACTTCCTCATATTTCCTGCCCAGGAGAGCCTTTCTCACGATCTCTTCAGGTTCCATTCAGTCCACTCAATGGCAAGGGGGAATATGTAGTTCTGTCGATTGAACTATTTATGTTTTTCAGAGACCTGAGGTATACCAAACGTTTTATAGTTAGATATCAATTTCACACGGCCGGGCTAGGCTGGGAAGTTAGGCGTTTCCTGTTACCTGAAGTCTATATGCGGGAGCGACAGTCTGGAGAGGTCAACTGAACTTCTGTCAGGCCCTATGAAATCCATGAAGTTCTGTTCCTTTGGATCGCAGGTCAGTTATATGGGAATCGAAGGAATCCCATGTTGCTGTCTATCAGGAGATTCCGCCAGGACCGGAAGGGAGCAACGGTTTCCTGAACTTTTGATGCTGAAGGAGTGCGGGACCGAGAGGAAATAGGGAGAACCTGCCAGGACATTCAGCCCGATTCAGGCATGCCCGGTTTAAATAAAACAGGACGGCAGCAAGAATCAGTATACAGATATCGCTAAAGATTGCCACGCTAATTGAGAACTTTCAGCGAAAATCTTAAGATTATTGTTGAGCTTTCCTCTTTCAGCCTGCCGTTGTAGCTTAGTTGGTAGAGCACTCGACTGTTAATCGAGCGGTCGTCGGTTCAAATCCGACCAGCGGCGTAATACCCCGGGCTCTTCAGATTACTGTGCCAGCCTGAAACTTTTATATCGGTTTACAGATTGCGAGTATGCACTAGATCACTTCAGAACTGGAATATCTGGTGTCACTTGACGATTGCATGATCTCCATTGAATTTCAGATTTTTTCTTAAAGCAATAATCTCTGAACATATTTTGATAGCTATTAGGAATTCTGGACTTATATTTATCTTGACGGTATAAACAGCTTATGCTGCGGAAATATAAAGCGGTCCTTCAAGTGCAGGTAATTTCTCGGATCACAGGAATCAATATGGCGGGTTACGAAGGAACTATTGTTGGATCAGTACTGAGAGATTGAAACAAATTAGACTTGGTTAGAATTCAGCATATCCACTAGAAAACTGGTTCCCATGCTTATAATAGCAGCGATTTTCCTGTCAAGTTCACCCAGTCTCTCCGCTGCTTCCAGTAACCCTTTCTTCCTGTACATTTCCTGTATTACCTCAACATGGGCGTACCGGTTGCCAATAACTAAATTATCAGCATGTGCAACAATCATCTCTTCCAGTGTTCGAGGAATGTAATCAAGGTCAGGCAGTGAGAGTTTTCGAGCCTCTTCCTTGGTAATGCCGGCCCCTGTGTGTTTCATGACTATCCCCACAATCCTGTGGTCGATATTCATCTCCTGGAGAATCTGAGATCCTTTCAGGGCATGATCAATTCCCATTGTACTGGTCTTCGCGATGTCATGCAGTAATGAGGCCGCACTGACTATATCGAGGTTGGCTCCGCACTTTTCTGCAATTTCAATTGCGAGTTTTTCAACCGCATATGAGTGTTCCATGAGCCTCTGGTTTGCACCTGCATTCTTCAGAATTCTCAGGCAGTCCTCCCTATCTGGCAGAATCTCAACTTTTTTGCCTTTCCCCTGTGGTATGACTCTGAATTTTCCACCGAATTCAGACGACAATTCCCTGCCCTCAAAGAGCCTGTCAAGAAAGATGGCAAGTGCGGAAACTTCACTTATGGGCTGATTGGTAACAGAGACATTGAAATCAGAATTGTGGTATATCTCAGGAGGAACCTTGCTGGCCCCTACCACTATCGCTATGCTGTCTTTCAATGTATGTGTTCGTATTTCATCTATTACACTAGCTACCGGAACCCCATACATGGTGAGATGCACAACTGTACCACGGAACTCACGCAAGAACAGAGAGGGTTTCTTTCCTGTCTCAATTTCAAATTTACCTCCGAATCTGGATACAATTGATCTGATCCCGGTTTCCAGATCCTCGTCTCGGGCATCAACTACTATTCGGTTTGCACCGAATGCTCTTGCTGTCAGGGCTACATGGGTTGTTATCCTCTTGTCCCGGAATGGCCTGTGGTTGATGCGTAGAACTATAGTTTCCGGGAGTTTAGTAGAATCCCTATCAGATTCCGCCGACGGTGGCAATTTTGTATCCCTTTATCTGCAGAATGCTTGATCTTTTCACTATCCCTCTGAGCAATGCCTGGGAAATATCAAGTGATTCAACCACATCGCCCAGAAAAACACCATCCGGGTCATGAATCATTTCCTTTATCTTACTCTCATACTCTATAAGCATATCTTCCGACAGGGTTGTTGCATATATTATATCGGCCAGCTCACTCATGCTGCCCAGCAGGTTAATCTGCACGCTTGTATAGTAGGTATGGTAAGCTTTTTCAGGGCCATTCTCCCCAGTAATCCACTGACTCTCTATGAGTTTGATCTTGTCGAGGTAAAGCAGCCCTTTCTTTCCCTCAGTCCCAAACTTCTTTTCAATCACTGGGACCGTGATCCATGAGGTTGAAAGGTCTAACAAAAGTCTACGTTTGACGTCACTGTCGGCTGCATGGAATATTGAGACCAACTCACCCACATCATTCACAACTTTTATCCTGCTGACCATTCTTAAGGTATCGCAGTTTCCAATATAATAATTGGTATAGATAAATAATCAAGGGAATCAGATATAATTGGCTTTGATTGCGATTACTGGTTTCTTCTGAATTGTAACCAGATTACACGCTGAAATCTGGTGCAGTTATATCCAGATTAAATATTCACAATCAAGATTGCATCAATTGTGGAGATTGAGGTCTTCGATGAAAAAGCATAACGAAGGATGGGATAACTTACTTCCGTCTCTTTCTGATCTCATGTAAAAGCATTTGATCAAATTCCAATGTAAATTTTATCTTTTTGGTCTTCAGTATCTTTGAGAGCTTTTCCATCAGGTCATGTAGTTCCTCAGTAAGGGCACCCCTGTATACAATCATCTGCTTCTTTCCCTCCGGAAAGATCATTCTAAATTTTGCCCCGTCCTTGAAGTACCCGAATGGCTTCTTATTCTTCCTTATCTCGTTGAGATTAAGTTCGAGAGAAACCTGATCATACTGAGCCTCCTCCTGATTCTGCTTGGTCTCGCTGACAACAGTCTCCCACAGATCAGGAAAAGCCTTTTCAAGATCCTTCCACTGAAAATCGTCGCTGAATAAAATATGTCCACTCCAGTTCTTCAATGTCACCTCATCCTGAGACTTTATAAAAATTTTGTCAGGTTCAATTTATTTCAAATTCAGAAACTACTTATCTTAAACTCAGACAAACAGTCATGGATAGACTTTGATGGATAATTATTTCAAAGTGAAACCGAGAAAAGCCATAAAGGATAAAGATCAAGATACCAAGCGTTTAACCGCGGCTCGATTTTCAGTGAAAAGAATTAAAAGATGAAACAGATTACCTCTCTGAAGCCCCGTGGTGTAGTGGCCAAGCATAGTGGGCTCTGGACCCGCCGACGGCAGTTCGAATCTGCCCGGGGCTATACACCTTTTTTCAACAAAAGCATAATAGAAATTGTTCTATCTGGTTATATATGGATGAAGAAGAGGAAAATCCGGAATTTAATCTGTGCGAATTTACTGGAGAAAAACTGAGAAGGGATCATCCGGTCTTTGCCTACCAGTCTGAAATGAAGATGGCCCAGGCATGCCTTGGTCTTGCAATATCTGATGGGGTTAGGCTCCAAGCAAGCAGGGAAATACTGGACATGCTCGACACACTGTACCAGATGCTTGCAGATCCGGACTCCAAACTTCCAGACCCTCAGAGGAAAATGCTCAACCATGCCGATGACGTATGGCTTGACATGAAAGACAAGATGTCAAAGGGTGATAAGAGGGCAGCTTACCTTCTGGAAAGTCATGCACATATGGAAAAAGCCCTTTCCTTCCTTGTAAGGTGCAGAGAGGATGTTCAGTTCAGAGAATTGATTCCCGACTACCTGCTAAAGTACCTGGGGAAACTTAGTGTTTTCACCTACAGGGAAGCAATCGGGCATGTTATGCTTTAGAGATTCGCTCCTTCAGATAATCTCCAAATTTGATGGGGGTTTTTATGAACCGATCGAGGTAAGTGTTCTCCCGGTAATAGTCGATAAGGTATTTATCAACCTCTTCTGGAGTAAAGACCGAAGCATCTTTCAATTTCTGAACTGCCCCCTTGTATCCGAACCTTCCAGTAATTACACCTTTCTTATTCTTCCCAGTCAGTTCCAGCCCCATATTTATCAGGTCCGCAAACGAGACCTTATCTCTTGAGCAAATATCTACTGATCCTCTTATGTCCTTTGCTTCCTCGATCACTTTGACCACGTCTGCGATATGAACCGGAGAAAGTGATCCACCACTGGGCAGTTTTCCGAAATTATTCTCCTTTACCAGTTTTATAAGTTTCTCAGTAAAGGGATCATCATTTCCAAAGATGAGTGAAGGCCTCACATTGAGATGATTCTTGACTAGGGCAGCATTGTCTTCGCCTGTTCTCTTGGTGCGGAAAAAGTCCGTAGTGCCATAGTGAACATTTATAGCCGAAAGATAGACCAGTCTCTGGCCGGTATCATTCTTATTCAGCGCATTTGCTATATTTTTTATTCCATTTACGTTTACTGAAAATGCCACGTCAGCTGGAAATTCAGCACCTGCAGCGTCCACGATCATGTCATAGTCCTTTACAGAAGATTTAACCTTCTCCTCGTCGGTGATGTCTCCCTGAATCCATTCAAAACCAAGTTTGGCGAGTTCAGGATGCTTGCTTCTTGAAAAATATGTCACCTTGTCTGCAGTGATGAGCCTTACAACATTACTTCCGACATATCCAGAGCCACCAATAACCAAAACTTTCATGATATTACCGTCGTAAACCTTAGTCACTTAAAATAAGTTTCTGAATTTGTTAACAGATCGATGTTGTTTAACATTAAATAACCATCCAGTGATAAGTAAGTTAAATTCCGTCGAAAGATTTTGAACCGTCTGAATGGCTGGTATAAATATTATTATCCCTTCGTAATCATGAAAGGATAAGTATGGGCAACAGTAAGATGGAGGTTTATATGGTTGCCGGAGGAATAACCAAGTTTCAGAAGTCGGACCCGGCAAGGGATTCAGAAGTCGGACCCGGCGAGGGATTTCCGGCTCAGAGTAAAGGACTCCTTTGATTATGCCCTGAATGATATCGGCATTGACAAATCAATGATTGATGGTTCAGTGGGGGCTTATTTTTCTGACCACTTTCAGAGACAAGTCATGGCCGGCGCAATGGTACAGGATTACCTCGGGTTGAACCCAAAACCCAGCAAACGCCTGGAAGGCGGCGGTGCTACAGGGGGCCTTGCATTCCAGAGCGGTTATGAGGAAATCGCATCTGGAAGGATGGGAGTCTGCGCTGTATATGGCTTCGAGACCATGTCTCAGGTGAATACTTGGAAAGGGAATGAATTCATAGCCCTTGCAAGCGACACCGACTTTGACTACCCTGTAGGAGGTTTTTATACCGGGTATTATGCAATGATGGCAAGAAGGCATATGCATGAATTCGGGACCACCGTGGAGCAGTTTGCTGAGGTATCGGTCAAAAACCATGGAAACGCGATCCATAACAGATTTGCGCAGAGGCCTATGAAGATCACAGTCGAAGACGTTAGAAATTCTCCCATGGTCTCCACTCCGCTGACTAGGCTTGATATCTGCACGATGTCCGATGGAGCAGCGGTTGCCATACTGGCTAATGAGGAAAAGGCTTTCGAAATGACAGATAATCCGGTGAAGATTTCAGCCGTAGGCGGTGGCACTGATACGATGAGGCTTTCAGATCGTCCCTTTGGTTCCGTTCCTCTTCTTCCAAATGAAAAGGAATCCGATTACCCCGGATTAAGGTACCCCGGTGTTCATTCATTCAGAGCAGGCAGAATGGCGGCAATTGAAGCCTATGCAAAGGCTGGAATAAGCGATCCGCCATCTGAGATCGACGTAGTCGAAGCCTATGACTCATACACTTCCGCCGAAATACAGGCTTACGAGGACCTTGGTCTATGCAGGTATGGAGAGGGTGGCTCATTTATTCAGGAAGGGAAGTCGAAACTCCATGGCAAGATACCGGTCAATCCATCAGGCGGACTCATAGGAACTGGCCATGCAATTGGAGCAACGGGTATTATGCAGTCCGTATTCATTTTCTGGCAGCTTCAGAACTCCATGAAGAAACACCTGGGTTGTGATAGCCTTCAGGTGTCCGGAGCAAAAAGAGGTGTGGTCCACACTCATGCAGGAACTGGCACGTATGAAACAGTAACAGTAATGGAGGCTGCAAAATGACACTGGACAGGAATGCGAAGCTTCCGGAAGATGAAGGGACCACCGTTGTTACAGGCCTAGATCCGATAATAGTGAAGGAACATTATGAGATTGATTACCTTCACAGCTACGCCCAGGACAGCGAATTCTTCAGGAATCTGGGTAGTGGAAAACTCACTGGAAGCAGATGCAAGAAATGTAATTACATATACGCAACCCCACGAGGTCACTGCATGTTCTGTGGTGAACCGACATCCTGGCATGAACTTCCGCTTGAGGGAACGGTACACACCTATACAACCTGTTATTCCGGAAGTGAAAGTTTCCTGAAGGAGGTTCCTTTCCATCTGGTAATGGTAGAATTCCAAGGGGTAAACTCTCTCTTCATGGGGAGGTTAATAGGGGCAGATGAACCAGACATTTACATTGGAATGCCGGTCAGGGCCAGATTCAGGCGAAATTTGAAGTTTTCAGCCACAGACGTCTACTTTGTACCCTTATAATTCCAGACCTTTACGATGATGAAGGTCAGATTTATATGGGCATCTGAACTTTTAATGCTTTCAGCAACTTCTTTTCTGGTAATTATGGAATACAAACAACACATTCTTAATTTCAAAACGCATTTGCATTAAATGGCAGCATTCTCAAATACGGACAGGGATGTCTTTCTGGTTAAACTTGAGAGGATGATAGACAGAGGGGCTCTTCTTTCCAGATACAGCAGAACAGCCAATATTGACATAAGGGATGTGTATCACAAGGAATTTGAGAGTGACCAAGGCAGGGGGGCGGATTTTTACAGGAGAGTTTTTCTTGAATATGGTGACGAATCAGTTTCTGAGCTGGTTTCAGCACAGCTGGCAGTACAGAACACCTCCAACATTATCTCTAAATTGATCGAGGATCAGAGAATTGGCCTTTCATACCTTGAAAAATCATCCCGTTATGTTGCATATAATAAGAAGGTCTCAGGTTCATTCCTCTACGCCAGACCTGAAAAAATAGGTATTTCCGGTAAGGCTGCCTCCGAATATTCGGAGGTATGTGATTCTCTTTTTGAATTCTATTCAGATCACTATAAGAAGGCTCAGGAGTACTTCAGCAAACAATATCCCATCGAAGAGGTATTATTTCCTGATGACAAAGGGGGCGAAGTAACGTATGAGAGCATGGACAGTGGCGCAAGGGAAATTGCAGACAAATCATACCATTCTGCGGTGAGAGCCAGAGCACTGGACGATCTGAGGGCCCTCTTACCCGCCTCCACCCTGACCAATATAGGAATAAGCGGAAATGGCAGGTCCTTCATCTATCTTATACAGAGGCTGAAGTCTAGCCGCCTCCCAGAAGCATCAGCACTTGCCGATGAGATATTCAATGAATTGAGCAATGAGCTCCCAGAGCTCATCAATGCCTCCACCAACTCCCACGGGAAGGAGGAGATTGAGTATTTATCCTCACTTCGATCGGACAACATAAACGGCACAGTTCGTAAAGAAGCGTCCCTGATTGAGCTTCTGGACTGGGACAGGGAACCTGAGTCTGCAGCCCGGGTACTCTCCATAGAGGAGTTTTCAAGGGGTGGGAATAATCTGTCTGATATCTACTCAAAGTACAGGGGCAAGAACCATGCAGACCTTGCGGCAGAAATTGAACTAATATCCAGGAAGAGGAAAAACAGACGCCAGAGGCCTCCCCGTGCCTTTGAGGCGTGTTCGTATTTCCTTCAGCTAAATCTCAACTACGGTGCCTTCAGGGACCTTCAGAGGCACAGGTTCTTCTCGATTGAACGTGGGTTTCTTTCAGACTCCATGGGATATGATATCCCTCCATATTTCAGATCAAACGAAGATACCCTGAATGAATATCGTAACCTCATGAAGTCAGTTGCCGATCTTCACAGGAAACTGAGGGTCGAGTTCGGCAGCGGTATCTCACAATATGCAATTACCTACTCCTATAGATATCCCGTTTCAATATATGTAAATCTGAGGGAACTTGTGCATTTCTGTGAACTGAGATCAACTCCGCAGTCCCATTACGATCTCAGGGCTGTTTCGGCTGGCATCTTCAATCTGGTAAAAGAAAAGACCCCGGCTCTTTCAAAAATATTCAGATTTGTAGACACATCTGAATATTCACTGGGGAGACTGAGGTCCGAGCAGAAAAAGGAAAAGAAGCTGAGAGATCTCAAATAAGATGATATTCTCACAGAAACCATTTTTAATAGCTTCAGAACAAAGTCACGCTTAGGAAAGTTTATATTGAAGAACATATTTATGTGTCAACCTGAGGTGAACTAAAGGTATGTTATCTGGACAGATGCCAATTTTCGTGCTTAAAGAAGGAACACAGAGAGAACAGGGAAAGAACGCGCAGAAGAACAATATTGACGCCGCTAAAACTATTGCGGATGCCATTAGGACCACTCTTGGACCAAAGGGAATGGATAAGATGCTGGTCGACTCAATCGGGGATATTATTGTTTCAAACGATGGCGCCACTATCCTGAAAGAAATGGACGTGGAACACCCGACTGCGAAGATGATAGTTGAGGTTGCGAAATCACAGGATACTGCAGTGGGAGATGGCACCACATCTGCAGTGATTCTTGCAGGTGAGCTCCTGAAGCAGGCTGAGACTCTCCTGGAACAGGGCGTTCATTCAACAGTCATAACGAACGGGTACAGAATGGCTGTCAATGAAAGCAAGAAGAATCTGGAGAAAATTGCACTGGAAGCCAAGGACGACAAGACATTGAAGAAAATTTCAATGACTGCTCTCTCCGGTAAGAATACCAGCCTTTCCAGCGATTTCCTCTCTGATCTAGTGGTCAAGGCAGTTGATGCTGTTGCTGAAGAGAGAAATGGAAAGGTTATTGTTGATACTGCTCTCTCCGGTAAGAATACTAGCCTTTCCAGCGATTTCCTCTCTGATCTAGTGGTCAAGGCAGTTGATGCTGTTGCTGAAGAGAGAAATGGAAAGGTTATTGTTGATACAGCAAACATAAAGGTTGACAAGAAGAATGGGGGATCTGTGACTGACACTCAGTTCATAAACGGTATTGTGATTGACAAGGAGAAGGTGCACGCGAAGATGCCTTCACCAGTTAAGAACGCCAGAATAGCTCTGATTGATTCAGCACTGGAAATCAAAAAGACAGAGATCGAAGCGAAGGTTCAGATCACTGACCCGTCAAAGATACAGGAATTCCTTACCCAGGAATCAGACACATTCAAAAACATGGTTGAGAAAGTCAAGAAGAGCGGTGCAAATGTGGTACTCTGCCAGAAGGGTATAGATGACATGGCACAGCATTACCTCGCCAAGGAAGGCATATATGCAGTAAGACGTGTCAAGAAAAGCGACATGGAAAAACTGGCTAAGGCAACCGGCGCAAAGATTGTGACAAACCTTGATGACCTTACCCCTGAATCACTGGGAAATGCCGAGAAGGTCGAGGAGAAAAAGATCAGTGATGACAGAATGACCTTCGTAACAGGTTGCGCAAACCCCAAAGCAGTCAGTATCCTTATTAGGGGAGGCACAGATCATGTGGTATCTGAAATCGAACGATCACTCAATGATGCGATCAGGGTTGTTTCTTTAACCAAGGAAGACGGAAAATATCTTCCAGGAGGAGGGGCAATAGAAGCAGAGCTTGCAATGAAAGTAAGAGCCTACGCCAACTCAGTTGGTGGCAGGGAACAGCTCGCCATAGAAGCATTCGCAAAGGCACTCGAGATTATCCCCAGAACACTTGCTGAGAACGCAGGAATGGATCCCATAAACACCCTTATCCAGCTGAAGGCGGATCACGAGAAGGGTCATGCAAACTTCGGCATCGACTTCACAGACAACAAGGTGGGGGATATGACCAAGGCGGGTGTCTTTGATCCTCTCAGAGTAAAGAAGCACGCTCTAGAAAGTGCAGCCGAAGTTTCAACCATGATTCTGAGGATAGACGACGTGATAGCCAGCAAGAAATCTGGCCCCAGCGGAGGTCCCGGAGGAATGGGCGGCATGCCAGGCGGCATGGGCGGAATGCCAGATTAATCACTTCAACCTTTCTTTTATTCAAAAATACAGAAAACTTATCTCTTTTTAATTATTATTCCAGCAGTGCCCTTTAAGTCCCCCATTTATTTAGATTATTCTATTGTTGATGTATTTGCAGACCGAGTCTTTCAGGGAAATCAACTGGCGGTCGTAAAGACAGATAGCAATCTTACCAAGGAATTAATGTACGAAATAACCAGGGAATTTGGGTTTTCAGAAACAACATTCATTTTAAGGAACAACGATTTGGAAAAACCGGTCCCTGTAAGGATCTTTGGATTGAACGGGGAGATGCAGTTCGCCGGTCATCCATCCCTTGGAACCGCTTTTGTCCTCAGAGGGAAGTCAGGTGCCGGGATGATATCCCTTTCGCTCCCCGTTGGAACTATTCCGGTCAGCTTTATGGATAGCCAAGATGGGACCATTTGCGAGATGAGACAACCCGACCCGGAATTTCAGACAATACATGACCCTGTAGAAATCGCTAAGGCACTGGGGGTTTCCAATGAAGCGATTGACACAACCCTTCCTGTTCAAACAGTTTCCACCGGTAATAGATTTGTGATTGTTCCTTTCAGACATCTCTCGGATCTAGCTAAAGTGAAATTAGATCACAGGGCCTGGAGTTACCTTGCCGAAAAGGAGGCGCTTCACTTTTATCTCATTTCGCAGGAAACTCTGAACAAAAGGGCCAGGGTTCATGCCAGAATGATCTATGAAATGGGAGAAGACCCTGGAACGGGATCAGCGGCAGGACCTGCCTGTGCCTATATGCTGAAGTACAACCTGATGGGAAGTGGAGAAAGCTTAATGATCGAACAGGGTATAGAGTTCGGGAGGCCCAGCTTATTGCGGATTTCCGGTCTCCTAAAGGGCTCCTATCCTTCCGATATAAGGGTTGCAGGGAAATGCTTTGAGTCAGCAGTTGGAAAAATCGGAGTTCCGGTATCTGGTGATTGATTCAGAAATGAGAGCCTTCTTCAAACAGATTTAATAATTTTGGAGCTATCACTGTGTGGTGAATTCTTGAATCTCTATGAGTACATGGGAAAGGAGATCTTCAGAAAAAATGGTCTCCCAGTTCCGGAATCGTATCTTGTTGAAAAGCAGTCTGATGTGAAAGAATATCGCAAACCTGTCGTTGTCAAGTCCCAGATACTTCTGGGTGGCAGAGGTAAATCCGGCGGAATAAAGTTTGCAAAGAGCAATGATGACCTTACCAGATCCGTAAGCGAGCTTCTCGGTTCGAAGATAAGGGGCCTGACAGTTTCAAAGGTCCTTGTGGAAGAGATGCTCAATATTAAGCATGAATATTATGTCAGCATTACCCTAAGCAGGGAACACAGGGCTCCCATTCTCATTGCGAGTTCCTCTGGAGGGGTTGAAATTGAAACTGTTCCACAGAGTGAAATATTTACCAGGGTGATCGATCCCCTGATAGGTTATTCAGATTACATAGGACGCGAAGCTTCAAAGTTCATGAAACTGACTCCTGAGATAGGTTCACAGTTCAGGTCTATCCTCAGCCATCTTTACAAAATATTCATGGAAGAGGATTGTGAACTGGTTGAGATTAACCCGCTTGTTGAAACTTCAGACGGAAAACTCCTTGCTGCAGATGCAAAAGTCATAATAGACAGTGATTCTCTTTTCAGGCACAAGGAATTCAGCATCACCGACCCGGAAAAAACACCTCTTGAACTGGAAGCGCAGGCAAAGGGGTATTCATTCATTGAACTTGATGGAAAGGTCGGGGTCATAGCTAATGGCGCTGGACTTACCATGGCCACACTGGATGCTCTCACCCTCCATAATGGAAAACCAAGGAATTTCCTGGACCTCGGAGGAACTGACAACGTTGAGACTGTAGCCAACGCTTTTGATCTGGTTTTGAAGGCAGATCCGAAAGCAATTCTGGTCAATATCTTCGGCGGAGTCACAAAAGCAGACACAGTGGCAAAGGGAATTGTGGAGGCAAAGAAGAGATACAGCATATCAAAGCCAATCGTCGTAAGATTGAGTGGATTCAATGAAGACGAGGGGAGAAAAATCCTGAAGGAAAACAATATTGAGACATACCCTACAATGATGGAAGCGGTTGAAAGGGTTGTAAAAGCAGCGGGTGGTGCATAATGGCAGTTTTGGTAGACAATCAGACAAGAGTTATAGTGCAGGGGATAACTGGACATCAGGGATCTTTTCATGCAGGACAGATGATGAAGTTCGGAACGAAGGTTGTAGCAGGAATATCCCCCGGAAAAGGCGGAACAAAGTTCCAGGACAGCGTACCGATTGTGGATACAGTCGCGGATGCAATGAGTTTCTCACCTAATGCAACCATGATATCAGTCCCGGCTCCATATGTTAAGGACGCTGCTTTTGAAGCAATTGATCAGAAGATAAAACTTATTTACATTCTGACTGAACATGTTCCGTTCCATGACTCTCTGGACCTCATAAGTGAGGCACGGAACCGTGGGATCAATGTTATCGGCCCGAACGGTCCCGGAGTCACTGTACCTTTCCAGTGCAAGATCGGAATTATGCCTAACCAGATTTTCAAGGAAGGGGATGTCGCAGTAGCTTCAAGAAGCGGTACCCTGACATATGAGATAGTAGAAGCCCTCACAAGAAATGGCATGGGACAGAGTGCTGTCATCGGACTCGGAGGCGATCCTGTCGTTGGAATGAACTACATAGATGTCCTGAAACTCTTCGAAGCAGATCCGAGGACAAAGAAGATAGTCCTGGTTGGCGAGATCGGTGGAAACAACGAGGAGCTTGCAGCGAAATACATAAAGGAACATGTTACCAAGAAGGTAGTGGCGTACATTACCGGAAGGAGCGCACCTCCGGGAAAGAGAATGGGTCATGCTGGGGCTATAATTGAAAAGGGTGTAGGAACCGCAGAATCCAAGATAAAAGCCTTCAATGAAGCCGGTGTAAAGGTTGCAGATTATCCTACCGATGTACCTGGTCTGTTGAGGTGAAAATCATGAAGAGAGATATCCTTTCAGTTCTTGACATGAAGGGGGACTTTGAAGACATAATCGACAGGTCCATAAAATTTAAAAAGATGCGATACACATCTTTTCCTGAAATGCAGAACAGAATGCTGGGGATGATATTTGAGAAGCCCAGCACCAGAACCAGGATATCGCTTCAGACCGCCATGGAGCAGCTTGGGGGGCATGCAATATACCTGAACCCGTCCGATATGCAGATAGGAAGAGGAGAAACCATACAGGATACCGGAAGAGTACTTTCCGGTTTTCTTGATGTTGTCTCATACCGTGCATTCAGCCATAAAAGCGTGGCAGATCTCGCTGCCAGTTCCAGGATCCCTGTGATAAATGCCCTTGATGACCTGGAGCATCCTGTGCAGATGCTTGCGGATTTCATGACCATCAAGGAAATCAAGGGGAAAATATCGGGCCTGAAGGTTTCCTATCTTGGAGACGGAAACAACGTGGCCAACTCACTGGCTCTATCATGCGCTCTCTCTGGTTCGGATTTCACCATCGGTTGCCCGAAGGGGTATGAGCCTAACCGGAGTCTTTTCGAAAAAGCAAAGGAGATTGGGAAAACCACAGGTGCAAAGATAGAACTAAGCAATGATCCGAAGGAAGCTGCCGAATCAGCAGATGTGGTATACACCGATGTCTGGGTCTCAATGGGAGAGGAGAAGGAAAAGGAGGCAAAGGAAAAACTCTTCCTGCCATATCAGGTAAACAGTTCAAATCTTGAGAAAGCCTCAAAGAACTATCTATTCCTTCACTGTCTTCCGGCTCACAGGTCTCTGGAAGTTACATCAGAAATCATAGACGGCGGCCATAGTGTGGTTTTTCAGGAAGCAGAGAACAGGCTCCATTCATCTAAGGGGTTGATCTATACCTTACTGGCATTGGATTGATTCCGGTACTCTCTTTTCTGCTTTTCTTTTTTTTTATTGTGTTGAATTGTTTAGCCTATAAAGCTGGAATAGGAATCTAGACTAATGCAGGCGATACGGATAAGTTTATGAAAAATCTTCTTTTCTATGAGTTATAAAGAGGATGAGTCGGTAATTTAAATAGAATTCATCTTAAAGACGGTTTGATCCACGGTATGACTTATTCCTTTCAAAGTCTACACGCCATTTAATGCTGAAAATCAAGCCTAACAGAGTAAGGATCCAAACGACAAGTGTTGCACCAAATAAAGTGACATCCTGAAAGATATGGAGAAAATCCAGCTGGTAAATGATAACAGCCGCTTCCAAAACCAGAAGAATAGCATTTATCCTGTTTGATATGGGCTTAATACTCCCTCGACCCCGCAACCGTCACAAACAGCCCGTCAGGCATTATAAACTTTTCATCTCTGTCTTACATTGGTATATTTATGGAAACATAGTAAAATAAGGAATAAAAGAGAACCGTTTCAGAAAAAGGGGTTCATCCTCTGTTGGGAAAATTATAAATTCCATTAAGGGTCATTTCTGGAGTTTCCTTTATCCAGATCATATTAACTTCTATCTGAATTGCGCGATTAAAAAATTGCTTTTTTAAATACTGGAAAGATTTATCATCTTATAGCAATTATCAGGTTAATGTCTGACACCTCAAAGCCTTCTGCAAAGAACCTTAACAGGTTAATTGAGGAAAGGAGAAACAATTCAAATTTGAGGGAACTGCCCTCGGTTTTAGTTCCTGTCTGGCAGATTAAGATCAGGGAAAGATTCGGAATCTCTGTTGACAGGGAAATTGCTGAATACATAGTTCTTGCTGCTCATGAAAGGGGCACATGGAGAAGACAGAGGGCAATAAGAAAGATAGAAAAGATTTTTCAGAACCGTGGCGACTCCGTTGAAGATTCAATGAAGAAAGCAAAACAGGTTGTTGATCTTGCGGTGGGCACTGTAGAGCAATAAAGTTATGGAAGTAAGCAGCCAGAGGAACCTGGAGATGCGCCTCCAGAATCTCAAGATGTCGGAGGGAAGATCCAATTATCTGGAACAGTATCCCACGGACCCCAGAACTGCTGCAAATATCCTGAACCTTGCCTTTCTTGATGGAAATATTGAATCAAAAACCGTCGCTGATCTGGGATCCGGAAACGGCATTTTCGGTTTTGGAGCCCTTTTGTATGGGGCGGCCAGGTCATATTGCGTGGAGATAGACAGCAATCTAATTTCTGTAATAAGAGAAAATACAAAGGGCCTGAATGCAGAGATAATGAACATGGATGTTCGCGACTTCTCTCAGAGGATCAATACCACCATAATGAATCCCCCCTTCGGTTCTGTTAGAAAGCACGCAGACAGGCCGTTTATGGAAAAGGCAGTGGAATTATCAGATTTTGTATATGCGATACACAACTCAAAATCCAGGGAGTACGCCGAGAATTTTTACAGTTCAAATGGTGAAGTTTTCCGTGTCTATGATACCAAAATTCAGATGCCAAGGCTGTTCAGCCATCACACAAAGGATCGCGCATTGATCCCATCAACTGTGTTTTGCGTGAGGATTCACTGATATTTCCTGGCAAATAGATGTGGTTTCTTCATAACCGGGAGATATGGAACACTGGCTAAAAGGCAGGAAAATAATAATTAAGCCAATGGCTATTTGGGTTCAATATGGCCGGGGTGGGGTAGTGGGCATCCTTGGGGACTGTGGATCCCCGGACCCGGGTTCAATTCCCGGTCCCGGCCCTTGCAGATCTGAACCTTAAATATTTCTATTAGAGGATCAGAATATGCTTTGTTCTCGGTATGAAACTGCTTCTCATACACTTTCAAAATAAATTTCATTTCTACAGCAAAGTGGTCCAATAAATGAAAACACAAAAGATCAAGGTCAAAAATAATCCTCTGCCTGTTTATATGTGCGGCATAATAAGATTCCCGTTTTAATCTGAAAGCAGTTCCTTGAGTATAGCCTCGGTAAATTTCACAGTACTGGAGTTTCCACCCATATCCGGGGTCCGCATTCCGCTGTTTATCACCGAGAACAATGACTTCTCAACCAGTTCTCTGTAATTTCCATAACCAAGCCATTCCAGCATCATAGTTGTCGAAAGCAGCATTGCTGTTGGATTCGCTATACCCTTGCCAGCAATGTCAACCGCGCTTCCATGCACTGGCTCAAACATTCCCTTCTCCGTCGAAAGGTTCGCACTGGATGCAAAGCCCAGTCCACCCACCGTGGCAGCGCCGAGATCAGATAGAATGTCTCCGAACATATTTTCAGTTACAATAACATTGAGCCGGTCTGGATGGAGAAGCATATACTGAGCCATTGCGTCCCCATACATGTATTGTGTTTCAACATCATTGAAATCCTTAGATACTTCAGTAAGAACTTTCCTGAAGAATGCAAAAGTCTTGAGGACATTAGCTTTATCGACGCAGGTGACTCTTTTCTTTCCATCGGACGGAGCGCCTTTACTCTTTCTAGCAAGATCGTAAGCAAATTTTGAGACCCTTTCCGTCCCTTCCCTTGATATGATCTGGTTATCTATTGCGATACTATCTCTTAAAACGAGTCCCCCAAAATGGCTTGAATATAGCCCTTCACTGTTTTCCCTCACCAGGGTATAATCTATACTGTTCTTCCCATCAAACCCCCTCAGTACAGATCTGACTCCGGGAATGAGTTTTACGGGTCTCACATTAGCAAAAAGATCGAAGTGGAACCTCAATCCGAGGATAATGTCAAGGGCGACCTCTGTGCCGGAATCTCCAACTAAAGCCGGATCACCCATGGGGGCCTTCAAAATACATTTGTACTGTTTTGATTCATCGATGACACGATCAAGATTCCAGTCCCCAGAAGCAACTGATTTGGCCCCAATCCCGTATTTGACAGGTTCTATATTCAGATTGAAGTTGTCATTAAGTGCTGACAGGATTTTCCTGGCACTTTCCATGATCTCAGGTCCAATACCATCTCCTTCCATGAGCATTATCTGCATGTCTCAGGTATAACCTGGAGACTATTATCCTTTACTTTAAACTGTATGAAGAAGCCCTAAAACAGGGAAACTATAGCACTTTTGGAGGAAATAATCATTATATCAATACGCATCTATGTTAATCAATTTTTTTGATTGATTCGAGACTAATAATTAAATATTGAACTATGATTCTAAAGCATGGAGTCAGACTTAATCGGAGAATATGCATTCAAGAACAACTTTAAGACACTTTCGGAGGAGGTTCGTGAGAGAACGAGGCTTGCGGTGCTTAACTATCTTGCTGTGTCCATTGGGGCAAATAGATATTCTGAAGCTTCACGCCTGGTTGATGCATGTATGGCTCTTCAAAGCGGAGATATTCCAGTATTCGGTTCAGGAAAGAAAGCAGGTACATTGTCCTCAGCCTGGGCAAATTCCGCACTTTCACACTTTCTTGATTTTGACGACACGCACCTGGAAACTATAGTTCATCCAAGCGCACCTGTAATATCAGGTTCAATGTCCCTCGCCATCAGAAACTCCGGGAGTGGTGAAGAGTTGATCTATTCCTCTGCAATGGGAATGGAAGTTGCCATAAGGCTTGCACTTGGTGTTGGCCTTGATGAACTTTATTCGGACTGGCATAACACCTCCCTTTACGGTACATCGGCCTCGGCTGTGGCATCTTCAATAATGCTCCATGGCACAGCAGAACAGATCTCCTCCTCCATGCTTGAGGGACTCACTGTTGCTACAGGGTTTCTGTCCAACAGAGGAACCACCTCCAAGAGCTTTCAGGTTGGAAGGTCAGCCTCAGAAGGTATAGCCAGTGCTATAGCAATAATGAATGGTGTAACTGTTTCAAAGAACATGATCAATACATTCTCAAAATCTCTTTCCAGCAGGTCCGACCTTTCCCGAATTACAGAGGGTCTTGGAAAAAAGTGGCATGTGCTTGACAATTATCTGAAACCATATCCGTGTGGCGTTGTCCTGCATCCCGGGATAGATGCCGCTGTAGAATTGAGATCCAGAGGGATATCGGTTTCTGATATGTTGGAGATTACTGTCAAGGTAAATCCAATAGTTATGGTTCTAACAGCCATACTTGAACCGAAGACCGGCCTTGAGGGCAAATTCAGTGTCACTCACTCAATTGCTGCCGCCCTTTTGCATGGACCTCTCTTTCCTGAGCATTTTTCAGATTCCTCTGTGAATGATCCAAAGATACTCCAGACAAGAAAAAAAATAAAAGTCATTCAGACGGAGGATATCAATAGGGGTCAGACTGTGATCGAGGCAAAGCTGAAAGGAGGTTCAAAGGAGCTGGTTGATGTTAACAGAGGGCCAGAAACTCCTTCCAAACTTCTAAGTGCCTCAGACGTGGAAGCGAAATACAATCACCTTTCCATACCGGTCCTTGGAGAAGAAAAGTCCAGAGAATTGTGGAAATATTTCTCCTCCATTGGATCACGTAAAGACCTTTCCGAGGTTCGCGAGCTATTCTAACGATTCTGATATCTTTTCTTTCCTTGCATTAATCTCATTCATACAATCTCTCCATAGAGGTAAGAATCGACACAATATTAATTCCGGCTCCATGGTCACTCACAATACTGCAGGAAATGCGATATCTATAATACAATAAAAGCAAAATTCCCCAATTCCTTTGTGACAAATGCATTAAAAGGTAATGTTCAGGTCCAATTTATTGTAACTAATCAGTAAGAAAATAAAATTGAAAAGAAATTAAAAAAAAGAAAAATGGACCTTACTTTGAGATAAGTTCCAGTATCTTCCCGGTAGTTTTGGGTCCCAATGCCAATACGACACCTGCAACAATAACCCCGAACAGGAAGTTTATGGAGAACACAGGTATTGCCCCATATTCATGCAAAATTACCACAAAGGTGGATAGAAATATAAATGTCCCAATTCTGCTCAGTGAGAAAGCAGCCCCTGTTCCGGTAGTTCTCGCCCTTGTCGGGTAAATTTCCGCCTGATATATATGCCATGCGTTATTGAAGAAGTTATCCAGGAATGTATATGCTGTTCCGAATAACAGTATAAGGCCAACTATATGAATCAGGGAGAAAGCAAAACCATCAAGGCCAAGCAGTATGGCAAACACAATTATCTCTGCCTTTCTGTCATAATGATCCAGAACGAAAGAGGCTACAAGGGAACCAAGCACATAACCCACGTCAATCACTACAGTAAAGAGCAGGCTATGAATTATTGAAAAGCCGGCCGCGACCAGGACCAGTGGGGCGAGAGTTCCTATGATGAAACTCATTCCTCCCTGCAGAAACTGAAGTATCCATATCATCACGGTCCTTGCCTTGTATTCTCCCTTGAAAAGGTCAAGGAAAGGCATCTTATCCTCCTTGGTGGTATATGGAACATACTCAGGTGCGGGAAGTGAAGTGGAGTGGTTCATCTTCATGACCCTGTTCTCTATCTTGTCCATGGTCTCGTCAGCTTCCTTTATCTTTCCGTGGGCCTCCAGCCACCTGGGGGATTCGTAAAGTCTGAACCTGTATAGCCATGCTGCCAGTCCGCCTATTCCACTTATAAGTAGCACCCATCTCCAGCCAGGCAAGACATAATTAGTAGGCTCAAATAGGTAAACCAGAAGTGCTCCTACCGGCGAAGAGGTCCAAGCGAGTGTGTACATCCAGGATAGCCAGTTACCTCTTCTTTCCCTTGTAATGAACTCACTCACATAGGTATCTACAATAGCGATTTCTCCTCCAACGCTCAGGTAGGCGATAAACCGAAGTGCTCCAAGCTCCACAATATTGTTTGAAAATGCGCTGATGATGGAGAATATACCAAAACCCAGAAGACTGGTTAAGAAGGTGATCCTTCTCCCATATCGGTCTCCAAGGACTCCATAAATTATCGAGCCCAGAAATGCTCCAATAAAGGGAAATGCTGCCACATAAAACGTGGCTGTAGACTCGCTGACACCCAATGATTTGGATATTGGTAAAGCAAGAGGACCTCCCGTGAACAGAATAAAGAGGTCAAACCATACACCAATCCCAAGCTGGCTTATGAAAAGCCGCTGCAAATTGCTTGAAGGCAGCCTGTCTAACCTGGCACCAACTCCCATTCTTTTAGAATTCTCTGAATTTTCCATTATGTAAACCATGGTGCATCAATATAAAAATTTTCCGTAAACATAACATCAATCGAAATTTTAAATTATATTAGATGAATTACCCGATTCCAGATCTTATGACAGCCAATTAAAGGCAGCCGCCAATGGTTTCAAAAGAGGCATCTGCAATTTTTTGTGTGAGTACTCACGCAATATCCATACTCATCGCGCGCAGAATTGTAAAGCGTCTTTTCTATACTTATTGTGGTTAAAAAACTGGCTTTATTGTTGCCACGTAATATTTTAAAAAATTTATGAAGGTATTCACGACCTGATTCGTCCCCTTCCAGTGGTCAAGGAGATTAAGGTAGGATTCTACCTTCGAATCCAGTGGTATGAATTCTACAAGCCCTGCCTGTACATACCGGGAAGCTGGTACATAATTTACTATTGATATTCCCAGTCCTTCGGCAACTGCATTTATGACCGAGGATGAATTATCAAACCTCCATACAATGTTCAGATCATCCTCGCTTATGCCTCCTTCTTCAAAAATTTTCAGTATCTCCCTGTGGGATCCGGAATAACTATCTCGTGAAATGTATGGCAATCCTATGAGATCAGCAACTTTCAATGACTTCATTTTGCTGAGTGGATGTTTAACTGGTACCACCACTCCAAAGGTTAATTTCAATAATTTTGTAACCTCAACATTTTTCAAATATGGGTTGGGTTTGAAATCGACACTGGCGGTTACACCAAGGTCGCATTCCGATTCGCTGAGCTTTTTTAGGGTTTTAAGGGAATTGGAGATGTCTATATTGATCTTTATGTTCTTGAACTTGGATTCAAAGGCCCTTATCACAGGTGGCAGGAGATAGACTCCTCCAATCTCACCGGCCGATACCTTGACAGTTCCGGCAAGTTCCCCCTCAGAATCCAGGCTTTTGTGCTTTCTCACAATGGCAAGGATGTTCTGGGCTTCAGGGAAGAAGGAAACTCCAAATTCCGTAGGTTCCAGAGTCTTGTTGGTTCTCCTGTTAAACAACTTCTTCTCGAAGAATTTCTCCATCTCACGGATTCGGTAGCTTACGGTTGATTCGGTGACGCCCAGGTTAGCTGCTGATTGCGTAAAATTCTTTGAAACGTACACATCGCAGAATGTTCTCAGCTGGTCGGTGTCAAGTGCTGACTTGCCCTTATTTGTACCATTATGTTGAGAAGTTTCAGGTTCCAATTAAGGATTCATATATTAATCGGTTAGAAAAGTATTTCGTAAACAGACACCTGAGTTCCTGAAAACGCAGCAGTCCATAATTGCAAAGGCTCGAGGAATGCTTAACTGAATCGAGTTCTATACTTTTATTCTGGTTAAACCTGTTCCATAAAAGAAAGGTTCGGTTCAGGTCCGTATCAATTGTAAATACTATTAAAGCAACCTTCCTGTTATTTAGAAGGTTACTTTTGAGGTGTTAATTTAACTGTAGTAGTCATTACCTAAGGTCAATTTACAAAAAATGAACATTCTGTCGGTTTTAAATATAAAGATTCCATGTCTGTAGCATGGACCAGAAGGACAGAATGATCTTCGAATATCTCAGGGAAAAGGGGCGGGACAAAATATCTGACATTTCAAATGAACTCAATATACCGAGAATTACAGTTTATGAGAGAATACAGGGGATGGTAAAGAGAGGTACAATAAAGAAATTCACGATTGTACCGGACTATGCTGAAATCGGCCTTCCGACCGTTGCATTCATTTACGTTCTCTTTGACGCTTCCTCAGGCTCCTCGCAGAGAGAACTGGCAAAAAAGATATCAGGCTTCAATGAGGTTGAGGAATTATACATAATTGCCGGGGAATGGGACATGCTTCTTAAGGTGAGGGCGTCATCTGTGGAGGAGATTGGTAATTTCATTCTTGACAGGCTGAGGTCCGTAGAAGGAGTTCAGCGGACGGAAACCGTTACAGTATTTTCAGTTGTCAAGTGAGGTGATATATCCTCTCCTGTAATCCTTGACTTTCACAAATGCAGGGAATATTATTGATAGCAGAACTGTCCCTATGATTACTGCAGAAAACAGCTCTGGCCCAATAAGGCCAGAATTCAGGGCTACGGTTGCAACGGCGAGGCCTATTGCCCCTCGCCCTCCAAAAATTCCCATGGCATTTCTTCCCCCTATCTCCTTCAGGAATTTTTTGCCCAGATAGAGGTCGAGGCCACCGCCTATGATGCCGGAAATTCCCGCAAGTATGAAAGTTATGATCAGGTAGTGCGTACTGGGAATAACCATATCCAACCCGGCAATGGCGAAAAACAGAGGTATGAAGAAGCTATCATCCAGTCTTCCCAAGGTCCTTGTCAGTATTCCCTGAAGATCTGCACCCACAACAAACTCATTGATAAGTATGCCAGCAAAGAAAGCGCCGAGAATGTAGGTGATACCGATCATCTCGAATATGGCTGAAACAAGTAGTCCCGCCACTATTATTCCACCGAAGATTGCCTTTTCACCCCTTTTCTTGGCCTTCAGGCTTGAAAAGAAGCTGTTCACAAGCCCAATGTTCTTGTAAATCATTCTGTCAATGATGAAAATCACCAGGAGAAAAACCAGGATACCAAAAAGCTCGAGGAATAAATGCGATTTATCGGAAAAGCCAGAAGCTAGAACGAAAGCTATCACGTCACTGATTATGACAGATGCAATGATTACCTTCCCGGAATCCAGTTTATCAATTCCATAACTTCTGACAATTACTGAAATAATTGAAATAGATGGTATTGCAATGCTTATGGAGACCAGAACGGAACTTGTTACTCCCAGGTCAAGAAACTCCAGTGAAACATACATCATGATCAAAACAGGAAATATGAAGCTCGCGACGCTGAACAGAAGTGCCTTCGGTATGTTTCTCTTAAGCGTATCTGTGGACTGCTCAATCCCTATGAGGAGAATGATGAAGAAGAGAGACACTTCGGAGATTCCAGACAGAACAGCATTGGGTGAAATAAGGTGAAGAACTGCTGGTCCATAGACTACACCGGTGATAAGTTCACCAACTACTGCAGGGATGCCTATAAATTCCATTACTTCGCCTGCGATGAGAGCAGTGATCAGTAAGAGAAGGATGGAAAGGATAAATGTCATCTGAAGTACCTCGCATATTTCTCACAGACACTAACTGTCCAAGAAATTTGCTCTTTTCCATAGAAACACTGTTCTATTTATACTTATTTGAATGGATGATAAAGATTTTACATATGATTCTAAAATAGGGAAGTAGAATCAACTGAAAGGAACATATGGAAATTTTTATTTCAAAATTAAGTAAATCTGAAAAATGGAATCGAAAGAGTTCATCCGCCGTGTTTGAATGCAGGGTAAAGAAGCATACCCCCGTCCACAACGAGAGTTGTACCGGTCACATAGGATGCCATATCGCTGGATAGGAAAGCAACTGCCTTTGCAATATCTCCTGTTTCACCCATTCTGGGCATGGATATTTTTGTCAGCAGATCCTTATAGGTTTCCGGGTTACCCCATACATCCTTGTTTATCGGGGTCTTTATGGCACCTGGCGCGACAGAAACCACTCTGATTCCGGACTCTGAAACTTCCTGTGCAAGGGTCTTTGTGAACATGGATAACCCGGCCTTTGCGCTACAATACGCAGTGAAGCCTGACCAAGGAAGGAACTCATGCACAGAGGTTATGTTTATGATTACTCCACTACCTCTGGTTCTCATTCTCTTGACGGCTTCCCTGGCACAATAGTACGGGCCAAAGAGGTTTATTGCAATAACCTTCTCCCATAGCTTAGGATCATCATCACCGCAGATCTGTCTCTTTCCATCCACTCCTGCATTATTTACGAGAATATCTATAGGCCCAAGTTCCTTATCGAGTGACATGAAAATCCCCTGAACCTGAGAAAGGTCCGAGACATCTCCGCCGAATACTTTCGCTTTTCCTCCATTTTTGTTAATTTCGTCAGCCACCATATTTGCCTGGTCCTTCTCAGAATGGTAATGGATACCAACATAAGCTCCAGCCCGTGCAAGATACCTTGCAATTTCCATTCCAAGCCCTGAACTGGAACCAGTCACAAGAGCTATTTTTCCCTTAAGGCTCAACTCTATGCCTGATCCAAATTTTATTTGGGTTTCTGTTTCACTCATTATTAGAAATAACCTAATACAAAATAAAATATGTGATTATGAGCCTTCACGATCTCAATCAGGAATCTTGAAGCCTATATGGGTACAATTCTTACTACGTTGCTTCCTCTTATTATTACTGTTCCAAGCTTTCTGTTGAGAGATTCAGAACTTTCCTCAACATTCTCGAGAACCATGTTCATGTATTCATCGTACCCTGACAGAACTCCCTGCAGAGTTCTGTTATCCTTTAGCAGCAGGGCCACCTTTCTGTTTAAATGTTCCTCCAGCATTTTCATCGGCATTATCATTTTTTCACCATTTAGTTGTACTCATCCTCGTCCACTCCTTCCTCTCGGCTCATAATGACCTGAATCAGACCTTTCAGTACTTCCTTCACGTCATCCAGCTCTTTTCTCATGGAGGTGACCTCGTTGGATAACGTTTCCACATCTTTAACTTTCCCACCAATACTGCCTTTCATGATCATTCCTCGTCGAATTTTATCATCCCGTAATCAGGGGCAATTCTCTTAATCTCTGTCCCCTCACAGTTATCACAGTAAAGTGTTCCATTCCTGATGTTCATCACATTTCTGCATCTTACGCAGAATGTTCTCAGAACACCTAGGTTATTTCCGAATATTCCAAGCTCTATGCCTCTTCTTCCAGTTTTCAGGACCCTTACACGTATTATGTCCCCTATCATAAGGATAAGCGGTGGCCCTCTTGAACTCCTTCCACCAAGCCCAAGCGATGCCTCCACGTCATAAGTTCTCAGACCATGCTGACTGTTGTATATGGCACCTATTCTTAGCACAGCTTTCCTCTGGTCAACCTTAATGACTTTACCGTAGGCTATGTCTCCACTCTTTATGTTTATCTTTTCCCTGTATGGTCTGACGGAAATATTCAGGTCTGTTTCGTCTCGGGAGATGCTTCCAAAAACACTTGATATGATCTCTCCGTTCCGATCAATAGCGTTTTTTCCTGGAATATACTCCTCAGCCATTGCTATTACGTCACCGGGAAAAGCCTGGTCATTTTTTGATGAAATCTGTGGCATCTTAATTTACCTGTTAGTTGTTTCTGGAGCTAAATAGCAAAATGAACCAAGTCTAATTAATCTTTCCAATGCTGCAGAAAACAATTGGTGCTTCTGATTTTCCATCAACTGTTCTCCTGTCAGTATTTTCAGTTCCAGGCACTACCGAAATGACTTGAGTTATATCAATCCGAACTTAAGGAAGAAGTCTTCTTTGGAAATTTCCGCTCCATTACCTAGCTTGAATAACATTCGGATACGGCCGTTTGCATGGATCAATACCGGGGAGAAAGAAAGTAAAATAGGAATAACGGGATACCGCTTTATTGTTCATTGATTCCGCTTTTTTCGGCTTTGCAAGGGCAGGTTCCCTCAACGATAAGATCAGCTATCCGGTGGTACTTGACCTCGAAAACCCTTTGCATAGTACTTTCGCAGACTCAATTACCGCAGGAATTCAGGTTCCGTGGAATTTCGTTACCGGTAAATCAGATTTTGTGGAATCAGGAGAGGAATATCTAATAATTCCAGAACTATCCTCACTGATCCAGAAACCCAGGAGGCTGATCTCCATAATCCAGAAGATCAGAAATGATTACGGGTTCAGAAGACTGATATACGCGCAGGGTTACTCAGATCCATATTTACTTCCCATCCTGGTATATCTGGGAATTAGTATTTTTGATGACACAACGGCCAAGATTGAAGGGCTGGAAAATATAAGATACACGCAGCTTGGGAGAGTCAGGACATCTTCAAATCAATCTGATCATAATTCTGCATTCCTCAGAGAAACTGCTGAACTTTGCGATCTTTCGATCAGAAACGATACCCTGAGAAATATGGTGGAGAGGTACATAATGCACCCAAAGGCAATGGAACTCATACGACTTTCCGACTCTCTCCTGACACAGGAATTTGAAATTACATATCCGAGAAGGACCCCGGAAATATTTGCATCTACTCTGGATTCCTTAGTCAGGCCAGATTTGCTAAGGTATAAAGCTTACATCTCCAATGAGTATACTCGCAGTGACAATGGTGACATAGCTCTCCTTATTCCATGTACTGCGAAAAAGCCATATTCTCAATCCATGACGCATCAGAGGCTTTTCACGGCCCTGGGCAAGAGGAGACGCGGTCTGCATGAAATAATTATCACATCCCCTGTTGGTGTTGTTCCGCGAGACCTTGAAAGAACTTATCCTCCAGCGTTCTATGATATCCCGGTGACCGGAAACTGGTACCTGGAAGAGAAAGAAATGATTAGCAGCATGATACGGGATTACTTTTCAAGGAATTCCTACAGGAAAGTGATTGCATTCGTTGACAGCTCACTGGGGTTCATAGAATCTGTGCTCCCGCCTGCATCCGATCTGATAATATGGGATAAGAAGAACCGGGAAAAGGAGTTTGATGAACTCAATTCGCGTCTAGACAGTTATATGGAAAACAATCCAAAATCAGGCTCAGGAGGGTCCAGACTACACGAATATGTATCCATAGCAAAATATCAGTTCGGTTCCTGGATTGAAAAATACATACTTACCTGCAGAATTGTAAGGAACTATGACAGGGACATGCTGGTAAGTGATGGTAAACCTTCCCTGGTCTTTCATGAGGACAGAGGTTTCTTCTCCATAACAAAAAATGCGGCTCAATGGTTTCTTGAGAATGGAAAGTTTCTGGTGGAGATAGACGACTTCAAGCCAACTGCAAATATCTACGCTGTTGGGGTAAAGGGAGCCACTGATGACATCAGGCTGGGTGATGAGGTTGTTATACACAGCAATGGGGAAATCCGTGGCGTTGGAACCGCAAAGATGCCAGTAGATGCAATGACATCACTGAAGAAAGGTGTGGCAGTAAAAGTAAGATGATGGGAACCCAAATCAAAATTTCCATATGATCGAAGCCAACAAGCATCGAACCATTTCAGGAGTCAATGAAATTCTGTTAAAACACTGAAACAGCCCTCACCTTCAAGGAAAAACAACTGGCGTAAAGTTTTAATAATGGAAACAGCTAATTGTATGTTTGTCACCAAAATCGATAGCTTTCCTCATAGTGGGGATGGTTTTAATATCCGGAGTCTTCGTATTCTTTCATGTTGATTATCCTTCAGCCCCTGCCCAGATCATAATAAAGCCCCCTAAGGGATACAC
The DNA here is from genome assembly GCA_023379355.1 of Thermoplasmatota archaeon. Next base: position 82,924 of record JAMCUD010000042.1, read on the forward strand.
ACCGCCAGTGATTTACCAGAAAGAGATATACAATAACAGAAATCTTGGAGGAGGTAATACCTCATTCAAGGATTACGGAAATTCCACTGTTGTAATGCAGGGTTATGCCCGCAATTCCTCCAGTGGTTCTCCAATCGGCAATGCCACATTGTATTCTGCAGTACTGGAGGCAGGTACAGTGGTTCAAACATCCAGTAATGGTTTTTACAGGATTGTGTTCTTACAGAGCGGATATGGGAAATTTGCTTTCAAGATTTTCCAGTACAACACGCTATACACTGAGAATTATCTTCCTGTTAACGCTACTGTGTGGAATAATCTAAGTTTCGTTCCATCTCCAAAATATACAGTCTCCGGAACCACGGTGTATAATGGAAGTACTGTCGGAAACGTGGTGTTGAAATTTGCGAGCAAATGGGGAACCTATAACATCTCTAGCTCCTCCGCAGGATCATACACTCTGACCGGGGTTTCGGGGAATTACTCCATAGATGCAATTAAGAAGGGGTTCACAAACGTCACCAATCCCTCTTCGGTGGACATCAAAAATCTAAATATTCTATCCTTTACTCTTCAGCTATTTCCGGACAACGAGACCGGGGCAATTATAAAAGGGCATGCACAGAATGAACTCGGCTACTATATTAACGATTACAGTGTCTATTCGAACACTTCCACACAGACAGCATTGAGAAATGGCCTCTACTACAGTGTCCCTGCAGACTTTGGTAACAACCATGTATCAGCATCCGCACCGGATTATCAGAATGTATACAGCATTGTTAGCGTATCGAGGGCTGTTACATACTACAATTTTACTCTCCCGTCAATAAATCCTTTTGATGCCTCTTCCGGTCAGGTGACAGAAACGATCTCCCAGGAAAACTCCTCATTCATGTCCGTATATCTCAGCGACAATGCATCATCTCCCGATTATGGCGTAATAAAAGTAACCCAGATCACTGGCCTTGTAAGGGGAAACGGTTCCTCTGCAAACATGGCTAACCAAAAACTGGAAGTCATAACAAGCGTCAACGGAACATATTTCATAGAAAACATATCCACAAACAGCCTGGGACAGTACAGCTTTAACATGTCATTCCAGGGAAAGTACAAGTTCGCAATAATCGACCCTCTGTCATTTCCATATAATTTTTCAGCAAACCTTTCTGGCGGAAGCATCAATCAAAACCTTAATTTCAGCCTTAAAAGCGGAAGTGTTGAGAAACTGAATATTCACACCGTGGGTGAAAACAATAAAACTCTTCCTGGGGTGAAAGTTAATATAACATCCGGTCTAAATTCAAACGGATCATCCATTTACACTAACACAACGTCTGGTTCAGGAAACACAAGTTTAAACCTGACCAATGGAAACTACACTGTGCATCTCTCAAAGCCCGGCTTCAACAACGTTTCATATAATTTGCCTCCGGGAAGCAGTAAGGTAAATCTCTCTCTGACACCGGTGAGCTCAATCGGCTCCAATTTCACCACCTGGAATCAGACTGAAGGACTACCGGGAGAATCTCCTGCAAATATTACTTCGCAGATGAATAACAGCAAACTTCCCGCGCCATCGACGGTGAATTATAATGCCACATATTTCACATTACTTCTGGAGAACGGGAACACACCGCTTTCCAATCAGAAAGCAGCGGTTTATATTTATGTGAATGGCTTCTATTATATACTGAAATCCCAAACAAACAGTTCTGGTGAACTCAACATTTCGCTGAAATTTGGTGGAACTTACACCGTACTGCCTGAGACAGTAGACTTCAATGGAACTGCCATAAGCGTAAACACCACAACACCGGGCTTCAAAGGAAGCGTCGTCAGGGACTCCATGAATGAGAAGAAACTTTTCAATCTCGACGTAACATTACAGAATCCTTACAGTTATCCCGGGTCAGCCCCTCCAGCCAATGGACTTTCAGTCTCTGGATATATTCTGCCCATACTCCCTTCAACCGTGTCTAGCGTTGAAAACCTTACATTTGTTAATTACACGATTCCTGCAGGTTATTTTTACCTAACTTATTCCTATGTTCATTTTGTTCCGGTTAACTTTTCTGTGAATCTAACTTCAAGCACAGATGTAAAGAAGACTGTAGACCCATATCTCGTGATTCTCACCTACAATGACCAGGCAGACATGAATATACAAATAGCCGGGCCTATTAATTACAATGAAAATCTGATAGGCGCCGGCACGCTTTATCTCAATGAATCCCCTGGACAGATAACATCTCAGTCATATCTATCCGGGATACTTACCAACACTTCTACCCAGACTCTGACATCATCGTCCTCTGTGCTTGTTCTATCAGTTTCTTCAGATAACAAGACCACATCGATATCAGGTGGTTCCTCCTCGATCACGTACACAGGGTCTTCAAATTTCACTTACTACAATTTCACCCTTATTGGAACCGTAGAGGATATTTTCCTTGGTTCCATTGACTACGGGGTATCCCAGATGGACATCCCCTCTAACTTTACACTCTATGACAATGCTACCCAGCTAACCGGAACGGTAGCATCAGGAAGCAATGGCAATACAATCGTTCTTTCGAAGTATTTCACTATCATTCCCGGAAGCGAAAATCACTTTAGGCTTAAATACTATGATCCGGGCAGTCTGGCTGTCTACAAGCCTTCAATAACAATTAGCTACACCGTAGTTAGCCTAAATGGGGTGCTTAAATGAGTCTGTTCTCCAGTGATGGAAATAAAAAAGTAAAGAAAGTGAAAAAGAATCCGAATCAGAAAAAATCACGGCAAAGAAGCTCAAACCCTGTGGAAACTGTTGTGGAAGTGAAAACAGTTGGGGATATTCCGCCAATGCTTGAGGCGAGGAAGCTGCTTGGAGAAGAACAGATTGAGAAAGCGGCGGCGGTTACCTATAAAGCTGCAAGATCTGATTACTGCAGGTACTTTTCAAGAAGTCCTCCATCATCCATGGGAGAAAGGGAATTCATGATCCGCGAGATTCAGAGCCTCAAGGGAAAGATCAGCATGAGTGCACTGGTTGACGGGCATTCCATGTATGAAGCGATGGATGAAATAGTAACAGAATCAGATAAGGACAAGGAAAGATTGAATGCCCTCAAGAGACTTGTCTTCTATTATATGAATTACTACGAAACCTCGAGGTTTGCAAGATCAATATCATTCAGCGGCGATGAGATGCTAGACAAGTATGGCGGTATCTACAACTATATGGACATTATGAAACTGTATTTCCAGGACTCAATGATGGAGTAAGAATGGTCAGCGAAACTTACATTGGTTCGGTACTTCTGTCTCTGATCGAGGGGTTCCCGTCAAGGGTGGAAGCAAACCCCCTGATGCTTCTGAGCTTCATAATACCGATGCTGATTATCTGGATATCTTCTCTATCAATTCGCGGTTTTGCCAGGAGAAGGAAGATTGATGGCCCACCCACCCTGGAACAGAGAAGGGAGAAATTTTTAATTCCAGCTGATTTTTTCACTTCTGAATCTGAACATGTAAGGAAACTTGACATGGATCATTTTCTTGATCCTATTGGAGAGGATTTCGATCACCTTCAGGGATTTCCAGATTATTTCCAGTCTCTTAGAAAACAGTATATCAAGTATTCACGAATGGCCACGAGTAGCCGAAAAAAGAGAAAAGAAATGGGCCAGAGGAAGCAGTTGGAGACTTTCAATGAAATCCTGAACCTTTACAACAGGCTCAGAAAAACAAGGTTCGACACAGTGGAATTTGAAGAGGAGAGGAAGTGAAATGACTGAACAATATCCAGTTGAAGATATAGTAGAACTCAGGAATACAATAAAGAAGATAGAGGATAGAATTGGAAAGAAGGTAATAGGATCGGAACCCATAGTGAGATATCTGTTTATTTCACTCATAAGCAGAAATCATCTGCTCCTTGAGGGAGTTCCAGGACTTGCAAAAACCATGCTTGCCAGTGAGTATTCAAGAAACATGAACATGGATTTCAAAAGGATTCAGTTCACCCCGGATATGCTTCCCAGTGATATCACTGGTAGCATTATTTTCAATCTGGAGGACCGAAAACTGGAGTTCAGGAAAGGCCCTATCTTTGCAAATGTCCTTCTGGCAGATGAAATTAATAGGACTCCTGCAAAGGTGCAATCAGCTCTCCTTGAGGGTATGGAGGAGATGAAGGTCTCTGTAGGCGGCGAAGACTACCCTCTTCCGGAACCTTTCCTTGTCATTGCCACTCAGAACCCAATTGAGCAGGAAGGTACATTTCCGCTTGCTGAAGCACTTATGGACAGGTTCCTCTTCAGGTGCATACTCGAATATCCCTCAAGAGAACAGGAGCTGGGTATACTTCGTTCCATCTCACGGGAAGAGGAGGATGAGCCAACCCTGATAGACGCTTCGAGAATTATAGCATTGAGGAAGGAGGCAGCTCAGGTGTTCGTAAGTGAAGAATTGATCACATACATAGTTGACTTAATCAGGAAGACCCGGTCCGATGAAATGGTCCTTGTCGGGGCCAGTCCAAGAACATCAGCTAAATTCCTGATGGCCGCAAGGGTAAATGCGCTGCTGAATGCCAGAGATTTCGTGATTCCTGAGGATGTGAGATTCCTCGCCCAGCCAATCCTTAACCACAGGCTCATCTTAAGGCCTGAGGCGCTCCTTGAAAGCGGCGGAGATGGATATTCAACCGTGAACAGAATTATTGAGAGAATAGTCAATTCTGTCGTGGCTCCAAAATGATAAAAAAATCCGGGCTGGCACTGCTGGGAATACTGTCCTACAGTATTCTTGAATCCCTGATTTTCGGCTATGATTATTTCATAGTCCTTACTTTTATTCTTTTCTTCGTAGTCAGTTCGGACATTATCATTTTCAACAAAGTTACTACCGAGGCGCTGGAACGTGTCAGGACTGAACGTGACATCGGTCAGGACTTCACCAGAAAATACCAGGGGAAGGAAGTGAAGCTTAAATTCAAGAACCCCAACAGGAACCTTGTGAAGTTCCACTACTATGACACAATTTCTGATAATTTCACGGTGGAGGGAGACTTTGAGGGTGAGATAGCACTTGCCCCCGGTGAGGAAAAAACAGTGACATATAGCCTGAAACCCCTCTCCATTGGAAAGTATGAGATCGGGCCCCTGAAACTTTACTCTGAAGATCCAATGAAGCTCTGTGTGGAAAATGTGGAGATCGAAAAGGCAGATACCGTCAGGGTCGGGCCCTCAATGTCCGATGTTTTCACCCAGAGGAGCGAGAGACTAAGTAACTTCCTGTTCACCGTGGGCATTCACTTCTCAAGAAAAAGTGGACAGGGTTATGATTTCTATGGAATACGGCAGTATGTGGAATCCGACGATTTTAGATATGTAGCGTGGAACAGGTATGGAGCAATCAATGGTGATGATCTCTACATAAAGCAGATGGAGGAGGAAAGGCAGATAGATGTGTATTTCGTTGTTGATTACAGCATAAACGTCAATGTTGGTTATGGGGGTGTCAGGATGTATGACCGGGTCATCTCAACAATTATCAACTCTGCATATTCTATACTCAAAAATAGAGACAGGGTGGGGTTCCAGCTTATTTCTTCAGATGTGGATGTATTCATCCCTGCCAGGAAATCCGATGAAGGGATAAAGAGCCTGGAAAAGCATGTAGCCGATCTCAGACCAAAGGGCCAGTTTGACATTTCAACAGTAATGAAGACTATCAGGAAGAATTTCAAGAAGAACTCAGTGGTTTTCATAATATCTCCATTTTCTGAACCCGAGCATTTCATTATTTCAAATAGAAAACAGTTCAATACGGGCCACCCCACTTATCTTTTCATCCCGGACAGATACGATTTTGAGCCGCCCAGCACTACAGAGGTTGGAAGAAAACTTCTCATGAGCCTTGAGATAAAGCAACGCAAGAACCTCAAGGCAATCACCTCATTTTTCAATGGGGTCGGTATCAAGGCGGTGGTTGCCAGAGACAGGGAATTGATCGCACGGATACTGGCTGAATACAGGTATGCCAGGACATTGAACCTGGGGAGCTGATAATGAGGCTTGAAAATTCGAAATATGTTTTGAACTTCATGATTCTCCTGCCATCCATAGTTCTCTTCTTCTATGTTATCCCAGAACTATACCTGGTGCTTTATCTTGTACCATTCATAATTCTTTCATTAATGCCCATAATTAAGAGGCTGATTCCCTCAAGATTCAGGAAGGGATTTTACTACTATGTGGCAACTGTAGTTCTTGTACTGGTACTTTTAACGCTTCTTGTAAAGATTTCTGTACTTCCACTGGTCTGGTATGACAGATATTTCATGATACCGCTTACAGAGCAGACCTTTCTCACGATCTTCATATCGATCTCAACTGCCTCAATCATCGAAGGTATTCTGTCCGAATCCCTTAACAGGGCAGTTTCATCACTTTTTGTATCTATACTTCCACTGTTGGATCAGGTTTTTGCTGTTTTCCTGACGACCAATGGTCTTTCCTACTTTTCCGCTCTCGGAGAGGCTTATTCGTACCAGTTTATTTCAATACTGGCCCTGGTCTTTACAGGGTCTACAAATATTGACGGAAACAGTTTCCCGCCTCCCCTGTCTACATTCCAGTCTCCCCTGAACAATTTTGTACTTGTGGCAATGATAATATCCATAATAGGCTTCATTCTATATTTCATACTGATAAAGGAAACGAAGCACCGGTCCGAGGCAGTTTCCCTGATTTCCATGCCTATCCTTGCCGGTGCAGTTATTGGAGTCATAACCTTCCTGGCCATTGTTGAACTGGAATCCCTGAATCTTCAACTCCTGGGAGGTTCTGTTGCAATACTGGCGACCGTGATATACATGGCAAGGTCCTCGCCGGAGAGGAGGAGATCAAGAAGGCTCAAGAGAAGCAGGGTTAATAGTCGCTGAGTTGTTTCCCATTTCATGAAAAGTACTCTTTTCCAGAATGGACTGATCATAACGCAGGATTCAGGGAGGACAATAAGAAAGGGAAGCGTGCTGGTCAGTGGAAGCAGGATCGAGGAAGTCGGGGAAGTGACTTCATCGGCAGATACTGTTATAGACTGCACAGATCGTATTATAATGCCCGGATTTTTTAACACCCACTCCCATGTCGCAATGTCCCATCTCAAGGGGCTTCTGGATGACATCACCCTCCAGCAGTTTCTGGAAAAGACCTTCAGACTGGATGGAGATCGAACTGAAAAGGGAATTTACAACTCAGCAAGACTGGGCAGCCTGGAGATGATCTCTGCTGGCATCACCTCTTTCGTCGATCTTTATTATTCAGAGGATGTTATAGGGCGTGCAGCGGAGGATTCCGGAATCAGGGCTTTCCTGGCTTGGGTTACCCTGGATGTAGATAAGACCACACAGAAAAATAACCCCCTGGACAATGCTGAACACTTCATAACAAAAACCGGAAAGATCGGACTAATAACTCCCGGAATAGGGGTACAGGGAGTCTATGCTGCTGAGGATGAAGTTTTCCTGAAAGCAAAGGAGATTGCCAAAAAGCACCATACATTTTCGCACATTCATCTTGCAGAAACCAGAGAGGAGGTCTATGATTTCCTGAAGAAAGGGCCAAAAGACCGGCCAATTGAGCACCTTTACAAACTGGGATTCCTTGGGCCGGAACTGATTGCTGCCCACTGCGTATGGGCAAACTCCAGCGAGATAAATTATCTCTCAAAAACCGGGACTAAGGTTTCATGGAACCCTGTCAGCAACAGCAAGCTGGCTGTGGGAGGAATTGCCCCCGTTCCAGAAATGACCGATTCAGGAGTGAGCGTTAGCATCGGCACTGACAGTTCCGGAAGCAACAATTCTTTGGATATCCTGCAATCCATGAAGTTCGGTGCTCTTCAGGTTAAGAACCAGAGGTGGGATCCCAGATTCCTCAATGCCCAAAGGATACTTGATATGGCTACAATCAACGGGGCAGCCTCGGTGGGTAGAAATGACCTCGGCTCCATAGAGAAGGGGAAAACCGCCGATATAATCACCATAGGTATAAAAAACCCAAGAATGTGGCCCACAACCCAGGAGAATGCAGTGCAGAATGTCGTTTATTCCGCAGACTCCTCCTGTGTGCTGGAGGTGATGGTAAACGGAGTCCTGAGAAAGCAGAATGGTGAGACATTAGATGATTTCTACGTTTCCCAGGATTCACTCATATGATGCCGGCAGGCGTGAAAATATGAATCGTGCTGGGATTCCTGCCGTGGCTAAAACCGCTAATTCTATTCTGAATAATGCATAGAAAATATTTAAGGTACAACGAGATGTGGTTTGGAATTTCATGAGTTGGCAGGAAGCCGAAGTTAGAGAATTAAAAGTTGGCAGATATATGCTTGTTGATGACTCCCCTTCTAAGATAATGGAAATAACAATGTCAAAACCCGGTAAGCACGGTGAAGCTAAGGCGAGGATCGTGGCGATCGGGATATTTGACGGGCAGAAGAGAAGTGTAGTTTTCCCGGTCAAGCACAAGGTAAAGATACCTATGATAGAGAAGAAGAATGCGCAGGTCCTTTCCATTGCAAACAACGAAGTGCAGTTAATGGACTCTGAAACCTATGAGACATTCCTGGTGCAGGTCACCGCAGAAGAAGTTGCTCAGATTAAAGCTGGAACAGAGGTGTCCTATTGGGAAGCCATGGGAGTAAAGAAAATCATGCTTCAGAACTGAGTGAATTTTTATCACTCAGGAAAATAGCCGATGCAACATCCTCGTACAGCAATTCAAAGTATGTTATCTTTGGAGTTCCATTTGACTGCACCTCAAGTTTCAGGCGAGGTTCAAGAAAAGCACCTGCCTCCGTTAGAGAGGCCTACGATAACCTGGAATCTTTTGATTTCAACTACGGTGTCAATTACCCGGAAATTGAAGTATCCGATCTGGGGGATCTGACAGTAGGTGAAGACGCAGAGGAAGTTGTCAACGATGTTGAGAACGTTGTGAGGATGATAAGGTCAGACGGCAAGATACCAGTGATGATCGGAGGAGAGCATTCGATTACAGTTGGCGCAGTCAGGAATTTTACTGATTCGGTGTTTGTGGTTATAGATGCTCATTCGGATTTCCGTTTTGAGTATTTCGGAAACAGATTCAACCATGCCTGCGTGACACGACGCGCTCTTGAAATACTCGGACCTGGCAGATGTGTCTCCATAGGTACCCGTTCAGTATCGAGAGAGGAATATACCAGCACTGAATGGAAGGATGTGAGATTCATATCTGCAAGGGAAGTCCAGAAATCAGGCATTGACATTGCCCTGGAATATATCAGGTCAATGAAGCCCAAAAGCATCTACTTCTCAATAGACATGGATGGAATAGACCCATCCTACGCACCAGGTGTCGGAACTCCTGAGCCTTACGGGCTTAAGGATACTGATGTCAGGGAACTTATAAACGAACTTGCACCAATTATTGATGGATTCGACGTAGTGGAGATGACTCCGGTTTACGACAACGGAAACACGTCTATGCTGGCAGCAAAACTTATACAGGACTTTATAGGAAGCAGGGAAGGAAAAAGAAAATTCTAGAGGCCCAGCTTTCCGGCCAGTTCTTTTCCCTTTGTAATCTCTATCTTGCAGGGTGTAGGTAATTTTATGGAAGCTTTGTGGAGCGCATCCCTCAGTTTCTTTGCTCTGTCAGGCGTAGTTCTTCCCACCATGATTATGTCACCGGCCTTGACACGGGCAGCAGTTCCGACAGCCTTTCCAAAGGCATTCCTCATCCCGCTTGAAATTCTATCTGCTCCTGCTCCGGTAGCCATCTTATGCTCCCTGATGACCTGATGAGGATAGGGCCTTATCTGCAGGAAATATGCATCCGGGGAAGCCCCTTCAAGCATCTTCCTGTTGACTGAAATCCTGGCAGCCTCAAGTGCAATATGCCTTATCTGACAGCTTTCATTGGCAATAAGTCTGAACTCAAGTTCAAAATCCCTGTTTTGATTTCCCTGAACGAAGGTTGTGATCTTCGGGTACGGGACACCACCCATGAATTCCTTCCTGGTATAGGCTGGTCCTGAAATCTTAGTATACATTCTAGCAGGTTTTGTTACCATTTGAATCTCAATCCTGATTCCAAGTCACTATAAATATTAAGCGTTCTAACAGACAGGCTGTTATTTCCAATAGCCTCACCTAATCCAAAAGGTGCTTGCAGAGAGTGGACCTGATTTCTTAAAGAGCTCCATTGCATCGATGCCATTGATATTGCGGCAAAACATTGTAATGACCTTAATGCCCATTCCGGTATATTTTTAATTGTGGCTTTCCTGTAATTCATACAATTAATAACATTTTTATCGCTAATCCTCATCACCGAACATGGCAAAAAAACTGCTTCTCGACGTTGCTCACATAACTTCCAGAGGGACTTCGTACAGGATAACGCTGCCGCAGAAGATCGTTAAAAAGCTGAATTTGGAACCAGATGGCATTGTGGCCTTTTACGAAGACGGCGGCGTAAAGATAGAGAAACTGGACTGACTACAATCTATCGACTGTCCACGAAACACTCCACATCACGTCATTTTTAAACCGGGTAGTTATTAGCTTCGTTTATGGAAGGAAATGCACAGAAAGACTCCAACAGACTTTTTCTTAACAGCACTCTGTTTTCCTCTGGCTGGTTCACGCTTTCCTTCATATTTCCACTACTCCTCCTGAGGGAAGGGTACTCATATGAGACCATAGGCATACTGGGAATGGCAACCTCCGTCCCTTTTCCTGTGATTGCGGGGATTTACCTTTATTCGAGCAGGAGGATGATCCGCTTTGGAATAATCATGCCAGCACTGTTTCTGGCTGTAATGAGCCTCTCCCTGATATTCTTCTATTCAAGATTCCTGCTTTTTTTGGCCATTATCAGCGGTATCATTCAGGCTCCGTGGTGGATTTCAACGGAGATCAATCTTAACTCCCTTGAAAGCAGCAGAAACGCAGAAAAGTATTCAATCGGCTGGGGACTCCCCAATGCAGCCATTCCTGTAATAATGGGTTTCCTGCTGGAATTCTCACATGTATATGTGCTTCTTTTGATCACGGCTGCATTCTTCTCTCTTGCAACTCTGTTCTCACCACCAAATGGGGCGAAAACTAGGGTAATAAGGAAATCACGCGTAGAGCTAAGATTCAGCCTGGCACTTTTGTTTACAGGCATGTTTTCTGGATTTCTTTACTATCTTCTGGAGCCCCTGATGCGCGATTCAGGGTTCAGCTACGGCCTGATAGGTATCATTATAGCCATTTACGGAATTTCCTCCGCTGTCTCCTATATTTCCCTTCATTACCTGCCTGATCTGAAACTGCGCAGCTATTCCATAATCTCTGCGATACTGGTAGCACCAGCCGGGATCTTAGGATTCTACTTTCAGATTCCAGCAATTGTACTTGTTGTGGTAATGGGAGGGTTGGGAGTGGCCCTTTCAATGTCAAAGATACTGTCCTATCTCATAACTCTGTACCCACCAAGAAAAGGGGTATTCTTCTATGAAACCTTCTTTGGTCTGGGTTTCATAGTGGGTTCGTACGGAATAGATACTTCGCTGGTGTACCTGGGAAGGCCTGTAATTCTTGTAATCACAATCTCCAGTGTTGCATATGCCCTTTATCTTGCACTTGATGGGCTTAAAGATCGGTCAGTTACGGTAGCCCCTGGCAACTCTCAGTGAGATGTTTGGGTCACCAATTGCATCTTTATCTATCTCATGACCACATTTCATGCACTTCATTGACATATTGTCGCCAAGCAGGAATGTCGCATTGCCGCATGTTGGGCATGAAGACCTTATAAAAAGGAGGGAAGACGCATCTCCGCCAACCGTTTCTTCTTTATGGGCTTCGACGCTCCTGCTGATTTCCTCGAATGTGTCACCAGTCCTGACGGGGCGAGACCCGGGATTCAGGGGAATGAAGGTGAATATTGCTACCAGGGCCAGTATGGAGAAGAAAAGAAGAACATAGGTCAATATTCCAGAATAGATCGAAGTTGCACCTGCTACAGAGATGAAGAGGTTGCTCATGGTAATGGAGAAATTCATGGTCATCCCTTTCAGGAAGCCCACCCGGATAAAAGCAACGTTCAGAAATGCAAATGTGATGAAGGTGCCAGCCAGTTCTAACGGTGTACCGCCGGAAAAAATGGCAATTGGCACAGCAGATACCAGTGAGATAAGTGCTGTATTTCGCATTGATATATCCATATCCAGAAATCTTGTTTCTGTGTTATGGTTTGTGAAAAGATAGTAGATCACAAGGACCAGTCCGAGAACAAGGAACTGAATCAGCGTTTCCACAAGAACAGATGAAGCGAGTACAAAGTTTTCAGATGCAACTGGAAGGTTATAGGGGAATGAGCTTGAGAGCGATGGGTTAATGTAACTTTCAATTTCTGAGAATGAAAGCTCCAAAAGTACGAAAATAACGAAATATTTTCCATATTGCCAAGTGCTGTTTCCCCGTTTCCCGGTTCTGATCCGGTCTCCAGTGAAAAATGTCAGGACAGCCGCAAAAACAAGAGCAAAGGTAACTCCGAATATAAAGTAGGCAAATACTGGTGTGATGGTAAAATTGACCAATAGAAACTGTGAGGAACTCAACGCCTCTATTAATGGTAAATTTGAAACGCTGATCAGGACCCCATAAACAAGAAGAAGTATATTGAAGATCAGAAAACCTATGGACAGGAAAGCCAGGATCTTTCCAAATGTTCCTTCAGGTTTTACCATGTATCCACCTATGAAACAGGGTTATTCAAGGGTTATGTTAATTCTCCTCGATATCTTACCCTTCACCAGGTTTGTCTTGAAATTGATTTTGCCAACCTCTGAAGTGCTGTTGACATTCGTCCCGTACTCCAGCTGATCCGGAACGCCATCAAGATGCATGATCCTGATAGACTCAAAATCAGGCACTGTAGATTTGCAAATCTTCATCATTTCCGCATCCTTCATGAACTGTTCCCTGGGGATCTGAGTAAATGTGACAGGCAGTTTCCTCTGGACAATCTCATTAGCTTTCTGGAATAGCTGGTTGACCATGTCTTCCGTAATATTGTCAAGCTCAAGATCCATCCATGCGGAATCGTCATATGTCTGATTGATCCTTACAGTTGCACTGAACATGCTATAAGAAAGGCCCATCAGTATTTTCAGCGCTGTTCTGAATCTCATGTGCATGTATCTGACGTCCCAGTCAAGAATCTGATGGGCAGACTTACCGTCTACATCATCCGGGAAGGTATCATGCGACATGAGATGAATGCTGTCTCCGTCGAGCCAGGTATCAACAACCACGTACTCTCTGCCCTCAATTATTACCTTTCCCCTGTCATTGGGCTGACCATGTCCTGTCGGGAAAAATATGCTCCTGTCAAGTATAAGGTCCGTGAACTCATGCCAGACCACTTTGGAATCCGCTTCCTTCTCATACTGGTCTTTCAGGAATAAAAAATCCGTATTCATTATTACCCTAACGCACTTACATATAAAATTTTGAGCAGTCAGCCGTGCTTTTTTGATAGCATCATCTGTTCTTTTCTTCAGTTCAGGTTTTCCCGAAGCCTAATCAGAACCGCAGGGAAAGCTTAGGTTTATGCAAATAATAATATTCCTCCTTTATATGTGCGCCTGAAACCACATCTTAGGATTCTCAGGGTGAAAAATGGATTCAGAAATTCTGGATTATGTATATTCTCTTGCCAGGGAAGGCATAAAACTAGACCTCACCGTGACCAGGGAATTCAGTCAGCATCTCGGTAATCCGTCAGATGATTACATTTCATTCCATATGGCAGGTTCAAACGGGAAAGGCTCAACCTCTGCATATCTGTACAATATATTCCAGAATAAAGCAAGGACTGGCCTTTATACGTCCCCCCATCTTGTAGACTTCAATGAGAGGATTATATCTGGAAGAGAAAAGATAACTGACGAATATATTGAAGAATTCATAAAAAAGTACCGCCCGGAAATCGAATCCCTGAAGATTACCAACAGAAATCCTACATTCTTCGAACTCACCACAGTTATGGCATTCAAATTTTTTCAGGAAACTGATTGCAGATATGCATCCATAGAAGTAGGCCTTGGTGGAAGACTTGACTCAACAAACATAATAACTCCCGCTGTTGGTGTCATTACGCAGGTTGGTTATGAACATGCACTGAAGCTGGGCTGCTCTCTTACATCAATATCATTTGAAAAAGGCGGAATAATTAAAAATGGAATACCAACCATCCTTGGAGATAGAAAACCGGAGGTTCTTTCAACCATCAGAAGAATTACTGAATCCAGAAACTCAAAACTTCTATGCTCATGGGAAAAAGCTGAAGCATCTGAGGTGAAACACAGTTTCAATGGAACAAAGTTCAATCTGGCCACTGATAAGACGGTATACAGAATCGAGACTGCACTTACTGGTTCTTTTCAGACCAACAATATAGCATGTGCGGTTCTCGCTGCTGAAGAATCGGGAGAAAATCTATTGAAGAGGGACATTGAAAATGGGATAAAGAATACCAGATGGCCAGGCAGGATGCAGGTAATTTCACATTCTCCTGTAGTTATGCTGGATTCTTCCCACAATCCTCCTGCGGCTCATTCACTGGTATCAGGATACAGGGCTCTCACTGACAGCGAACCTCTTCTTCTGGTAGGTATGCTTGCTGACAAGGATTCTGCAAGTTATCTAAGGGCTATCAGAAAGCTGAGCGGAAGGATCGTATTTACCACACCAGATGAGCCTGAAAGGGCAGTTCCCGCGGAGACCCTTAACAGCCTTTACGGTTCGCTGTTTGAAGAGACAAAAGTTATTTCGGATCCTATCTCTGCATATGAATACTGTCTTGGCACAGGAAGTGATGTTCTTGTGACAGGTTCCATGTACCTCATCGGGAAAATAATGAAAGAGAAGCGAATTCCTGTAGATTTCTTTCCGGAAAAGGTTGAAGGGCATTAAACTCCATTCCCGTTTAAAGGTTTAAAATGTTGCCCTGAAAATCAAAAAACATTTTTGTATAAGCGAAGGCTTTTCATAATTCACTGGTAGTTCTGATGAATCCGTTTCTAAATTATAACGAAAATAGCGGCATTCTGACGGGAAATATTGACTCTCTTGGGAGCTCATTCATTCCTGAAAAACTGCCGCACAGGGAAAAGGAAATCGACCATATGGTAAGGATCCTTGGAACGGTAATGAGAAACCAGCGTCCATCAAACCTTATTCTTTATGGAAAGACTGGAACGGGAAAAACCTCGACTGCCAGACATGTTACAAAGCTTCTCTCAGAAGCTGCTGGACCCTCAGTGAGGGTAATTTACTGCAACTGTCAGATATATGATTCTCCGTATTCCATACTCGTCAACCTGGTTAACAGTGTCGGGGAGGGTGAAAGTGATCTGATCCCCGCAATGGGCTGGCCTTTGGATCGAATTTACATTGAACTCATTTCAAGGCTGTCAAAAAATAACGGCTCCATGGTCATTGTTCTAGATGAACTGGACAAGCTAATAGCGAAGAACGGCGGTGACTCTCTTTACGTTATACTCAAGATCATTGATGATTCTACCCCTACGATCACTTCATTGATAGGGATAACAAACGATGCCCATTTTATAGAGTCGCTCGAGCCAAGGGTGAAAAGCAGACTAAATCAGGAAAGCATAGTTTTTGCACCTTACAATGCACAGCAGCTCCAGGATATCATTTCATACAGGCTTAAGGGAATTGTTAAGGATGGCATAATCGATCCATCTGCAATCAGCCTCTGTTCCGCCATCGGTGCACAGGAGCACGGCGATGCCAGAAAAGCACTCGATCTGATGAGAATTGCCATAGAAATTGCCAACAGGGATGGGAGAGAAAAACTTACTGACAGGGAGATCTACGAAGCTAGGGATAAGTTTGACATGAATGTGGTGAGGGAGGCAATTACCACTCTCCCCCTTCATTCCAAAATGATTCTTCTGAGCTGTATTCTGACTCAGGAAATGGCAAGAGGGCAGATGACAACCGGTGAAATCCAGGAAAATTATCGGAACATGTCCCAGGAACTTGGCATAACGCCTCTTTCAGCAAGGAGGATTAGCGATATCCTCTCAGAACTACATGATTTTGGCCTTCTCAATTCTGAAACAAGAAGCCTGGGCAGATATGGAAGAACAAGGTTTTTCAGCACAAACGGGGAACTTAACCATTACAAAAGATACCTGCTTGAGGATGACGTACTTTCATCATTCAAGGGAAACAAGCTCGTGAAACAGTCCAGGTTCGATTCTCTTGAACAGGCACATGACGACCTCGAAAGGGTGCTTGGCAACAACAAAAATGCTGACCCGATAAAGGACTCCTGACCAGAATCATCAATCCTCAGGGAATATGAAACATATATCGTCAAAGGGATGAAACAGTGTATACCCGTGCTTTTCCGCGAACTCCTGAGGGGCTTTGGACCAGTCATAATTATCCACAATGATCAGGAATTTGCTTCTCAGGTTTTTCCTTGCGGTCTCAAGTTCGAACATCACATGTTCATAGGTATGGTCAGAGTCATGGAAGAAGACATCAAAGGGGCCAAAATACACTAGGTTTCTTTCAAGGGTCTCATATGTATCTCCAATGATCAGGGTAAACCTGTCTCTCAGGCTTTCGGGAACCATGAACCCCACGGGCTTATCCTTCTCCTTTCCATAAGGCTGGCCAAGGTCGAAGCTGTACAGATGACCTTTGAATTCCTCTGAGGCCTTTAAAATGGCGTAGGAGGATGTACCCGGGCCCACTCCTGTTTCTGCAATAATCCTGCCTGCGAAAATCTTGATGGCCGCATAGATGTATTCAAGCTCCTTAGGTGAAACCTGCCAGTAATCTGATTTACCTAACTTCTGTGAAACCTCGTCATTGATGGTTCTTGCTTGAGATGCAACCCTTTCAAACTCATCCCTCTCCGTTTTCAGATAGGACATGAACTGTCCAAACTTATCCATGAAATACAATAATATTTTGAGTTATTTTATCATTCCTTCGCACTGAAAGAGGAAAGATATGTATTTCTTGCTTTTTCCATTCCTTGGGATATTGCTGGGTATATCCCTTGCGGCTCCGCCTGGGCCAATAACCTCCATGATAATTGACAGGGCCTATCGCGGATGGTATGGTGCTGTTTTTGTCGGGCTTGGTGCGATGACTGCAGATTTTATTCTCATGGTGATCACCATTTCCATTGGTACTGAATTCGACCTGGCACGGTATATAAAATACATATATCCATTGGGAGCTGCTTTTTTCCTGTACCTGGCTTTCAGTATCCTGAGGGCGAAGAAAACTGAAGGATCAGACATGGGGGTAAACGGAGGATATATTGCGGGCCTTTCAGTGGGGCTGCTCAATCCACTTCAGATCGGCTGGTGGCTGACTGCTGGAATGGGGGTATACGACAGGTTCGGGATTGTTACAATAGTGTTTCTGTTTTTTGGGGCCCTTCTCTGGGTGTTTATCCTTGTTTACATAATCAGGTTTGCCAGCAGAAAATTTGAAAGCAAAATGGAATTATGGATAAAATTATTCAGCTCCGGATTCCTTGTGGTATTCGGAGCCGTCTTTATTTTTCTATTTCTTGCTTAAAGAATCTTGTCTGAGAAAGTTTTCAGGACATCCACAGGTGTATATCCATCAATTCCTGCCACTATCTGGTCAGCCGGCGGATGGTTGAAATATTCAGGAATCAGGTTATGGAGCCTCTTGGTGAAAGCAGGTATCCCTCTGTTGTCATAGAAAATACCAGTTGGGATCTTTTCTTCCCATTCCAATCCCTTGGTATAGGCTTTCTGGAACTGTGTTAACGCCTTTTCCATGCTGTCTCCTGATATTACTGGGTCCCAGGTCTTGTCATCTTCAAGTTTGTAGACTTTTTTCCTGTAGAATTCCATGGTGTTTATGTTATTGTAGGTGGGGCATGGCTGAAGGACATCAATGACAGACGATCCTTCATGGAGAATCGCTGTTTTGATAATCTCCTTGAGTTGCTTCATGTCAAATGAAAACCCTCTGGCAACGAATGAATATCCTGAGGCAAGAGCAAGAGCGATTGGATTAACCTTCCCGTATATATTCGCCTTGTTCAATCCTTTTGTTTTCTCGCCCAGTTGCATTGTTGGTGCAGCCTGACCCTTGGTAAGGCCATACACTTCATTATCATAAATAATAATTGTCAGTCCACTGTTCCTTCTCCCCTCAGCAACAAAGTGCCCAGCTCCAATCCCCAGCATGTCTCCATCCCCTCCAGGGACAACAACCTTCAGGTTGGGGTTTGCAAGCTTTACTCCTGTAGCAAACGGTATGGACCGCCCGTGAAGTGTATGAATACCGCCTATGTTCAGGTAGTGCGGTGTCTTACCAGAGCATCCTATTCCTGATACTGATACCACATTATGCGGGTCTAAATTCAACTCAGAAAGAGCCTGAGTTATTGAAGTCAGGATTCCAAAATCCCCGCATCCGGGGCACCAATCGATTGCAACATCGCTTTTAAAATTATGCGCCATTTATCAAAACCTCCTCCAAATTTTTCTCATCCCTGTTATTATAAAGCTTCAGGGCAGCCTCCATCAGTTCATCCTCAGTCATGTGCCTGCCATTGTATTTGAGGATGTTATGGTCAATCTTTATTCCGGTATTGGTTCGTATCACCCTCGCTGCCTGGGCAAGCATATTACTCTCCACATCTATTACAAACTTTGCCTTATTCAAAACTCTGGACACGAAATCCGAGGGAAACGGTTCGAACATTTTGATATACAGAAGGTTGGCTGATATTTTCTTTGCCTTAAGCTCTTCAATGACATCAAGTATTACTCCCTTCTGGCTCCCCCAGGTTACAAATGTAATGTCTGCATTCTCTTCACCATAGAGAACGGCTCTGTCATTCATGGGGATTTCCTCTTCAACGGTATCGATTTTATGGAACCGCTTTCTCATCTGTCTGTCTCTTACTTCGGGGTCCTCTGTTACGTGTCCGAGTTCATCGTGCTCGTCTCCAGTCATCCAGAATATGTTCTTGCCGAGGTACCCCGGATTCGAGATCCCATTTTCAGTGTCGAGATTATATCTCCTGAAAGACTCAGAATCCTTAGTAGCCAGGACCTGTTGAACCTTTACCCTCTTCATATCAATATTTGGAACAAGGTCGGTGGTGTTTGCAAGATTCTTGTCTATGAGGTGAAGCACCGGCATTTGGTATCTCTGGGCGTAGTTCAGGCCCTTCATCGCATCGTAAATGCATTCTTCCACATCTCCAGAGGAGATAACTATTCTCGGAAACTCTCCATGGCCGGTGTTAAGGGCGAATAGAAGATCTGACTGCCCATTTCTAGTTGGGAGTCCAGTACTCGGGCCTCCTCTCTGGTACAGAGTTATCAGGATAGGTACCTCATCCATTCCTGCGAAGGATATCCCTTCTGCCATGAGCGAGAAACCAGGTCCGCTTGTTGCAGTTGAAGCTCTGGCCCCTGTTATTGCTGCGCCCTGGGCCATTGTGACAGCTGAAATTTCATCCTCTGTCTGAACAATGATTATTCCGGATCCTTTAAGTTTAGAGTTCTCTGCCTCAATGAATGAAATTTCCCCATGCTCTTCCAGGGTTGAACTTTCGTCACTTGCAGGGGTTATTGGATAATATGTCTGGAACCGCAGGCCACCCATCATCTTTCCAATGGCAGATCCATCGTTCCCGGTAATCAGAAATCGTTTCTTCTTTGGAAGGCTGGGGATAGCATTGCCGGACAGGCCATTTTTCTCGCAATAATCATATGCTGCCTTTACAACACTTACATTTTCAGCAACAACACTCTCTTTCGCAGAGAACACCTGTTTTATTGATTCTGCTCCGAATTCAAAAGGCAATCCCGCTAGTGCAAGAGTTATCGCCGATCCGAGGGTATTGAAATACCTCGTTGGAACTCCGCTTGAAATCGCTGAAGAAACTACCTCGCCAAATGGGACAGGAATCGGTTTCCCCCCTTTCCTGGTCATCAGTTCAAGAGTTCCTTTTATGTTAAGTGGGAGTTTCTCCTTTTCCAGGGTTTCCCGAATTCTTTTTGCAGTATCCCTCATGATCATTCTGGCCGATGCAAGGTCAGAAGTCTCAAAATCCTTATCATAGACAATCTTTGTTCCTTCTCCCACATCTTCTATATGCTCAAATATGGTATCAGGGTCCAGGGCAATAAGGATATCAACTGGATATTTCAGAGATCTCGGTCTCTCATTTTTTACTCTCAAATGATTGTAGCTGTGTCTCCCTTTGATATTGGAATGATACTCCCTAACTCCAAAAACATTGTATCCCGCAGCTGCGAATGCTCGAGTTATCATGTTAGAAGAGGTATCTATTCCTCCACCTTGTGGACCACCAAGTGTCAAATTTAGATCCATTTGGAATCGGCTCGTAATGCTTAATTCGGTTAAAAGCTTAATGGGTTAAAACTTAACCGTTTCGTCATAAGAAATGTTCAATGTTTAATCATGTTTGTTAATTTGCATGAAATCTATCCAGATTTTCCCTGTAAGGTGCGAACAAAAGGCAGAAAATTTGAGCTATACTGAAATTCGTTTCCCCTCCTATCTGGAAGCCATTGTCAAAAAAGCAGGACAGAAAAGGTATTGTAAAGTTGGGCTTTCACGTTAAGAATGGAAGAAGGAAACGGCAAGGGTGAACTAGTGCGTCATCTAACATTCAGGGACCTCTTTTTCCTATCCTTCGGAGGTATGTCACCGCTGCTAAGTATTCTCACATATGGTGCATTCGCATATACTCTGGCAGGTTATGACGCCCCTCTGGTAATGATTATCGGCACAGCACTGGTTCTGGTAAACGGGCTCGCGGTCACAAGACTTTCACGCAGATTCTCCTCATCTGGAGGCTATTATACATACGCGTTCCAGGCTCTTTCTGCAAGAATTGGATTTGATACAGGATGGATGTATATATTTTATTCCATTCTTTACGGCCTCGCATATCTGATGGGGGGAATATATATCCTTAATTTCGTATTCGGGTTTTCTGATTATCTGGGCTTTGCTCTGCTGATAGTTCCCGCTATAATATTCTTCATCGTTGGAATCAGTATATCATCCAGATATGCCTTTTTTGCCGTTTTGATTGAAATTTCCATTATGGTTGCTATAATTTTACTTTCCTTTATCCTGTCCAAGGGAGTCTTTTACTTTCCCAACCCTTCCTTTTACCATGTGACCAGTGGAGGCTTCGTCCTTGGAATATTGTTTGCCATGGGTATTCCAACAGGATATGGATCTATCGCTCCAGTATCAGGTGAGGTAAAAGATCCGAAAAGGGATGTCGGAAGGAGTGTTATTGCTGTAATTCTGACTGGAGGCATTCTTGCTACACTGGTAATTTATGCCCTCGCAGATCTCGTTCTTCAAACGGGTTTTCTGCTCCAGTTCAGTAATCAGCTGCCAATCATACAGATACTCAGGGACGATTTTGAGGGGTATGGGAGGTATATTTTTTATGTGGTCGCTATCGCAACAGTCAATGACGCTATACTTGCGATTCTTGCTTTTGGTTCTGCGGCTTCCAGAACCATTTTCAGGATGGGCCTCGACAGATCTTTCCCCACAATATTCGCAAAGAAGGATAGAAGAAATTCCCCCATAGTCGCAGTTCTATTCACCTCAGGGTTGATGGTACTGCTTCCACTTGTTTTCCTTCAGATATCATCTGCCGAAGTAATTTTTATTGTACTTGGGACTATTTCTTCCCTAGGCGGGTTATTCATACATATAACCGCCGACTTTTCACTAATAAGAATAGGTTTGAGGAGAGGAAGAAGACTGGCATTGAAGACAGGCAGAACAATCAAAACTATGATTCTCGACTTTAATGAGTTCATTCTGGCCGTTCTGGGTGCTGTCATCAGTACAATTGTAATAATATATTCTGCATATTCAACCGTTCCAGTTTACACAACCATCTTCCTGACCTGGATAGTGATTGGCTTTGTTCTTTCGGAAGTCAAATCAATTGTCACCAAAACCCCTTATCTGTCAGATCTTAGCAGGGAGGAACAGATGGTGGCCAAGAATCTTCAGAGCCTCAGGGTCAACGATGAAAATGTTAATACAATCTCTTCAGTATTCTCGATAGACGAAAAGGCCATTAACGCAATAAATGACATGCTGGCCAAACATACTGCGACAGGTATAGTGGTGGATAAGTTCAGTAACCCAATAGGCGTTGTAAATGCTGTTGATCTCCTTTTGCTTCCGAAAGCTACTCTCGATCGGATAACACTAAGAAGGGTACGACTTGAACGGGTAGTTTCGGTTGACGAGGCGCTAGACATCGCAGAGGCACTCAGAATACTAAAGGAAAACAACGTCGATGTACTTGCCATTGTGGACAAAAAGGGCAGATGCATAGGTAGCCTTTCGGACAGAGAGATACTGAATGGACTTGGAAACCTAAATAAAACGGAGCCTGCTTGACTTCTCTTTTATTCCAATTAAGGGCTTCTTGAAACCAGGAAGCGAAGAAGGCAAGAATCAAGACCTCACGGTCAGGGTTGATAGCTCATGGGCGGAAACTTTTCAATTGCTATGACATCCTCTTCTCATGCTAGTAGTTACTGGAATGCCGGGAGCTGGAAAAGATGAATTCGTTAAGGTAGCAATAGATCTGGGATGGAAGGATATTCATATGGGCAATACTGTGAAGGCTTATGCATCAAGGAATAATATTGGGAATTCAGACTTAGAGATTGGAAAATATGCTTCTGGAGAACGAAAAAATTATGGAATGGGGATCTGGGCAAAGAGGACCGCTGAACTGATAGTGGACCCGGATCACACAATAGTAGACGGACTTAGAAATACAGAGGAGCTAGAATATTTCAGATCATCGTTTCAAAATGTAAAAGTCATAGCAATATATGCCAATATGGACGATCGCCTCACCAGGATTAAAAAAAGAAGAAGACCTGATGATGTTACTGATGAAGATGGCCTGATTAAAAGAGATTCGCGTGAACTGGAATGGGGAATAGGAAAGACAATTTCACTGGCTGACTACATGATAGTGAACGATCAATCCCTTGAGGTATTCAGGAAAAACTCAAAGCAGTTACTTGTTGAACTTATAAAACCGTGAAAATTTCAGAACTTTTCCATATATCTTTTCAGATCGCGGAAAAATGACAGCCCAATGCTCGTTTTTTTCAGTTTAGCTGGTATAGCCATATCTGAATCCATCATCCTCTCCGGATGCGGCATGAGCCCCATGACATTTCCTGAAACATTGGAGATACCGGCAATATTCTGAACAGTTCCGTTAGGATTCCATGGAAATCCGGTTTCCTCACCATACTCATCGCAGTACTTGAATAGTACCTGCTTCTGTTCTATAAGTTTTTTCAGCACCTCATTGTTTTTGAATACAATCTTTCCCTCAGCATGAGCAACAGGAACAAGAAAAGGAGTTTCAGTTGGAAAGTCCTCATTAAGAATTGGGCTCTCATTAACTCGTTTTATGAAAGTAAGGCGGCACTCATATCGATTAGTATCGTTGTGTCCCAGAGCAATGCTCCTCTCTCCGATCCCCAGGTCTGGGAGGAAATCCAGTTCAGACAATACCTGGAAACCATTGCAGACTCCCACTACTGGTTTTCCTGTGTCCACAAATTCCCTAATTTCCTTTCCGCTTGAGGAACTCAGTCTATTGGCAAAGATCGCTCCGGCCCTGATATAATCGCCGGCTGAAAAACCACCAGGAAGAAAAATACAAGAAAAATCGGTCAGTGATACCTGTTTTCTTTTCAAGTTGTTAAGATGAACATAATGTGGGGTACAACCAACTGACTGAAAAGCATTGAAGGCTTCGAATTCATTGTTTGTACCCTCCATCCTTAAAATACAGACGTCCTTTCCCATTTGAAGACCACTACTGGCCCCCTCTTCTCTCTTTTGCCTTGAACCTGAGACCCGTATAGCCACATTTGCGACAGACGATTGCATGCGGGGAATTCCTAGCATCGCATCTCATGCATATTTTCTTGTTAAGTCTCCTCTCTACAGCTTCTGGAAATGCCATATATTATCAACCACGAATAGCAGATTATGTGTTCTGAAACACATAAATGAGCTTTACCTGATTTATTCTGGCATTATTAAATGATCGATTTTCATCTGAAAGGTGAAATTTGCTACTAGATGCCATGGGATGCAAGAATAACTGAACCAAATAATAAAACAAAAACAAGAAGGTTCAGAACGAGGCCGATGGCATTTTTAACCTTGTCACTTCTTAGAAATGACAGTGACTTTCTCTTTTCACCTATGAGAAGGGTATCTCTGAAAAACTGGCCTCCATCAAGAACTACGAAGGGCAGGGCATTTGTTATTCCCAAGAGGAAATTTAGCCAGAAAAGCCAGTAAAGTGAATTTAGAATACCCCAGAAAATCAATGGAGAAAATGGCACGCTGAATAATGCGGCCAGATATGAGGGAACCGGGGAAAGCCCAGAAAAAGGCAGTCCAAGGAATCCAAGGAAATTTGAAGGTGGGTTCGACAGAACAATACTACCAGTTACAACAGAGGAAATATTCTGGATGGGTACTATACCCAGACCTGCATATTCCACAGTTACACCGATAAAGCTTTCATTCTTATAATCCGGTCTGTTCGCAGCCGGGTCGTACTTTGCATAATAAAGTGACTTTGATACAGTTGGGATAGTTATGTTCTTCATCGAAACAGAATGGCTGAGGTAGTTTTGAATTAAAACCTCGGTAATACTGACATTATTTCCGGGTGTCACGTTGTTAAGTACGTTATTTAGCTCTGTTTCATTATAGATTGTTTTTCCATTAACAGCAGCAATTATGCCATCCGTAGAAAGGTTATTGTAAGCTGGAAATCCCTGTATGGTTGATACGATCATGATTCCTGCTGCGATTTGGGCGTGTTGCAGTTTCCCCTTATCAAGATATGAAGAATCATAAAATACTCCAGGAGTCAGGTTAGAACTGGATATTAGTGAATTGACTGCATTTCCAGAATAATTCCCAAGGCTTATGATCTCTGATCCGGTGGATATTGGAATCTGGTGCATCGAACTTTGCTCAACGTATCCCCCTGAGGAAAGTGGGTGAACAGAAGGAGCTAGGAGGAAAATTAGAAGTGCTAGAGACACGATTGCAATTATTACATTTATACCGGGTCCCGCTGCCACTATTCTTCTTCTTATGGCCGGATCAGCATTTGTTATTTCAGTCTCGTCAGGTTCAACAAATGCTCCAATGGGTATTATAAAGAATAAAGCTCCTACAGACTTGACTTTTATGCCATGCTTTCTTGCAACAATTCCATGGAAAACTTCATGGATCACTACTGAAAAAACAAGGGCAGCTGTCCCAAAACCAATTGGTATAACAGGATTGATCCCTGGCAGCCCTATCAACTCTGTAAGAGGCACTCCAGATGAGGATATTCCACTTCTAAGCTCTTCAAGTCCCAGAAATAGACCATAGGCAAGCATTACTATTGCAATAACTGCACTTGCAAAAACAAGCACGACAGAAATCCTAGAAAATATTTTTCCAGGGAATCTGTTGGATACTCGATCCAGAATACCTCTATTTTTTGTCAGTTTAATCATCAAGGCAGGGCCATAGGGTGCGAAATTTCTGGTTTTTTTAAGAAAGGGGGCAAAATAATAGATAAGTGCGACCCAGATAATCACGAGTAGCAGAATGATAATTAAAATCGACATGAATACGGGGCAATATGTAAAATAGAATTAATACATTTTCCCAAAAGGATTTTGTTATATTCGTTAATGCACGAATCCCAAATTAAAAAAATTAAACAAAAGACGTACCATTTTTCTTCCCTTAGATAGTATTTAATACATAGACTCAATTTGTAAGCATGAAGACGACAATCAGTCATATAAAAGCTGATATAGGAAGCCTACCGGGTCACACCACCGTATTTGGCCCCGTGGTGGATGAGGTGAGAAAACATGTTAAGGAAAAGGGACATGATTTGGTTTCTGATTTCCATGTATCTAGCATAGGAGATGATATTCAAATTACTATGATCCATGATAAAGGAATAGATTCCTCTGAAATTCATGAGCTAGCATGGAATGCTTTCAAGGCAGGAACAAAAGTAGCAAAGAATTATGGTTTATACGGTGCTGGCCAGGATCTTCTTAAGGATTCATTTTCAGGAAATATCAAAGGTATGGGACCAGGCGTTGCTGAAATGGAGATCAATCCAAGGAAGTCAGAGCCTTTCATTGTATACATGATGGACAAGACAGAACCTGGTGCGTTTAACTATCCAATTTACAAGATGTTCGCTGATCCGTTTAACACTCCTGGCCTTGTTATTGACACAAACATGCACGAGGGGTTCAAGTTTGAGGTATGGGATATAGTCGAGGCAAAGAGGATTTACATGGATTGTCCTGAGAATACCTACGATCTTCTGGCGCTTATAGGGTCAAAGAGCAGATATGTTATCAAGAGAGTATTTACTAAAAAATCGCATGAGAAACTACCAGATGAGAATGTTGCCGTGATCAGCACAGATAAATTGTCATTTATTGCCGGGGAGTACGTGGGAAAAGATGATCCTGCTGGGATAGTCAGGTTACAGTCTGGTCTTCCCGCCTCAGGTGAAGCTATGGAAGCATTTTCTTATCCTTACTTGGTGTCTGGATGGATGAGGGGGTCATTCAATGGTCCTCTAATGCCAGTTTCCCTGAAGGATGCCAAGATGTCAAGGTTTGATGGCCCCCCAAAAGTTGGAGCTCTAGGATTTGTTCTGAAAGATGGCAAATTAACCGGACCTATTGATATGTTTGATGATCCAGCATACGACGGAGCAAGGAGAAAAGCTGTTGAAATAGTAGATTACCTCAGGAGAATGGGACCATTTGAACCGCACAGGTTACCAGAGGAGGAGATGGAATACACTTCACTTCCCAGAGTCCTTGAAAAATTCAAGGGAAAATTCCAGCAGATAGAGAGCTTCGGAAAAAAGAAAGAAATCAAGGCCTCAGTCAACGACATTGACTGAGCCAACGAAATTTTTGCCCTATCTATTTGAAAAGTTGTAAGAAGATATCATCTCCGAAGCTGAAATATGTTATTGTGAATTTAAAATAACTATCAATCCGGCCCATTCCTATTTTGTGTAATTTCTCCTTAATGAAAGTACTGGATATTTGAATGATCTATTTCCACACCATCGAAAATGCAGATGTTTTCAATCATTTTAAAATAATTAACTGCAAGCCAGTTTTATGCCTAAGTGCCAATAAACTGTGTAGGAAATGTTAATATAACATTTTTTCTTTCCCTCACTATGGACAATAGCGCCAAGCTAGTAGCCACAATGTTATTGGTTTCTATAGTTATTGGCATTGCGGCTTTTTTTATTCTGGGTTTCCTATTAGGGCATTTCTACGTTGCCAATCCAGGAATCTCTAATATAAATCAGATCGATTACGTTGTTTCCAGTGGAATTGCTGCTTCCGCGTTCAGCATTATTTTGCTTTTTTATCCGGTTTATAAAAAGGGAATAAGCAATGGAGATTGGGAGGATTACAGATGAATAAAGAAACAAAGATTGAATTAATTTTTCTGGCAGTAGTATTGGTTCTACTTACAAGTGGGGCAGTATACAATGTTTATGGAATCCTTGGGCACGAGAGTAACATACCTCAGGATATAAACGATAGTTCACTTTACGCAAATGACGTACAATTGAACGTTACAGGGGTTCAGTGGTCATGGAGTTTTCAGCTTCCAAATATGACTGCTCCGTCAACACATGTCTACTTAGTACAGGGGAAAACCTATGAGTTGAATGTGGTATCCGGCGATGTTATACATGACCTGTTCATAATAGGTGCGGGGATCCAAATTTATGCTGTTCCGGGCCAAACAAATCATGCAGCCTTCACGCCAGAAAAAACCGGTACTATATACTATGAATGTGTTGAATACTGTGGCGAACTTCATTATGAGATGAGGGGTAATTTCACAGTTCTTCCCAGCACCTCAGGGGGTAGTTAATTATGAATCAGATTGACATGTTAATAGTTGTTGGTGTACTTTCATCCGCGATAGCTGTTATCGCTTTCCTGATCTATTATCTCATTGCGACGGGAAAAGAAGAACTTGCAATTCAGGCAGAACAGGAAGGATATACAAGTGCAGAGGTGTATCAGAGAGAAGAGTATTATGGGAGGAGAGTCAGTGCCAGTTTTTCTGTCATGGTCAACAACGACTCTAAAAGCCTGGGGTTAAGGTATATATTCACTTCACTTGTTTTCCTCTTTATCGCCGGGGCCTTTGGAGTTCTCATGAGGGTATCCCTTACAGACCCTAATCCCACAATTATATCGCCGGTTATCTATAATATATTGATTACACAGCACGCGACTCTTATGATTTACATGTTTGCAATTGGTATGGGTCTTGGTCTAGGTTATTTTCTGTTGCCAGGTTATTTGCGGTTGAAGCGCGATAACATGGGTTCCTATTCCACTTTTGCTTACTGGATTTGGCTTCTTGGAGGCATACTTTTCATAGTGTCCAGATCGTCTATGCGATGGTACATGTATCCTCCCCTATCTCTTCAGCTAACTCCATTTGGGGCCGGTTCAAACAACTGGTTGGCAATAATTGCGATGGAGATGATATTTGTAGGTATTATGCTTGCAAGCATAGTCATTCTGAAGATAATATTCATGGATCGTTCAGATAGAATACCGCTTTCCAGGATGCCTATTTTTGCTTGGTCCATTGTGTTTACATTGCTTATGCTTGTTACGTCAGCTCCGCCTCTAATGGTAGGACTAGGCATGCTGTTCTATGACTTTTTCAATCCCGTCTTCTTTACGGCAAGCACACATACTGTACTTCAGTTCGCGATTCTGTTCTGGTTCTGGGGACACCCAATTGTCTACATTGCAATTATACCATTTTTTGGAATTATGTACGAAATTATTTCCAGATTCACAGGAAAACCTGTTTACAGCTACTCTTCAGCCGTATTTTCCCTGGGGTTGCTGATGATTTTAAGTGAACTTGTCTGGGGTCATCATTTACTTAATTCAGGCTTGGGTATAGACTGGGTATTGTTCTTTACAACTGCATCTTTCATAGTTGTAATCCCTTCTGCTTTGACAATATTCAATATGATTGCCACAATGTGGACGGCAGAGAAAATACGTCTTACAGTTCCAATGCTTTTCGTAATAAATGCCATCTTCGACTTTATAATAGGCGGAGCAATGGGTGTTATGTTGGGCGATGATGCAATAAACGCTACCGCTCACGGTACATACTTTGTCACCGGGCATTTTCACTTTGTTTTCGTTGGCCTGACACTCGGCGTCTCGATGGCTGCCTTTTATCTACTGTTTCCAACATTTTCAAACGGAAAGAAATACAATGAAAGGCTCGCCAGATGGCATATGTACATAACTGCGCTAGGGTCCTTTATTATGTCATTTTCATGGGGCGTAGGAGGTTTTCTAGGTATGCCACGAGCCGTAGCTGGCTACTTCCCATTTTTCCAGCCATATCAGGACAGTGCTATAGTAGGGGGAGTTATTATTGGAATTGGACAGCTTGTCTTCCTGTACAATATTACAAAGAGTTTCATGAGCGCTCCGGTTACCGATCCTTCAAACATCTTTGAGATAAGTGCAACAGAGACGTTTGAAGCAATTAACACCTCAGGAGGTGGAGAGTAATATGAGCAACAAGATGGCAGGTGGTGCATTCGTTACTTTGATTATAATAGTTGTAGCTGTTTCATTTGCCTACATATTGTCCAGCCCGACCTCTAGCGGGTTGACTCCGACTACATCGGATTATACTTCTGCATCAAATTCTTACTATGTACATCTTTACGCAGATGCAGCAGGATGGGATGAGTACTATAATGCTCTGAATTCAAGCCAACCGCTGAATCCAACCATATTTGTTAAGGTTGACACAACGATATATTTCAATGTTACAGAGGAAGACGGAGCGCCCCATACCTTGACAGTCGGATATCTGGGTGCAACAAATGCCAGTGCTAATATCCCGTTTAACAGTAATGGTAATATTTCGAATTCCAAGATGCTAGCCAACTATAAGGCCTATGAACCGGGTAGTGATTACACTATACTCAGCACCGCTCAGATAACTACCACTGTTGGACATACTGCCCAGGGAAAGTTCCCCTTTACAAAACCCGGTATTTATTCATACTGGTGCATCATACATCCCTTTGCGATGCTTGGCGTTATAGTGGTTGGAACTTACCAGTCCCCTCCTAACATCGAGATTGGTCATCAGGCACCAATTTCAACAGAAATTGGTACCCAGCTGTCTTCTCAATTTGGAAATGTCTATATGTCGAATATCCATGCTGGTATTGGTACAAGGGTAGCTAATATCGGTGTTTAATTTTGAATTTCCATGATTTTTCAAGAATATATAAAATTGAAATTACTTTTTTAGTCGATATAGTTGCCATTTCTGCCTTTTTATCTAACCCATTTTTCCATTCTCATATTATTCTTCTTGCACCTTTATTGATATCAGGGACTCTTGCATCGATGTCAGCGGCCTTGTTTAACAACATCTATGATATAGACATAGATTCAAGCATGAAGAGAACGGCCAGCCGTTCTTCCGTACTCAATGTCGGCAACAGAAAAAAGTACATTGCGATCGGTATTTCAATGTTGATAGTTTCCACAGCGATCTCCTATTTCACTATTAATGCATTAACTTCCATTTTCATATTCGGAGGCTTTCTGAGTTATGTTTTTCTCTACACTGTACTTTTAAAGAGGAGGACTTCCTGGAATATAGTTATCGGTGGTGTCGCAGGTAGTTTTCCGGCTTTGGCAGGATGGGCTTCAATCTCGAACGATGTATCTTTTACTTCTATATTTATTGCTGGTCTGATATTTCTATGGACTCCAACCCATTTCTGGAGCCTTGCAGTAGGAAATGTGGACGATTATGTTTCAGCAGACATCCCGATGCTTCCTGCAATTGTTGGAGTAAAGAACAGCTTCAAGTGGATTCTCATTAATACTATTGTTTTGATAGCATACAGCATAATCCCATTTTTCACTGGCGCTATCCGCGTTGGAATTTTCTACTTCTTGCTTGTTATAATTCTCGATGCAATCATGATTTACTTTGTTATTGTACCCCGATTGAAGGGATTTCTCAAGTCAGATTTCAGGAAGATTTTCCACTATTCTAATTATTATCTGTTAATTCTTTTAGTTTCCATATGTTTAGTTAGCCTACATGTTTAAACAGATTCCAGGCTGTTAATGTAGGTTCAAAGCTAGGGGTTGAACAGCGATGGACAATATTAATCAAAAGGCAGACGAACTTAATCTAATAAAGAAAATTGTAATAGTATTGCTTGAGGTTCCAGTTTTTTTATCTTTCATTCTTTTTTTTGATTTTTCCTGGCTTTTTACCTTCTATATTTACGTAACTCCTTTCCTTCTCATAGCCATAATCTATCTTGCGAGGAAGCGCATACATGTTGAAAGAAATTTTTTATCCAAAGATTTTTTTGTTTTCCTGGGGATACTGTTTCTATGGCTCTATGTTTACGCCTTGATGAAGCAATCCACCCT
Source organism: Thermoplasmatota archaeon (assembly GCA_023379355.1). The sequence goes on from JAMCUD010000042.1 coordinate 114,667, forward strand.
TTATGTTCTTTCCATTGTTTATTATCCAGCTTTTCTTGAAGAATTAAACTTCAGATACATTATCCCAGAGCTGCTTTCCGGAAAGACCGGAATGGGAAAGGCAATAATAATTCAGTCTGTCCTGTACATGATTTTCTATGCAGGACTCCCAATCTTGAAGCCAGGATCATATCCCGGAATATATGAGTACATTTTCTTTTTTGACAACTTTGTGATGTCCATTTTTTATGGCTCAATATACTACCTTAGAGAGAGTATTTACCTTGATGTAACCCTGCACATGTCCTTTTATCTTATAGAACTCTTCCTGACCCCGGCGACTGCATGGATTGCAACTGTTCTAGCTCCTGTTTAGGAGAGGAAGACCTTTTTCCAGCTTTCAGGAACCTTAATCGTGTTCCCGGATTCGTCTATACAGACAGCTATAATAAGTCCCTGCGCACATATTTCGCCAGATTTCTCCCTGATGGTGCTTAAAAATGTTATGCTCTTGTTTCCTATCCTTTCCACTTCTGTTTCTAGAACAGGATCGTCCTGGATTAGCAGTGGTCTTTTATAATCTATTTCAGCATGTGCAATAACTATCCCTACTTTAGCCGCGTCAAATTTTTCTGAAACCATTTTTAAGAATTCTATCCGTCCGAGTTCAAAATAGGTGAGGAAAACAGCATTGTTGACATGGCCCAGTGTATCCAGGTCGCCGTATCTGATCTGCAATCTGATAGAATTTTTCATAATTCAGCCTCCTCCAGGAATTTCTTTGTGATTCTGGCAATAGATTCTACTTTCCTAGGCAAATTGCTTTCATTGCAATTATGCATTATCTTCATGGCGGACCCGGAAATCAGGTCGTGAAAAGAAGTAGATGCTGAATCGAAGTAATCATCTTCTTTGCAGGAAATCACCAGTACCCTGTTATTCAGGAGGTACAGTTTGCCCTTCAATACAGATGAGATCTCCGGGTTTATTAGTATAACTGCTTTTCCCGATACCCTCTTTTTTAGAGCTTCAAGCCGGAGGGATGCTTTTTTTATAAGAATAAGCACGCTGTTGTGCATGAGGTTTTCAAGTTCTTCGGCCCCATTTCCAGCAAGCAGGGAGACCATCAAATTGGAATCCAGACTGTTGAGGGCTTTTGCAATTTTATCCCCGAAATGTTCATCAATACCTTCCGAAATAATTGAAACTTTAAAGGGCTCACTATCTGACATAACAAATCTGGGAATTACTCGAAGTTTTTCTTGATTCCCTCAAACAATTCAGTGATTATCTTTTCAGCCTGTCTTCCAATCATGCGCTGACCCAGTGAAGCTATTTTTCCGCCAACTTTCGCATCGGCTTTCCACTCCATGGAGGTATTTCCATTATCCTCTGTCAGGTTAATGGTTGCTTCAAGATCCAGAGTTCCGCCAAGTCCCTGGCCATTGCCGGTGATCTTGGCATATTTTGGCGCTTCCTTCTCAACAACCTTCATGTTGATCTTGAAGTCACCCTTAATAAATGCTACCCCGGCCCGAACTACAACATTAAACTCATCCGGTGACAACACAGACAACTCCTTGAAACCAGGAATGCAGGAACCCAACTTATGCGGGTCCAGAATAAACTTATATACCTCAGATGCGGGTGCCTTCGCAGTGAATGTTCCATTGAAATCCATGCTTATCTTCTAAAGATTACAATTTGCTTAAAGCATTTTCCCTTGCAAATAAAAGAACGGCGCATGATGCTTTGGTTTATTATATCTTGTTTGATTTCACATTATTGGATTCAAGACAATCATCTCTGGACATCTATGCTTTCATAAAAATTTATGAGAAAGACCTTGTCGGGGCATTTATAAAAAAAGTATATGATCTCTCCGGAGGCAGATTTGTATTCCAGATATCCGGCCCAAACAAGGATCATCGATTTATATTGCTGGATCTGAAGAAGGGTGTTGTTTTCATGGATGTTGATCGTCCCACTGAAGCTTCATCCCTTGCAATGATGCTCAGGAAACAATTATCAGAGAGAAAGATCACTGGGCTGTCGCAACCGAATTTCGATCGCGTTTTATGCTTTTCACTTTCCTCAGGTCAGGAGTGCATATTGGAAATGTTTCGGGACGGAAACCTCATCCTGACAGATAGGAACCAGATAGAGTTCGCCTTGTATCCAAGGGAATGGAAAAACAGAAAGGTAATAAAGGGAGAAAGGTACATACCTCCTGCTTCACAGAACCCGATTGAATTGGACTCAAAAGGAATTCAGGAAGTGGTGTCGAAAAGCAAAGGTAGTATTGTACAGACACTTGCGACGCGTCTTAATTTTGGCGGAGACCTTGCAGAGGAAGTATGTTTCAGGTCCTCTATCAGTAAGGATCAGAAATCAATAACCTACGAGGAGAGTTCTCTGATACTTCTCAACTTTAGGAACTGCCTGAAGGAGAGTGAAGCAAATTTTGCCTACGAATATACTGAACCAGTCATGATCTCCCCCATACAGATGAAGCATCTGCATGAAAAGCCTACGGTTTTCAACGACTTCAATGAAGGCCTCAAAGGATTCTGGTCAAAACAGACTGGTGAAAAATCCACAGAGGAATCTCCCATTGCACGAAGAATAAAGTCAATGAAGAGAAGTATTGAGGAATTCGAGAAAAGATCGGCACGATCCAGGTCAATCGGAATGCTGATGCGACAGAATCTCAAGGATTTCGACAGAGTAATCGAGTTCGTCAGAAGCCATAATTCCTCACTCCAAGATCTTCCATTAAAATTCAAGGAGTATACCATAACGGCGTTAGACCTGGCGCAAAAGAGGTTTACATTGTTGGTCGGTGAGGAAGATTTTGAGCTGGATTTCATGTCCACCGCAGGACAGAACATGGACAATTATTTCCTGGATTCGAAAACCTATAGGGAAAAAATAGCGGGTGCACTCAGGGCTATCGAGGAATCTAGTAAAGAAGGTGCTAAGTCATCAAAACCTGTAAGCCGACAGAGACCAAAGGAGTGGTATGAGGTTTACAGGTGGTTCACTTCCAGCGAAGGTTTCCTGGTGATTTCCGGAAGAGATGCAAAGAGTAATGAGAAGATCGTCAAGAAACACCTCAAGGACAGGGATATTTATGTTCACGCAGATGTATATGGGGCTCCAAGCACTATAATCAAGGTTGAAGGGGACAATACCCCCGGAGAAGCTACCATTAAGGAAGCTTGTACATTTGCAGTATGCTATTCAAGGGCATGGTCAGCTGGAATCAGATCCGGTTCTGCCTATTGGGTTCTGCCTTCCCAGGTAAGTAAGACGCCGGAATCCGGAGAGTTTGTATCGACCGGGTCCTGGATTGTGCGAGGCAAAAGAAATTACCTCTTTAATCTGAACCTTGAGCTTGAGATAGGTAAGGAGAATTTTAAGGGGTTCGAAAGACCTATTGTGCGACCTGCCGAAGGTGGCTGGGCAAACCTAGATGGCTTCATACGAATATCCTCGGGAAAAGAAAAAAGACTTGAAACTGTTATTCAGATTTCAAAACTGCTTGGTCTGCCGAGAGATGAGGTGGAGTCTGTTCTTCCACCTGGGGGCAGCATGATCCTGGATATCAGGCAAGCTTCTGTTTGAGCTCTTCGATCAGGGACACATCCATGGGGTCCATTTTTCTTAGATCAGCCAGATAATAGGTCAGGTAATCCCCACAGTGAATCATGTAAAGAATTTTTTCAAGCAGGCTATCCCCTTTATCAGGAATATTATGGAAAGTCCTTCCAGTGATCTCTGAGGTTATTTCGATTCTTTTCTTCACACGACTATTATCAGGGTTGCCCAATGTAATAAAGAAAAATCTGTCCATTGAGAAGCTTGCTTTCAGGGACATTGTCTCGTTGTGATTCAGTTCGGGAAAGGTACTGTTTACCGCCATTATTTTTGCATTTTCGTTAAATTGAGTCCTCCACCTGTAGGCTGTCCACACATAAGGGGAATAGCCAAGTATCCATGGTATGGCTGATTTCTGGGCTATCAGAATAGCAGTATCCTTCAGGAATGTGTTTTCCCTCTCCAGTTCTCTCAGAATTTTCATTGCAGACGATATCTGTTTCTCTTCCGGTTTTACAAATGTCTTAAGGAGGGGTGACAGCATATAACCAAGAGCGTTCCTTGGTTGCATACCTTGGGGCACCTTGAAAACATTTTCAGCGAGGCTCTCCAATTCTCCCCCAGAGGTAATGGCAAGAACCCGGCTTCCTCTTTTAATGGCGGATTTAGCTGTCTGGATAGTTTCCTCAGTGTTTCCAGAATAGCTGATGGCAATAAACAGTGTATTCCGATCACAGTAGCCTGGGATTTCATAATCGGAGATCACCTGTACTGGGACTTCGCTATAAAATTCTGAAAAAATCCTCCCAACAATACCTGAACCGCCCATTCCGGATATAATTATGTTGTCGAATTTTCCATCAATTTCAAAACTCTTGCCGTAATCAATCTGCTTTGAAAATGTCTCAAGCTGTTCCCTAAAATTCATAATTCAAAAACGTACTTCGAGTATTCAATCTTTCCTTTAAAAAGGTCTAAGAAGAACCATATAGCCAAACAAACAGGTTACTGCCAGTGAAATTCCAACACCAATTTTTATAGCCATCTGGGAATCCATGATTAGATATGCGTAAAGAATATATAACATTTCCAACCTGCTTTGGTTCTTTCCTTTGCCAAACTGACCCCACTAACCAATATTTCTCTCGAGGGATTCATACAAATGTATTTATTTCCATAGGCATTGTCGGAGAGAAATAGGGATCAGACCAAAAGTCCCTTATAAGCTGTAATGATACAGAGTAATAAAGTTAGGTGAAAGCAGATGGCAACACAGAAACCACATGTTAATCTGGTTACGATAGGACACGTCGATCATGGAAAGTCTACACTGGTAGGCAGGCTTCTCTTTGAGCACGGTGAGATACCGGCCCATATTATTGAGGAGTTCAAGAAGCAGTCAGAAGAAAAGGGAAAGGCAACTTTTGAGTTTGCCTGGGTTATGGATCGTTATAAAGAGGAGAGGGAGAGAGGAGTCACTATTGATCTTTCTCACAGAAAGTTTGAGACTGACAAATATTACTTTACTCTTATCGACGCTCCCGGTCATAGGGATTTTGTAAAAAACATGATTACCGGAACAAGCCAGGCAGATGCTGCTATGCTTGTTGTCTCGTCGAGAGACGGTGAGGGTGTTATGGCTCAGACAAGGGAACACGCTTTCCTTGCAAGAACTCTTGGAGTTCAGCAACTCATTGTCCTTGTAAACAAGATGGATGCTACTCAACCTCCGTTTAGTCAGGCTAGATACGAGGCCGTCAAGAAGGAGATCGAAGCACTTCTTAAATCCATCGGCTACAAGAATATACCGATCATACCAATAAGTGGATACAAAGGAGACAACATCATTAAGAAATCCGAGAATCTGAAATGGTACAGCGGACCGACCCTTCTTGAGGCTCTCGATGAGTTGAAGCCCCCAGAGAAGGCAACTAACAAGCCCTTGAGACTTCCAATCCAGGACGTATATTCCATAACTGGAATAGGGACTGTCCCTGTTGGAAGAATTGAGACTGGATTGCTGAAGGTCGGGGATAAGGTTGTTTTCCTTCCGGCAGACAAACAGGGGGAAGTCAAATCAATAGAAATGCACCATGAAAATATGCCTCAAGCCGAACCGGGAGATAACGTAGGGTTCAACGTAAGGGGAATCGCGAAGAACGACATAAAGAGAGGAGATGTCTGTGGTCCGGCAAGTTCGCCTCCAACTGTGGCGAAGGCTTTTACTGCACAGGTCGTTGTCCTGAATCACCCCAGTGTGATTGCCAACGGATACAAGCCGGTGTTCCATATACACACAACACAGGTGGCTTGCAGATTTGAGGAAATACTCAGGACACTCAATCCTAAGGACGGTACAACGCTCAAGGATAAGCCTGACTTTATAAAAACCGGGGATATTGCCATAGTTAAGGTAGTTCCGGATCGCCCACTTGTTATTGAGAAGGTATCTGATATACCGCAGCTTGGCAGATTTGCTATTAGGGATATGGGTCAGACTGTTGCCGCTGGTCAGTGCATAGAAATAGAAACTAAATAAGGTGAATGGTATGGCATCATATAGGGCCAGGATTTCCCTGAGTGGCGCAGAACATAGCATAGTGGATGTAGTTTGTAACGAAATAAAGCAGATCGCGTCAAGGACTGGTGTTGAGCTTCATGGCCCCGTACCATTGCCAACAAAACGTCTTGTCGTCCCAGTAAGGAAGAGTCCAGATGGTGAGGGTTCTCCAACATGGGACAGATGGGAAATGAGGGTACACAAGAGACTCATAGATGTCGATGCTGACGAAAGAACTTTAAGGCAGCTTATGAGAATCCCCATTCCTGATGGCGTGCAGATAGAAATTCAGATAAAGAGCTGATCTGGAATTCTGAGTCCATTTATATTCCAATAATTTTTATTTTTTTTACCTTTAAGTATTAAATTATCAATTCCAGAAGTGTGCTCAAAATTTTAAGAATATGAAGTAGGATTTCAATAAAGCAAAGAACATTGAAGTTTGTTCTGACTAAAGAATAAATAGTAATTTTCAATTTCAAGGATAACATTGAACAGTTATACCTTGGATGAGAGAGCCATTTCAGTTTTGCAATATAGGCCATCCTTTTTAAAGGGAGTAATTTATGGTTTGCTCTCCCTTTTCTCTATTTATCTATTTTTTATTCTTGGATCTGCCCGTGGGGCTATTTTTACTGACCCGGCCCTATCCTCCTCCACCTATCAGCCTTTCCTCATCGCTCTTGTGATACTCTTATTCATTTTCGTTTTCAATCGCAAAAGACCAATCCTGGCTGCCTATCTTACCGGTATACTGATGGTAGGTTATCTTGGAATAGCAATTTTGGTAGTGCCGGACATTTCACTTATTGTATTTCCGTTGATATCGACCATTCTTATCCTGTTGATGTACAATAGCTTCAATAGCAACTTCAATGGGGGTATGAAACGTATCTGGATTGTTTTTGCGGCGATGATCATAATGTTCCTCATAGGCGGAGCAATACGATTCTTTCAGAACGCAGGGGAATATTCCATGCTTGTAGGTTCCATATATGATGACGAAAACCCTCTGGGAGTGCCATCTCTTTACTACAACGGCATCGTGTTTTACGGACGTTTTATGGTTGTAACAGTAAGTCTTCCATTAATTGTGTTATTTTCAGCATTATCTTCTGTACTTGTTGAAAACTATCTTGGTATATTCAAGGTATCCAGCCTTAACAGATCAGGCACCATCGGTAGCATAGGGAAAACTGCCAACACTGCTCTTACTGCTTTAAGTTGCCAGTGCGAAGGAATCACCGCAACATTCCCGTCAATAGTTGCCACCCTTCTTTTTGCTGCGGTGATACCTCTCATCGCGTTGAGCATAGCACTGGTTTCCCTTACAAATGTTCTTCTCTTTAACTATTTCCTGAAGGGGAAAAAAGTCCGTTTCCTGGAAAACACTTGGAAACTGACGAAAAGCAGAAAATTCATGTATTTTGATGCGGCTCTCCTGATCTTCATACCAATCGTTACTCTTATTTCCGTATACTATTCTCTGGAGCGGAACCTGTTGATCCTGTCCCTCATCAATATTTCCATGTTTGTGTATGGCATATTTGTCGTTTATGGCCTTTCTGAAGTTTTTGCCTTAAAATCTAAAATGGGCAGGTCTTTGCTTTATGTAACCGGTTCCATTTCAACACTGCTCATGTTTATGTGGTATTATCCAGCCCTTACAAATTTAGCTGCTTTCACAACACTTGGTTTCATACTCATGTCAGTATTGAGTGTAATCTCAGGAACTCTTGCCGCTGAGGTTTTCAGGTCATTGAAGGACAGGTCAAAAAGGCTTTTTCTCCAGTATCTGACCATGATGTTCAGCACACTGGCAATAATTGTGTTTTACCTCACATCCATAAGTCTCGTGGTCATATGGCCTGACTTCGGAGTAGCTGAGCAACTGACATTCTCACTGGTCTTATGGGGAATTTCTCTCCCCTTCGTATGGATCAGTACCAACATAGCGTTGAATTCAGAATTATCAACTGCAGCTTCCTATCAGGGGTTAATTCATGGAGAAAATCCCAGCCAGTGATTAGTATTTGGCTTGAGGATGTAAACAGCAATCAAGAAATATGGAATACTGATCTGATGGGTATGGTTAAAAGCAGCTTGGAGGGAAGAACCGCTATTATATGTGGCGCCAGCTCAGGTATTGGTTACTCATCCGCCATGAGACTGGCAAGAGACGGCTTTAATATTATAATTGTTTCAAGGTCCTTAGAGAAACTTGAAAAAGCGTCAAAACAAATAGAGATTTCCACAGGGAAGGAAGTCAGTTTTTTTGTAGCGGACCTTGGTACACCATCAGATATTGATGCCCTGATCAGGTTTGTTAAAGACAGATTCGGTTCCATAAGCGTTCTTGTCAATAACACTGGAGGTCCTCCTCCCGGAGATTTTCTATCGTTCGACGACAGCCAGTGGGAGAAATGGTTTAACCTAATCTTCATGAGCGTTGTAAGGCTTGTCAGGGGTACACTGCCACTATTCAAGGACGGGGGCTCAATTATCAACATATTATCCAGATCAGCCAAAGAGGCTATCCCGTCCCTTGTTCTGTCCAATACTTTCAGGCCTGCTCTTGCAGGACTCACCAAGACACTTTCCAGAGAGCTTGCAGCACGAAACATCAGAATCAATAACATACTTCCAGGGATTGTAAACACTGAAAGGCAAAAAACACTCAACGAAAAGAAGGCATTTGAAACACATCAGAGAATTGAGGAAATCATTTCAAAGTCTTCTCAGGATATACCTCTGGGTAGAATAGCAGACCCTGATGAGGTGGCATCTGCTGTATCATTCCTGGCTTCAGGTGAGTCCTCATATATTACTGGTGCGAGCATTCCTGTTGATGGTGGCGCCCTGAAATCCAATATTTAAATACATTAAATAAAAAACGATCGGCGATAAGTATCATCAACACCATGCGAATTATATCTAGCTGGATTGATGTACTTAGGACAGTGGTAATTATTGTTATATAAGTCTCTTCTATATCCGATAAACAAAGTTGGTGTTCTATGGGTCGAAAAGAGGACAATATCGCCAAGGCAATGAAATTAATCGAATTACCTGAGAGAATCAGGAACATGGGTATTGCAGCCCATATTGATCATGGAAAAACTACCCTGAGTGATAACCTGATAGCAGGTGCAGGCATGATGAGTGAAGACCTTGCAGGAAAACAGCTTATGCTGGATTTTGATGAACAGGAGCAGGCAAGGGGAATAACTATCAATGCAGCAACCGCTTCAATGGTTCATGAGTCTGATGGAAAGGAATTCCTGATTAACCTGATCGATACGCCCGGGCATGTGGACTTCGGTGGGGACGTTACCAGGGCCATGAGGGCAGTCGATGGGTGCATTATCGTTGTAGACTCCGTGGAAGGAGTCATGCCACAGACAGAGACCGTAATCAGACAGGCACTGAGAGAGAAGGTTAAACCGGTTCTTTTCATAAACAAAGTTGACAGGCTAATCAATGAATTGAAGCTTAATGGGGACGAAATGCAGAAGAGATTCCTGAAGATCATAACCGATGTGAACAGGCTTCTTGGAAAATATGCTCCTGAAGAATTCAGACAGTTATGGCAGGTTAACGTACAGGATGGAAGAGTAGCATTCGGATCCGCATACAATAACTGGGCAATATCTGTGCCTGCAATGAAGACATACGGGATTACATTCAAGGACATAGCAGAGATGGTACGTGACGGAAAGCAGAAGGAACTGGCCAAGAAAGCCCAGCTTCATAAGATCATCCTTAACATGGTTATCCGACACCTTCCAAATCCCAAGGAGGCTCAAAAATACAGGGTTCCGCAGATCTGGAAGGGTGACTTGGAATCCACCATTGGGAAAGCAATGGAGGAATGCAGCATTAAGGGTCCAGTTAGCATGATGATAACCAAGATCATCATCGATCCACATGCTGGGGAAATCGCAGTGGGTAGAGTATTCAGCGGTACCCTGAAAAAGGGAAGTGAACTCTATATAGTTGGGCAGGGAAATACAAAGTTCAAAGTGCAGTTGCTAGCCATGATGGTTGGGCCTGACCGTATATCCGTTGACCAGATGGACGCTGGGAACATAGCCGCGCTTGTAGGTCTGAAAGCTGCGATAGCGGGATCAACAGTTTCTTCAATCCCGGATATGGAACCATTTGAACCTATGATGCATTACACCGATCCTGTGGTGACTCTGGCAATAGAAGCAAAGCATACAGCAGACCTGCCAAAGCTGATTGATGTTCTCAGAAGCGTTTCGAAGGCTGACCCCTCAATTCAGGTGGAGATAAACCAGGAGACAGGGGAACATCTGATCTCAGGTATGGGCGAACTTCACCTGGAGGTCACTCTTTACAGAGTGAAAAATGATTATAAGGTGGAAGTACAAACATCAGAACCGCTTGTTGTTTACAGAGAGACTATTGATCACAAAGGAGGCCCTTTTGAAGGAAAGTCCCCTAACAAGCACAACAGATTCTATTTTGAGGTTGAACCTCTCCCTCAGGAAATTATCGATCTCATAAAGGAAAATACGATTCCCCAGGGTACAAAATTCAAGGACAAGAAAGCCATGATAGAGCTTCTCGAAAAGAATGGGCTAACAAGGGAAGAGGCTAGAGGCATCACAGTTGTGGATGGCAATAATGTGATGGTTGATGTCACGAAAGGTATTCAGTATCTTGATGAAACAATGGAGTTACTCATTGAGTCCTTCACTGAGGTCATGGGAAGGGGCCCACTTGCGAATGAGAGAGTCTTTGGTCTTAAGGCAAGACTTGTTGATGCCAAGCTTCATGAGGACAGTATTCACAGGGGACCTGCTCAGGTAATACCCGCAGGCAGAAATTCCATATATGGTGCAATGACCCAGGCTAGGAGAGTTTTGATGGAACCCATGCAGAAAGTCTTCATCAACGTTCCACAGGAAATCATGGGTTCTGTGACAAACGAAATCCAGCAGAGAAGGGGAGTCGTGGAGGAAATGAATCAGGAAGGAGATGAACTGGTCATAGTGGCCAAGGTTCCAGTATCCGGGATGTTTGGATTTGCCTCTGCAATACGCAGTGCAACTGGTGGAAAGGTTCTATGGAGCTCCGAGAACTATGGGTATCAGAGAGTACCCTCGGAACTGCAGAAAGAAATAGTCGCAAAGATCAGGGAGAGGAAGGGCCTTAAGCCAGAGCCATACGACGAGGCATATTACGCCTCCCTCTGATTCTTTATATGAAATTTATCTGCTACTACTGCAATAGGGAGAAATCGGGCCTCGATATTCTATGCCCATGCGGAGGATTCTTCAGGCCGGAGTACGATTTCAAATTCCGTTCCAGACTATCTTCAAATTTTCCATATGTAAAGAAATGGGTAACACTTGGAGAGGTAGTTACACCTGTCCTCAGGTATGGAAAATACAAGATGAAGCTGGAATACTTTTCCCCTACATACTCATACAAGGATAGGGGTACTAAAACTCTTATCTCATACCTGTCATCAATGCTCCCTTCCGGTTCAAGGGTGAACGAGGATTCGTCAGGTAATGCCGGGGCGTCAATTTCGGCATATGCATCCGCAGCTGGACTTAAACCGAATATTTATGTCCCCGAAGATGCAAAGGAATCTAAAATATCTCAGATAAGGGCATATGGAGCTACCCTACATGTAGTTAAGGGCAACAGGGAAAAAGTCATGGAGGAATGTGTCAGGGCACCAGGTACCCTTGCAAGTCATGTCTTCAGGCCGGAATTCAGGGACGGCATCCGAATGATACCCTATGAGTTCATGAAGCAGAATGACTGGAAAATTCCATCTGCAGTTGTGGTTCCTGTCTCCGCTGGCACGCTTTTACTTGGTGTTGTGTACGGGTTCGAGCATCTTCGTGACTCCGGCCAGATCGACAGGGTTCCGGAAATAGTGGCAGCTCAGACAGAATATGTTTCGCCCCTTTATCACAGGCTTCTGGGTAAGGAGTACAACCCCCCTGTAAAATACACTTCAGTTGCTGATGCACTGGTGTCTCAGGCACCGCCATTAATCGAGGAGATGGCTGATAAAGTCAGGAAATATGGAAGATCCGTAGAGGTGAACGAAGGCGAAATAATTGAAAACCACGACATTCTCGCATCCTCCGGGATTCTGGTCGAATACAGTTCGGCAGTGGCAATGGCTGCAGCGAGGAAAATAAAAAGTGAAGATCCGCTTGTGATACTGACCGGAAACGGGTTGAAAACTCTAGCCACCAAACCGGTATAACCTTTCTACATTTTGAGGGATTGGAAGGCTTGCAATTCCCAGGGAGAGGAAAAATATTATCCAGGAATACTGGCCAGATCTGTGTCAGGTTTTCTTTCCATATCTATGTCCTTCCCATTTATGGTTAAACTGTACCTGACGTCTGCCCCTCCTCTGATGGCTAGTATCGATACACTGCAATATTTCGTAAGTGACAGGTTTATGGCCTTCCTGACTTTCTCCGGATCCAAATTCCCCTCCAGAAAGAAGTGAATATTGACGAATCTAACAACCTTTGGATGTTCCTCCTCCCTCTGTGCTGTTGTACTTACCCTGAAGGATGTATAGTTCTGCCTCATTTTTGAAAGAATTGAAATAACATCTCCGCTGGTACAGCCAGACATTCCGAAGAGGAGGAACTGAGTGGGAGAATATCTATCCTTTCTATCTGAGATAGGTTCCTTCACAACAACCTGCTCAACACCGATGTCCTTAGAAACAAGGCCGTTTCCAGGCTTTAACTCAAAGGATACTTCCAGTGACGACAACCCATTCACCTACTCTTCTGGGACTTTCTTCAAAGCGTATCCTATGGCTTTCAGGGCATTAAGAACGGCGGTTAGACCTGCAGATGTATCAGGATCCTTTAGCATGGCATAGAGCCTCAGGAATGAGGTAGCTTCCGGGTTCTTGGCTCCATACACCATACCTTCCCATATAGATTCTGAGTTATAAAGTATTGAATTGATGGCGTTAGACGAGGTTTCGCTGGAAACTGAATGAACAAGTGCGGATACCAGGTTTATGGCCTTCTGGGCTCCATGTAGAAAATCCTTCGATCCCATCAGATGGGAGAGGTGTTCTAGACTTTCCAGTATACCGGTTTCCTTCAGATTGGAAAGAACCTTAAGCGCTGCTTCAAGTTGACCTGTGTTCTCCATCATATCCTTGAGGAATACCTCAATGTTGTCCTGGGAAGTTTCCCTGAACTCTTTCAAATTATCATCTGCTGTCATTTTACATCATCCCCCTCAATATCGAAGTGAAATAAGTGTCAGAGGAGAACATCCTGATAAGATAATTTCCATGTGATTCTTTTCCAAGGGTTATGCTTCCGTCTGCACTACCGTCGAATGGAGCTGCCATACCATCTGTTGTGATCTGAATCCCGTGTGTGGAATCTGAATAATTCTTTTCTGACAGACCTCCAACGCAATCCGCAATTATTCTGGATGTTACAAAAAGGGCCTGTCTATGGGCAGATGCCGCTGACCTGAACATTGTAACTCTCTGGGAGTCTCCGATAGCATATATGTTATCGTTCCCCCCTACAGAAAGGGTGTGGGGATCTGCTTTGATAAAACCCAGATCATCCATAAGTGTGGATTCGCTCAATAATCCTCTTCCAGTCAATGGGGGTGTCGCAACCAGCAATCCATACTTCAATTTCTGCCCATCAGAAAGTACAACTTCCTTATTCTTGCTGTCAACAGTATTTATTTCGGCATTTCTGTGGACTGTAATGCCGGCATTTTCAAGAATGGGTGCAAGTATTGAGGCGAATTTACTGAAGGACTTCTCATCATTTGGGGTAAGGAAAGTAATTGAGGCACGTTCCTTCATGTTATTATTCCTCAGGTGTGCATCCATCAGGAGGGAAAACTCAGCAAGAGAAGGGAAATAGGTGTCACTTTTGCTGGAAGACCCAATAAGAATGGGACCGGACTGAAAAGCCTCCAGATATTCCTTGAGTTCAAGAGAATGCTGCAGATCAAAGAAATGTCTTGCCTCCCCCTCATATCCTGGAATTCTTTCTGGAGCAAGCCTGTTTCCAGTTGCTATGATTATATAATCCGCAACTATCGACTTTCCGCTCTTTAGAAAAACAATTCTGTCGTGGGTGTTTATTCTTACTACTTCGTCATTTACGTATTGTACTCCATAATTGAGAAGGTAACCCGTGGGCTTGATGCTTTTTCTGTGGTTTCTGTATCCAAAGGGAATAAGCACTCCGTCAGCCTTATAAAAGTGCCTGTAGGAATTCCCGACTACAGTTACGGTCAATTCTTTCTGGCTCGTGGAAAATCTTAGCTTGTTGGCCGCGACTATGCCTGCAGTTCCGTCACCAACTATAACAACTTTCTTAGGTACTACCATTTAACGTTCACTTCCTTAAAAATCAGTCTTGAAAAGGTCACATCGTTCTTTAGCTGGCATCGTGATTCAAAGCTTTCGTATAAAGAATGCAATGTGCCTTTTTTCACGTACTTTTATCGTATCTTGTTATTAGTAGTTTTCTTATAATTCCCTGTCTGTTAGAATAATCAGAAACTGATTTTCAGCAGTGGCCTCGACATTCAGGTCTGGTTCCGTATCCTCGGATGGATTTTTTTCTGGATAAGCCTGAAATCCTGTCAGCTTTGGTGAGATACGGATGAAGGCATAATGAATCAAAGGCGATAGCACCCATCTGAGAAATTAATATATTAGATAGAAATAAACCAGAATGGAAAGTTCATTCAAGGTTCTTGAAAAGGAGAAAGACAGCATAACACTGGAAATGATGAATTATGACAACACACTTCTGAGACCCCTTATGGACGAAATCCTAAAAGATGAGCAGGTAAAGGAGGCCAGATACTTTATCAAGCATCCGATTATTGATAATCCAAAAATATTCATAAAGGTGAAGAGCGGGAAACCTCAGGCCGCGCTTAAAAGGTCTGTAAAAAGATTGAGCAAAGTCTATGAGACTGTTCAAACAGACCTTCAAAAAGAGCTGAAGAAGTCCAATATAGAGTAGATGAAAGGGAAAATGCAGTTTGTTCTTTTCAGAATTTTATAAGGACTTCCCTGAAGCATCTTTTTTTGAAACGAACTGCCTCTCGTCTGTATACCGTTCTTTCAGAATTTCGGAAATGACAATGGACTTCGTCATAACTGACGGGCCATCAGACCCGTTGAAGGACTCCAGTTCCATTAGAAGGATATCCGAGATACTGTGGGCAGGAGAGGATGTTTATAAGGCCACGAATCTTGTTATGCCAAGTGGAAAATTCTATGTCAGGCTTCTTGACTACAAGGGATGCCATGGCAGTTCCAATGAGCCAGAGCTCGGTGATATACTGGGAGGTAAGGGGAAAGTCAGTTTCAGTAACCCGGATTTTGTAATAAGGGCATACCATTCTGACAGGTGGTATATTACAAGGGAAATCTGGAATAATTCCATAACCTCTGATTTTGGGCGTCGGGCACAGATGAGACCATTCTTCTCACCTATCTCTCTGTCTCCACGAACTGCGAGACTTATGATAAATCTCTCCGCCACAATGAAGGGGGAAACCATACTCGATCCATTCTGTGGAACAGGCGGAATTCTGATCGAAGGAGGAATACTGGGAAGAAGAGTGATCGGAAATGATTTCGCATTATCGATGGCGTCTGGCACAAAACTTAACCTGAAATATTTCGGAATAAAGGATACAAATGTTTTCAACCATGACGTTCTGGACCTGGACCCGGGTGAAGCGGTGCAGGCTATAGTAACAGATCTTCCATACGGCAGAAACTCCAGAATCTCATCCAGAGAGCTTCGTGACTTCTACTCACTGGCAATGAAGAAGATGTCAGATATCCTGGCTGCCGGAAGAAGGATGGTCGTGATGATAAATTCTCCGGAAATGCTTTCAATACCTGAACAGCTGACTACTGTCTGTTCAATGAGTTTCAGGGTCCACAGCTCACTAACCAGGCATATACTGGTTTTCCAGAAGACGCTTTAGCTTCAAATTAAAGTTAGGGCTGGAGCACGGTACTCCAATGAATACTCCGGAAGACATAGTGGCAGAAATCTCGAGAATTGATACTCTTTTGCCAGAGAAAACCTATGTATTTATATAGAAGAACAAATTTACTTAGGAAATGTACTCTGCAAACCAAAACAGAGGAAGGTATATCTCACC
Source organism: Thermoplasmatota archaeon (assembly GCA_023379355.1). Next base: position 131,003 of record JAMCUD010000042.1, read on the forward strand.
GCTCCGTTATGAACTGGATCTTTCTAGGAGATTAAGGGGTATTGACGCTGGTGTGAATCCTGAAGAGGAGAGCCAGATGATAGATGACCTTAACACAAGGATTAAGGAATACGAGTCACTTTATATGAGGCAGAGGGCGGAAATGGAAAACTACGCCAGGGCTAAGGAAAAGGAGATATCCCGGATAGTTCTTAATGCGTCCCACGATGTGATCAGGAACATGCTTCCAGTAATGGACTCCATAGATTCGGCAATAAAATCCGCATCAAATGGAGATGATTTTACTGCGATCAGAAAAACTCTGATGAAAGTTCTGGAGAAATATGGCTTGAAAGAGATTCAAACCACGAACCAGAAATTTGATCCATTTTTACATGAGGCGGTGGCAGTAGTAAACGATAAAGAGGATGGTATCATTAAGGAAGAGTATCAGAAGGGATACAAGCTTAATGATGAAGTGTTGAGGACATCTAAGGTGGTTGTAGGGAAAAAAGGTGAATGAATAATGTCAAAAATAATAGGAATTGATCTGGGAACAAGTAATTCAGCAGCTGCTGCAGTTATAGCCGGTAAGCCAACTATCATCCCAAGCTCCGAAGGCGTATCGCTTGGTGGAAAAGCTTTTCCAAGCTATGTGGCGTTTACAAAGGACGGGGAGATGCTTGTGGGAGAACCAGCCAGAAGGCAGGCACTTCTAAACCCCGAAGGAACCATATATGCCGCCAAGAGAAAGATGGGAACCGATTTCAAGTTCGATGTCAGGGGAAAGCAATTCACTCCTCAGCAGATATCCGCTTTCATACTTCAGAAGATAAAAAGGGATGCCGAGGCTTTTCTTGGAGAACAGATAAAGGAGGCAGTGATAACCGTTCCTGCCTATTTCGATGATAATCAGAGACAGGCAACAAAGGATGCAGGTCTTATTGCAGGTCTTGAGGTAAAGAGGATAATAAACGAACCTACCGCAGCTTCCCTCGCATATGGTCTCGATAAGCAGAAAGAGTCTCAGAAGATCCTTGTTTTTGATCTGGGAGGAGGAACCCTGGACGTTACCATTATGGATTTCGGCGATGGGGTCTTCGAGGTAGTATCAACATCGGGCGACACTCATCTTGGAGGAACTGACATGGACGATGCCATAATCAATTTCCTTGTTTCTGATTTTAAGAAAAAGGAAGGAATAGACCTTTCTAAGGACAAGAACGCTTTCATCAGGTTAAAGGATGCAGCAGAAAAGGCCAAAATTGAGTTATCGACCTCAATGAACAGCGAGATCAATCTTCCATATATTACTGCTACTCAAGATGGACCAAAGCATCTTCAGTATGACCTGACAAGGGCAAAGTTCGATGAACTTATTTCCGGAGTGGTTAATAGATGCAAGGAACCTCTGGACAATGCACTTAAGGGTGGCAAGCTGACCAAGGGGGATGTGCATAAAATAATAATGGTTGGCGGGCCCACAAGAATACCGCTGGTCAGAAAGTTTGTGGAAGATTACTTCGGAAAAAAGGTAGAGGGAGGAGTTGACCCGATGGAGTGCGTTGCGATGGGCGCCGCCATTCAGGGCGCAGTCCTTACCGGCGACATCAAGGATATAGTCCTGTTGGATGTTACACCCCTTACTCTGGGAATTGAGACACTTGGAGGCGTTATGACTCCATTGATCCCGGCCAATACAACAATTCCTACAAAGAAATCCCAGGTGTTCTCTACTGCAGCTGACATGCAGACTGCTGTTACAATTCACGTGGTCCAGGGAGAGAGAAGCATGGCCTCCGATAATGTATCCCTGGGAATGTTCAATCTCGTCGGGATACCTCCGGCTCCAAGGGGAATTCCCCAGATTGAGGTGACTTTCGATATAGACGCCAATGGTATACTGAATGTTTCAGCAGCCGATAAGGGTTCTGGAAAGAGTCAGAGTATTTCTATTACTGCCTCCAACAAACTTTCAAAGGAAGAAGTTGAAAAGATGAAGAAGCAGGCCGAGGAATTCGCTGAGCAGGATAAAAAGAAGAAAGAGGAGATTGAGAAGCTGAATATAGCTGAAACTCTTGCTTACACAGTTGAGAAAACACTGAGTGATGCCAAGGACAAGGTGGACGAGAAAACGAGGAAAGATATCCTTGATGAAGTGAAATCTCTGAAAGACGCTATTGCAGCTAAAGATGTTTCTAAGGTCGATACCCTGAGCGAAAGCCTTTCAAAGAAAATCCAGGAAATAGGGGCAAAGATGTATCAGAACACCAGTGCCGGAAATCCTGGAGCTGGTCCGGAAACTCAGAACGCAGAACCTGAACAGAATAACGAATCCCAGCAAACATCCACCTCTTCAGGGCAGGATGGGCAGGACGGGGAGAAAGTTTACGACACATCCTTCAAGGAAAAACAATAGGAATATATTGGGGTCTAGCTGATGGCAAAGGACTACTACACAATTCTGGGGGTTGATAAGGGGGCTTCCCAGGATGACATAAAGAAAGCATTCAGGTCCCTTGCCAAGAAATACCACCCGGACTCGGCACAGGGTGACAAGGTTGAGGCAGAGGCAAAATTCAAGGAAATAAGCGAAGCTTACGAAGTACTCTCTGATCCAAACAAGAGACAGATGTATGATCAGACTGGACATGTTGAATTCGGATCCGGCGGCTCCGATTTCACATGGCAGGATTTTTCACATGCCGGAGATTTCAGCGACCTTGGTGACATTTTCAGCAGAATTTTTGGAGGCAATTTTGGTTTCGGCAGCCAGGGAGACTTCTTTGGTCAAGGGGGGCGTTCGAGACCAAATCTGGATCTAATAACAAATATTAGAGTGTCCCTGGAAGACGTGTATTATGGAACAAGAAAATCAATCAAGTATAAGAGAACAGCCCCCTGTTCTGTTTGCAAGGGTACAGGTTCTAAGACATTTCGTTCAGCAACCTGCCAAACCTGCAACGGCACCGGGCAGCAGAGGATTGTTCAGGGGCAGGGGTTTTTCAGAATGATGTCAGTGACAACATGTAACACATGCCAGGGAAAGGGCACAGTTCCAGAACAGAACTGTTCAGAATGCATGGGCCGAGGCGTGGTCAGTGTCACGGAAAACCTCGAGATTGAGATACCGAAGGGCGCCGATGATAAACTCAGGCTCAGGGTGAAGGGTAAGGGGCAATCAGACAGGGGTCAGTCAGGTGATCTCTACGTTGTAATCAACGTGCAGAATGAGCCAAATTCCAGACGCATTCATGACGATCTTCTGATTCCAATTGAAATAACGTTCCCCGAGGCTGCTTTAGGTGCAGAGAAGGAGATCACAGTATTCAGAGAAAAGCTTACAGTAAAGATTCCTTCCGGTGTTCAGCCAAACGAGATAGTAAAGCTGAAGGGTTCTGGATTTCAGCACCTCAACTCCAAGGGGAAGGGAGACCTTCTCCTAGAGATGCGCCTTGTGGTACCAAAGCATCTGACAGCATCGCAAAGAGAGATGCTTGAAAGGTTTTCTGACGAATCTCAAAAGAAGCACTCCTGGCTCCGAGGTTAATCCCCAGTAACTGAGGATTAGTGACTGCAAATTCAGAAAGGTTTAAGTGTAAGCAAGAGAATAGTAGAATGTGAAGGTACTGGTAGCTTTCGATAATTCCGATGTAGCTAGAAAGGCTTTAAATTTCTCTCTCAAGATGAGGGATGTCTTTTCAGAATACATCGTTTGCTACGTCTCTCCCATAGCTATAGGGACTGGCCCCAGCTTCGATGCATATGTCCCAACGTCAATTTACCAGCATGGTGAAAATGGCACTGATGAAGTACTTGAGGCAGCTAGATCAGTACTCTCCTCGGCTTCTGTGCAGGCAACATTCCTTCGTATGGATTCACCGGGTGAACAGGTGGCCAGGATGATTGTGAGATCTGCGGAGGAAAGGGGGGTAGACCTGATCATCACCGGAACAAGAAAGTTGACAGGTCTAAGCAAGGTGCTCCTTGGTTCCGTGAGTTCAGAAATTATAAAACTCAGCAGCGTTCCGGTTATGGTGGTACCTCCAGATGGACTCTGATCTATCGTAAAGTGTTTTAAACTACCTTGCAATCTCAGGTAGCAAATGGGAAGCATAAGACCTACTAATATCAAGAGAATTGCAGAGGATCTGGTTGAAACAAATCAGGGGCTCTTTACTGAAAACTTTGAAAAGAACAGGGAGATCCTGAAGGGTTCCATGGAAGGAGTTACCAAGAAGACTTCCAATCTCATAGCGGGCTATGTTACAAGATACATTCTCAAGAAGAAGTCCCGCCTTAAAAAGGAGATAGAACAGGGCACTGCTACAGCAGAGTAACATCTGCAATAATTCTAATATTCTTCTAGATATACGTTATTCATTATGGAAGACGTATATGTTGTTGATTTTTCCAGAACTGCAATCGGTAAGTTCGGGAAGTCCTTCAAGGATACCCCGGCTGTGAAACTCGGCGGTGCATTGATTTCCGAGATGGTTAAGAGAAATAATCTTCCTGCCGGAAGCGTAAATGAGTTGATCATGGGCAATGTGATTGAAGCTGGAAATGGACAGAATCCAGCTGGACAGGTTGCTCATTATGCCGGATTGCCCGATTCAACCCTTAAATACACAGTGAACCTGGTATGTGCTTCAGGGATGCTAGCAACTGAGCATGCCTTCAGGGAAATATCCATGGGTGACATGGATCTGGTATTTGCTGGGGGAATTGAAAACATGAGTGCGTCCCCGCTTCTTCTGGATTCAGAAGTCAGATGGGGGGTAAAACAACTCCTTGGAAGGGATCTCAAGTTCCAGGACTCAATGCTGAGAGATGGTCTCTTTGATGCATTTTCCGGTACCCCTATGGGTAAATTTGCTGAGGCCACTGCTGTTTCCCGGGGAATAACCCGGGAAGAGGCAGATAAATTTTCAGTCGAGAGTCACAGAAGAGCCCTAAAAGGCTGGGAATCAGGCGAGACACCACTTGAGGTCATTCCTGTCAACGGACTGAACATGGATGAGGGAATAAGGAAAACCTCAGTGGAAGAACTTGCCAAGCTTCCCTCTGCCTTCAACAGGGATGGAATACTTACTGCCGGCAATTCATCCCAGCTTTCTGACGGTGCATCCGCATTGCTGCTGGCATCAGGCAAGGCAGTGAAGAAATATAACCTGAATCCGGTTGCTAAATTCACAGGATTCAGCAGGGCATCGATGGCAACAGAGGATTTCGTTCTGGCTCCGGTCCCTTCATCAAAGCAACTCATGAAATCCCTGAATCTCAAGATTGACGATATCGATCTGGTAGAGCATAACGAGGCCTTTTCTACGGCATCCCTGATTGTAAGGCATGATCTGGATGTTGATCCATCCAGATTTAATGTGAACGGAGGGGCGGTGGCGATCGGCCATCCACTGGGAAACAGCGGCTCCAGAATAATGGTTACCCTTCTTAATATTATGAGGTCAAGAAAATTGCACAGGGGAATGGCAACCCTGTGCCATGGCGGTGGAGGGGGGCATTCAGTGATGCTGGAGATGCTGTAATGAAGGTTGCGGTTATCGGAGCAGGTACAATGGGAAGGGGAATTGCCCAGGTGTTTGCTCAGTCTTCTCATTCTGTTCTTCTGGCAGATATGGTTCCGGAAGCATTGCCAAGGGCCAGAAAAGCCATTGGTGAATCACTTGAACGCCTGAGCAGAAAGGGGTCAATAAAGGAAAGTGCGGAGACAGTGCTTGGCAGGATCAGAACAATTGAAAGGGTTGAGGACCTGAAGGGCTGTGACATTTACCTGGAGGCAGTTTTTGAGCGCGCTGATGTAAAATTGGACCTGTTCAGGAAGTTGAACTCCATTGCCGGTGAAGGCGCCATAATGGCAACAAATACCTCCTCAATATCAGTGAACCTCCTGTCCGGTGCAGTGGATGAACCGGGGAATTTCATTGGAATGCATTTCTTCAATCCAGTTCCAGTGATGAAGCTGGTAGAGATCGTGAAGGCGGAAAAAACATTCCCGGAAACTGTTGAGCGGGTAACATCAATCTCTAAGGAGCTTGGAAAGGAACCGGTTGTTTCAAAGGATTTCCCTGGGTTTATATCTAACAGGATACTCATGCCTTTGCTCCGGGAAGCTATGGTCTGTTACCAGGAAGGAGTCGCATCAGCAGAAGACATAGACAAAACTGCAAAGCTTGGTTTCAATCATCCCATGGGACCACTGGAACTGTCTGATTTCATAGGCCTTGACGTGGTCAGGGACATAATGGAGGTTCTCTATTATGAATTTGGGGAGGAAAGGTTTAAGCCCCCTATAGTACTGAGAAACATGGTAAACTCGGGTTTGTTGGGACGAAAGTCTGGATCCGGGTTTTACAGGTATGGTGGTTCTGTTTGAAGTTTGATCACATCAAGGTGGAAGATACCATGTCAGTAAGGCATGTTCTCTTATCCTCAGAAAACCCTCTGAATCCCATTTCAATGGAGATGATTGAGGAGATAGGGGAAGCGGTTAAGGACGGTGGGACAAGGGTAATTGTCATTTCAGGCAGCAGCAAGGCATTTTCTGCAGGGGCTGACATTAAGGGGTTCCTGGAGCTTACTCCAGAGAAGGCCTACGAATTCGCGTCTCGAGGCCACAGAATTATGGATGATCTTGAGCACCACAGAATGCCTGTGATCGCTGCCCTTCATGGGTATGCCCTGGGAGGTGGGTTTGAACTTGCACTGGCATGTGACATGAGAATATGCCATCCCTCCACAAAACTGGGGCTGCCTGAAATAAACCTGGGAATCATTCCAGGCTTCGGCGGGACACAGCGCCTCCTGAGGGTAGCAGGAGAGACAAAGGCTCTTCAGATGATCAGCACAGGATCGGTCATAAATGCTGAGGAAGCACTCAGATATCGGATAGTGAATGAGGTCACGGAATCCTATCTTCAGAGAGCAATGGAACTTGCCATTGAGCTTTCGAAGAAACCGAGGAATTCCTTGAGGTTTATCAAAGACCTGGTGAGGCACAGTGATCCTGATTATTTCGAGCTTGAGAAGGAATACTTCGGAAGGACATTTGGAATACCTGACAGGCGTGAGGGTGTTCAGGCATTTCTGGAAAAGAGGGAACCATCATTCAACTCTGAATGAACGCTTAACCTGTTTAGATGAAATCTTCGTTCAAGCATTGACTCATTCAGATGGGCCATCCAGAAGAGTGATCAGTTCAGCTGGTTTTCTAAATATAAAGTCCGGATTATATCGTTTCAATACTTCTTCTTCCCCTGCGCCCCATGTTGACGCAACAGATCTGACGCCAGCTGCATGTGCCGCCATAATGTCATATGGCTGGTCGCCTATGAACATTGTTTCACACGGCTCTATTCCAAGCTTCGTGGTCGCCAGGATAACAGGTTCCGGATCAGGCTTCTGATGTTCTGAATCTTCCTGTCCTATGTAAAATTCAAAGTATTTTTTCAAACCCGTCATGGATAGAAGTTTTTCCGCGTCATACCTGTGGCTGGAAGTGACAACCGCCAATCTACAGCGTTCACTGAGAGTGGATATAACTTCAGTGATTCCGTGGTAAGGTGCTATGGAGGAGAAGTTACTTTCGTAATACCTCCGCCCGGTATCATAAATCTCATCCCCTTTTTCAGGGTACCACTGAGAAAGGACCTTTTTAACAGGGCGGCCAAGGAGTTGCTTCCTCTCTTCCGGGGTTATGTCTCTTCCAAGAACCTTTCTGTACCCATAATTTACAGCATATCCTGACACAGTTTCACTGTCGAGTAGGGTCCCATCCATATCAAAAATCATAGCTCTGACTGTGCAGGTTTTCATGGGCCATTCCAGCATCTCCATGGGTTATATTATTTTGTCCCAGGCGTGTACATCAAGTCGTTTACTCAGACAATGTGCAGGACGGGCCCGCTGGGATTTGAACCCAGGTGTTCGGCTTCGAAGGCCAACGGGATATCCTAGCTACCCCACGGGCCCGTTTATTCTCAGGGTCCCATATCAGAGAGTGTCCTGAAGGTAATCGCCAGAAGGGAATATAAGGTCTGTTTCATTTCTACTTCTCAGGTAGTCAAACATTGAATAGAGCGGCTTGGTTTTCCCCTTACCTCCAGGCTTCTCCACTGTCAGGAAATTAAAGCAGAAAGAGCATTCAGCGAGGGCGCTCTCTACGAAATGGCATATCCCATCCTGATGGAATATGCATCTGGTTTCTACTGAACCGGTTTCGCTCATTGCTTATACAATGCGTTTTCTGTATTTATTGATTAGTTCCACATAGAAACCGTCCATGTTCCGTTTCTCTTTTCTCCACTTATAATATGTCGCCAAAAATAGATCAAGCAGTGCCATGGGCTCAGGGAAGTTTGGTTCATCAGATTCAGAATTAACTATTGGAATCATAAAGTCCTCCTCAATTCTCCCATACCTGGTACTTGATAGCAACTCCCTGTCTTTTGCATGAAGTTCATCTCCAATTCCCTTTAAGTCAAGTTTCGCAAGCCTGACTATTATTCTGCTGTTCTTTGCGACCTGCAGTCCGAAAAAGTCACCTAGTTTTGATGAAACCGCTGTACAATGCTTTGACATTTTTAATGCATCATTGAGACGATTTCTTGACACAAAGTGCATTGTACCCATGAAGTACCACATTGGCGCAAAATCATCAGAATCTGAAATATCCCTGGCGAACACTGAATCAAGCTCCTCAGGAGCAGTGTCACCAGCAAAAATATTTATGACTTTCTTCAGGGAATCTGCTATCCTTATGTAACTTTCATTCCCGAGAATTTTTGCATCTGCTTCCATTTTCTCAGCATATTTTGCGCTTTTACCTGCCCTGAAGGTAAGGAATTCAAAAACAGTCCTGAATCTGTAAAATGGATAAGAAAGGTTACTGTCATTGAGATATTCGACCAGTCTCTCTGTTGGGCCGGACAGGTTCAATGACTCCTGAAAACGTCCCGAGAAGTACAGTATCTCTGAAAGGTTATACATGGCATAACCCCTTGAGATGATGTCACCGTTGATGTACGATTCCTCAATCAGGTCCTGGAGAATTTCAATGGATTCTCCAAATTTTCCCCTGTAACTCTGCAGGATTGCTATGTTATTCAGGCACTGCAGGATCTTATCATATCGTCTTAGTTTCCTGTTCAACTCCAGGGACTTATTGTAAAAAGCCTGCGCAGATTCAAGGTCGAAATTTTTGATGCTCAGTGTACCCATTGAGTTATATGAATCCGCAAGAACATCCTCAAGCTTATTCTCCAGCGCAATCTTTTCGGCAAGTTTACTGTATTCCAGTGCTGTTTTCTCCTCACCTTTGCTGTAATGGCAGTTGGAAAGGTTCACACAAGCCTCCCCTCTTATTCGATCGCTGTATTCATTGCTATCAAGGATTTCTTTGCTGACCTCGATCGCCTGATCAAACTGGTTATTCCTCCAAAGAATCTTTGCCTTGCCTATCAGTGTGATACCTGGAAAAGTTTCGCTTAATTCCTGGCTTGAATAAAGGTCATAGGCAGTGTTTAGGCGGTTTTCATTAAATAGGGTGTCCGCAGCCATTATTTTCAGGGCATTTTTTGCTGCTGGATCTTTCACCTGTTTTTCCAGGGATATGAAAAAATCGGAATTGACTGAGTAGAAAAGTCCGGATTGGTATATTTTATTCCACTGTGAAAGAACAGTCGTCTCAAGCATCTTCTGGTCCTTCACCTTAAGGAGAATTTTGAGTTTCGTAACGAAAGGGAGATCTTCATAAGCGCTGGAATCCACGAAGCTCTGGAGAACCATTTGCCCACTTGATGATGACATACTTTCAAGAACGATTTCAGAAAGCCTCTGGCTCCCAATCCTGAAGCTCATATTCTTGACGGATACAAGGTTCTTTGCAATCAGGTTATCAAGAATCTCCAGAACTTTGGATCGCTCCTGTCCTGTGATCTGAGCCAGGTAGTCTACATTCAGGTCTTCGTTAAGGATGGAAAGTATCTGTATGATCCGTCTTTCGAGTTCATCAAGCATTTCCAGGGTTCTTCGGTAAAGAATCTCAACCCCGGGTGGTATGGGGAAATACCTGAAGGAGGCCTCCTGAAGCTCGTTCTGGCTGTTGATTATTCCTTGTTCCTTATAATACTTAAGGGAATAAAAAAGCATCTCGAAGCTTCCGTCAACAAGCCTGTTGAGCTCGGCAAGAAAGTTATCCGGAATACGGTATCCTGCCAGGTCAAGGTAAAATCTGAAGTCAGATAGTTCAGGTCGTTTCAGCCTTATGATTTCAATGCTTATGCTAAAGTTTGTATATGGAGGAATCGAGGAAATCAGGCTCTCGCCCTGAGTATCAGAAAGCCCTCCCAGTAAAACGAAATTTGACTCCTTGCTGATCTTGGAAAGATAGTAAAAGAAATCCCTTGCCTGGGTCTCCATCCGGTCAATTCCCTCCACAAAAATCACATTACGTTTCTTGGAGCTCTTGAAGATTGTATTGAACCCTTCAACTATCTCGTTCAGGGTCCTCTCCTTTGTGTCTCCTGTGGCCTGGTTCAGTATCTCATTGAAGGGATTCAGTCTGAATACGTCAGAAACTACATTGGCCTCAGACCAGTAAAGGTTGTCCCCATTGTTCTTGAGTATTTCGGCAATCTGGCTGAGAATAACGCTCTTCCCGTAACCTCTCCTTCCCTGAATTATAAACGTGCTTGATGGGTTCGGTTCAGAAACAAGAGCTTTCTGGAGATGCTCATATGCACTGCTGTAAGAGAGAAGGCGTTCCATCCTTCTGGTATATTTGCTTCAACTTTAAAATACCTGTATGTGGCTGCATGACGAAATTTCAATTTCTGAACCAGATTCGTCTGCCTGATTCTGTGGTTCTAGAGACTCCGAATTCAGTAAGACCCGGTATCTCCGACTTAAGGAATGTAGGGCCGTCCCGGCATAACTGATATCCCCCTATGGAACAGGAATCACAAATCCCAACTCCGCATTTCATTATCCTTTCCATTGAGAACTGCGCCTCTATACGGAAATCTTTGATATACCTGTAAACTGAATACATCATTAGCTCCGGCCCGCACACATATGCCACATCAAAATCATCAAGATTGAGAGTCTCCAGTGCATCAACAGGGTATCCCTTAAACCCGGATGAACCATCGTCAGTAATCTCTATGGTTCGGTGGCCTCTGAATCTGCTGCGGAAGAGAATCTCGTCAACGGTTCTGGCGGATGCAACTATTGTTGCGTCTCTGTCAACAAGTGGTAGAAGCCCTGCCATTCCAGTCCCCCCTCCTATTATAAGCCTTTTCTCAACCCTGGTGGTAAAGGGCCTTCCGTAGGGCCCACGATAATAAATCCTATCTCCGGAATTCATGGAGCAGATAGCTGAGCTGGTTTCCCCGTATGCCTTTACAGTGATCCCCTTTTCTTTTTCAAGGTGAGACAAAGATATGGGTATCTCGCCAGTCCCAGGTACCCATACCATAAGAAACTGTCCTGGCAATATGTTTGCTGAATCATTAAAAAAAAGGGTCACTGCTGATGCTGAGGCGGTTTCCTTCCTGGTGATAATGCTGTTTTTCAAGAGTGAGCCACCCCAATTATTGGTTTGAGGGATTCGATTCCTTCACGTTTCAAAAAGGCCAACAGGTCGTTTTCCAGTTTCCTGAAAATGCTTCTTCCCTGGGTGTAAACTGCAGTCCCTATCTGAACCGCGGACGCCCCAGCCATGATGTATTCAAGTGCATCTTCTAAGGTTTCTATTCCTCCTACGCCTATGATGGGAACGTCAAAATTCTCGAACACATCCCAGACCATTCTCACTCCCACATGCTTAATTGCACGGCCGGAAAGCCCTCCTATCTTATTGCTCAGAATCGGTTTTTTCGCGGTGATGTCTATGGCCATCCCCCGCACTGTGTTTATTAGCACGAATCCGTCAGACCTTGAAGCAGCTTCAGCGATCTGCAGAATGTCAGTTACATTGGGGCTGAGTTTGGAGAATACGGGTATTTTTAGCTTCTTCTTGAGAAGGGATATGATCTGGCTTACAAGCTCTGGGTCTGAACCAACCTCGGATCCGACACCCTTGACATGTGGACATGACAGGTTCAGCTCCACAGCAGATGCACCGTACTGCTCCATTTTTTCACCAAGGGAAAGGAACTCCTCCGGTGTTGCAGCAAATATGCTGCCTATTACCGGTTTGCCTGCTCTGGTTGCCTCATCCATCTCGTGTGAAAATTCATCAATTCCAGGGTTTGGAAGGCCAACCGCGTTAAGAAGTCCTGTTTCAAGGGGAACTACTATGGGTGGCCTGTATCCTTTTCTCTCCTTCAGTCCGATCGATTTCGTTACAGCCCCTCCTGCCCCCTCCTCCAGGATCCTTCTTATGGTATATCCGTTCTCATCAAGTATTCCGGAAGCAAGGAGAAAGGGGTTCAGGAATTCTATTCCTCCGATAGAAGCTGTTATATCTGGCAATTGAAACCTCTATTTCTCCTGCTCATAATGCCTTCCGTATATCAGCATGTATGACGCCTGCTTGATCATTTTTGTTTCCAGAATCTGTTTTAGATCGGAGGTTTTGAGTTTCTGCTGGAGTTCGGGCTTCTCTATGAGTGCATATAGGTAGAAGAAGTACCTGTGGGTCTTCTTTCCAGGCGGACATGGTCCGTTGTACCCATAATTTCCAAAATCATTCAGACCCTGCGACATCTTGTTATCGGTTACTTCTCCAATCTTGATGCCCTCAGGCAGTTCTTTAGCTGTTGCTGGTATGTTGTATATAATCCAGTGCGTGAAAGTTCCTCTGGGTGCGTCAGGATCCTGGACAACAAGTGCAAATGACTTGGTGGAGGCTGGAGGGTCAGCCCACGTGAGGCCTGGGGAAATGTCCTGTCCATCGCAGGTATATTTCTGAGAAATAACATCCCCATACTGATACCCCGGTATGGTTAACTTAAAGGTCATAGAACATGATTGTTCCTGTTCTTAAAACCATATCGCGTCACTTTCCCCGATGGGCCACTGTATTGGGGTATATCTGTATGGATCTGGTAATCATACCAGGCCCTGTTGTCTCATCAGCATAAGAAATATTTAAATCAGGATGCAACTTTTCAGCAATGCAGATGAAGGAAATCAGAAGGGAGGACGAGGCAGTTTCGCCAATAATAGCCACGATTCTTCTCATTGCCATAACTGTAACAATAATAGCATCTGCTTACACTGTATTCTCAGGGTACATTCCATCCTCCAACCCGGAGGGACCATCAGTGAATATCACATATACAAACGAAACTCACTACAGTTCGGGTGCAGTTTACGGAAATTATGTTATGACCCTGTCTGAAATTACAAATAACATATCGCTAAAATCCCTTTCTGTTCAGGTTGTGCTGCAGAATGGAAGCATCTATGAGGATTCAATGTACGATTCATACGTGCTTGGAACCGAGGTCATTATGTCCCATGGAATTTACCTTAACGTGAGTATGCCAGGAGGCTTTCTGTCATCCAATGGCTATGTGGTTCTGAACCTATCCGGTTCACATGTCTTCCCATCTGACCTTTCTATAATTGATACTTCCTCTGGAAACAGGGTAGGCACCGTATCATTTCAGTAAGGGGAATAAGGTTATTAGCCTGGAATGCCATTTATGGATAGGGTTACAATGGGGCTATCATTAACTTTAATTCTCGAAATATGGATCGCCTTGATGGTAGTGTTCTTCTTCGGTTTCTGGCTGGGCAGAGTGATGGCAAGATGGAAACTCATAAAGGGCCCGATGACTGGAAAGGAGTCAATGATTGGCAAGATAGGGGTAGTAGTCCGGAACCAGAAGAGTTATGTGGAGGCTCGTTTTGATTCACAGCTCTGGAAAATCGTTTCGGATAACGATGATCTGCTTCTACCCGGCACTCAGGTCAAGATAGCCGACATAGACGGTAACTCTCTGCGCGTGACACTCCTTTCCTCAGAGAAGTCAGATGGAGCTCTTTCAAATTCGGGCTCAAGAACTACACAGTGAACTTCAGGCTTTTATTCGCGTTTCACCATCAGCACATAATCATTTAATAGACCTCCGCGATTACCATGCAAGCTAATGCAGAATTAATCAGGATTTTGTGTGAGCAGATTAAGTGCTTGAAAATGCAGAACTTCGAAGAAATTGAGCCAATTGATGGTTTATTGAAAAATTTGGTAAGAATGGGTTTTGAGACCCCTACTGAGGTACAGTCAAAAGCTATTCCGCCAATAATGGAAGGGAAAGATATTGTGGTGCGATCAAAGACAGGTTCCGGAAAAACAGGGGCTTTCTTGATCCCGATTCTGAACGCTACCTCCGGGAAACGAGGGATAACATCCCTCATAATTACTCCCACAAGGGAGCTTGCGCTTCAGGTCTATGGCGTCGCACAGGAGATGGGCAAAGGTCTCAATGTAAACGCAACCCCGGTTTACGGGGGAGTGAGCATAGAGAACCAGATAAGGAAAATCCGTAACGGTGCAAACATGATTGTGGGAACCCCGGGAAGGATAATTGACCTGATGAGAAGGAAAGTTCTGTCCTTCAGGAACCTGAATTATCTGGTTCTCGATGAGGCAGACATAATGCTTGACATGGGGTTCATCGAGAATATTGAGTTTATAATCTCAGAGACTCCGGAAACAAAGCAGGTATTGCTTTTCTCAGCTACCATACCGGGAAGAATTCTGGACCTCTCAAAGAAGTACATGAAGGACCCAGAGTATATAAGGCTAGGAAAAGAGAAGGATATAACAGTCTCTTCAATCTTCAACACCTTTGCTGTTAACTACAATGGAAACAAGGTGTCAACTCTGCTTGCATACGTGGACGAATACACCCCAAACAAGGCGATAATCTTCACTGAGCAGAAGAGGGATGCTGCGGCACTCGGAGAGATACTGGCTGACAACGGGCTAAATCCTGTGGTCATACATGGCGATCTTACCCAGGCACAGAGGGAAAAGGCCCTTTCTGAATTTAGAAATGGAACAAAATTCCTTGTTGCCACAAACGTTGCTGCAAGAGGTCTTGATATCTCGAACATTTCGGATATAATCAACTTCGACGCCCCAAGGGAACCTGAGATATATGTGCACAGAGTAGGGAGATCAGCAAGGATGGGGAAAGAGGGAAAAGCCTTTACAATTATCGACCAGGGTGATGAAGACATCATATCAAGTATCGAGGACTCTCTCAAGATAAGGATGAGTGCACTCCGCGTGAACGAGGAGGCATTTGCAGGGGTAAAGTCCATCTACCGAAGCAACAGGTTTTCAGGGAGGGGCAACTACCGGAGCAGACCGAAATCATACGGAAGGAACTACTCCCGCGGAAGAGATCAACCCCACAGGGAAAGAAGAAGATATTATTCTTAACCCTTAATTTTAGTCGGCCAAAAGAAAATTTTTAAATTGTTATTTTACAGGGCATTAGGGTACGGGGGGCAACCTGATTACTCCGAATCCGAAGCCTGAATCGCCATCTTTTCCGTTTATTATCACAATCTTAACAACATAAACATTAGGGTCGTTCGGATTTGTAGTGTATTTCATTAGATGTATAGCCTCAGGGTTCAGTTCCAGAGTCATATGGATTAGAGTTCCGTTTGTTGTGCTGTTTTTTAGAATATAATTGTATGGATACTGAGTTTCGTTGAAGGAAGTAAGGTTAACGCTGTTCAGCGAGCTGTTATGGCTGGAATTGAGGGGGGATATGTCATAGATGTATACAACCGGTGAGTTGGTATAAATGGTAAAATTAAAGCTTATTGAAGTTGAGGAGTTGTTTACATAATACACAGGATCAAGTCCTGTTCCATTCTGAACCTTCAGATACCCCTGCGATGAAAGACCACTCAAACTGGAACTGGATGAGGATTTCTGTATAGTTACATATGCGATGGACCCAAATACTACAAGAATTATAACCCCAATCGCAAGCGAGGTTTTTTTAGATAGCATCGGGATGGTAATTTGTGCTCTGTATAAAACGTTTACCGATAATTAAGTAATTAACTATTTATATATCACAGAAATTAGCCATCGATTAAATGGTACAATATAAATGGGTCGCTCTCTCAAATACTACCATAGGTGTTTTGATGGCCTCAATCAATGGGACTATCATACTAATCTCACTTCCAGCGATATTTCGCGGGCTGAACATCGATCCGTTCCTTCCGGGATCATTCGAGTATCTGCTCTGGATACTTATGGGGTATATGATTGTAACCGCTGTTCTCCTCGTTACGGTGGGAAGGCTTTCTGACATTTTTGGAAGAGTCAGGCTCTTTAATTTTGGATTTCTGATCTTCACAATCGGTTCAATATTGCTGTTTTTAACCCCTAACAAAGGTGATACTGGAGCCCTTGAACTGATATTTTTCCGTATGATCCAGGCAATAGGCGGGTCCTTCCTTTTCGCAAATTCTGCAGCAATAATTACAGACAGTTTCCCCGTAAACGAAAGGGGGAAAGCAATGGGAATAAATCAAATTGCAGCCCTCGCCGGTTCACTCGTCGGGCTCATTCTTGGAGGGATTCTTGCTGCAATCAACTGGAGATTCGTATTCCTTGTAAGTGTTCCTGTTGGTCTGTTCGGAACTATTTGGTCTCTCCTGAAGCTCAAGGATCATTCAGTCAGGCATAAGGATCAGAAGATAGATATTCCTGGAAATGTATCATTTGCTGGCGGAATAACCCTCATCCTGCTGGGTGTTACATACGGTCTCATGCCCTATGGAACATCCTCAATGGGGTGGGGTGATCCGTATGTCAGATTCTCCATAATATCGGGTATGGCCCTGCTTGTCGTGTTCGTGTTCATCGAGAGGGCCGTGGAGCAGCCAATGTTCAACCTGAAGCTTTTCAGGAACCGTGCCTTTACAACAGGAAGCTTTGCAGGCATGCTTCAATCCATGGGAATGGGAGGGATGATGTTCATGATAATTATTCTCCTTCAGGGAATCTGGCTTCCGCTTCACAATTATTCCTACAGTAGCGTTCCGTTCTGGGCAGGCATATACACCATACCAATGATGGGAGGTTTTGTTCTCATGGGGCCAATCAGCGGTGCACTTTCTGATAAGATTGGTGCAAGGCTCCTTGGAACAATTGGGATGTCAATAAGCGGAATTGCGTTCCTCCTGCTTTCCACCTTGAGTTATGATTTTAGTTACATACCATTTGCTCTGATGCTTTTCATGATGGGTTTTGGAATGGGCACTTTTGCGGCACCAAATATTACTGCAATTATGAATTCCGTACCACCGCAGCAGAGGGGTGTTGCATCTGGTATGAGAACCACTTTACAGAATACAGGTCAGACAGCTAGCATGGGTATATTTTTCAGTATAGTTTTAGTATTTCTCACAAAATTGCTGCCAGGATCCTTTTCCACGGCCCTACAGACCGCAGGTGCTCCAGTCCTGATTCCTGTTTTCAATAGTATCCCGCCTACATCTGCACTGTTTTCTGCATTTCTTGGCTATAACCCAGTAACCTCAATATTCGGTTTGCTTCCATCCTCATTTCCATCACTTATCAGCAACTCTGCATACATCACGCTCACTGGAAATCATTGGTTCCCGGGAGCTATAGCAACTGCTTTTATGGGCTCACTGAGGATCTCCTTCTACGCAGGCGCCGGCATATTCTTCGTTGCGGCCCTGCTTTCAGCTCTTCGTGGCAAGAGATACGTCCACTCTGAGACTAATGAGTCCAAGGAACTGTTCAGGTCTGAGCAAACATCTGCAGGACAGGCATTGAAAACTCCTTCAGCAGAACAAAGCAATTCCGGAAAGATCGCGGACGGAGCCCCAGGGGATTCCACTCTTTCTCCTGAGTCCTCCAGTTCCATGGCGGATAATATTTCCTTCGGTACAGTCGCTACCTCAGAAAAGGTGGAGGGTAAGGATTAAGCTCATGGAAAGACTGGAGAATAAGCACGTCGAGCTTTGGGAACTTCTCTCACAGGTTTTTCGGAATGGGCGCAAGAGGCTGGAAAAGGAACTTCAAAAAATATCCATGAAACCGACGGAAATAAAGGTCCTACACTCAATTTCCACTCATCACGCAACTCAGATGAATAACCTGTCAGATTCATTAGGAATCACCGGGCCCTGGATCACTGGAGTTGTGGATGATCTGGTTTCAAAGGGATATGTAAAAAAAATAAGGAGCAAGAGCGATCGAAGAATGATCAGTCTCTCCATAACTCCTTCCGGCTCCCAAATCCTATCGGAAGGGATGTTGATCTACAACGGTCTTCTGGAGGAGGTACTGAGTGTCCTTCCGGAAGGCAGAGTTGAAGAGCTGAAAGATATCCTTGAAACGTTAAATTCTTCCCTCCAATGAAGGATTTCAAAAACGTGCCAGCACTTAATGTTAACTTATGAACCTCAAAATGCTTAATAAAGGATAAAAATGTTTTAATATTAGAATAGTGCTACAGGATAGCATTTGTCATGGTTGTCAATAAATTAGCAGTTGCATCCATATCACCAAGGCTTTCCATTTTTCAGAGTCTGGCTCAATTAGCTCCACTTCCAACACTCATATTTACAATTCAGGAAATTTTTGGTTACTCCAACGCTGACGCATTATCCTATCTGATTGCACTCATAATAGTGCTGTTCTCAGCTAACACTGTTGTACAGATGGGCAGACGATTTCCTCATGCGGGCGGTTACTATGGATATGTTGCGAATGGGATCTCCAGGTCAACCGGGGTGTATACCCAATTCATGTTCCTGTTCTACCAGATCCTGAACACAGCCGCAGTGGTTATCTTTGGTTCGTGGGTTCTCCAGATCTTTTTGGACCTATTTGGAATAGCAGTAAGAGGATTCTACTTCCTTCCGATTCCGCTCATCCTGATCTTTTTCATACCTTACTTTGGCATTAAGATTTCTTCATGGTTCTATGTAGTAACGGCTCTTGTTGAAATAGCAATAGTTTTCACTCTGGCAATTCTCATGGTGGCTCATCCATCTCCTGCAAGCGTCCTATCCGCTCCGTTTATACCGACAGTTGGAATAAGCAGCTTTGCTCTCTCCATAATATACTCACTGTTCTTTTTTACCGGCTACGGTTCCATACTTACTCTGGCAGAGGAGACCACAACTCCTAGAAGCTCAATCCCAAAGATGGCTGTGATAAGTCTGCTGGGAATTGGTGCACTTGAGCTCCTATTCATGTATGCGTCTCAGGTAAACTGGGGTACAGGTTTAACTTCAACATTTGCTACATCTTCAATATTTCCAACATACCTGGAAGCCAAAGCTCTTCTTGGCGTTGCAGGTCTGGTAACACTTGGCATTTTTGCCTATATCTCGCTTCTGAAGGGAAACATAGCTGTTCAAAACGCAACTTCCCGTGGTCTCTATGCCTTGGGTAGAGACAAGGTGATTCCATCCGTATTTTCAAAAGTGCATCCAAGGTACAAAAGCCCATCTGGCGCTATACTCGCCAACGAACTGATTGCAATTGCAATAATAGGTGTGACATATCTGGTCTTCTATTTCATCATCGGAGTTCATTCCGGCATAACCGCTGATGCTGCTGTTTACCTGATCGCTCTTCTTACTGTCGGATATCTTATCACGCATGTTTTTGCGAATATCTCCGTCCCGTTCTACTTTACATTGAAGGAAAGGAAAAGCCTTTCCATTACAAAGCATTACATTCTTCCACTGGCCTCAACGGGAGCTATACTATTTGCGCTGACCCTCAGCTTTACGGGACTTACCGGATATATGAAATCCCTGCCGGTTATAGTAGCGGCATATCTGGTACTGGTCCTGGTCTTCGTATTGAGGATAAAATCCAAGTATCCTGAGGTAGTCGCCAAGGCAGGAGAGGTTATCCCTGAACTGGATTCCTGATCGAGAATTAAAATGGTGCCTTAAATGGGTAGAGACGAACGGATAGTTATACTGGGGGCAGGGTCAACAGGATCGAGCATCGCCTATCATCTGTCAAAGATTACAAAATCAGAAATCGTTCTTGTAGACAAGGGAGGAATAGCATCAGGGATGACTTCGCTTTCCACCGCCATTGTGAGAACACATTATTCAAATGAGATCGTTGCAAAAATGGCTTTCGAATCCAGAAAGATTTTTGAATCTCAAAGCCAGGATTTTGGCTTCCACAGGTCAGGGCTTGTAACAGTAGTTCCAAAACCCATGAAGGGCAGGATGGATGAAAACGTGGCTATGCTGAGGAAAATCGGCATTCGAGAAGAAAGCCTTACCATGAATGACGCAATTAAACGGTTTCCATGGATTAAATTCAATGCAGATGAAGCAATTTCTCTTGAACCGGATAGCGGTTATGCTGATCCCGTATTGACTGCAAATTACTTTGCCAGATGCGCCATTGACTCCGGGGTAAAATTCTTGAAGGAAGAAGTGTCCAAAATAGAAGAGAATAATGGCCATGGGAAGGTTATTTTCAGAAGCGGAAGGGAAATAGAGGGCTCAAAATTAGTCCTGTGCACCAACATATGGACAAATAAGATCCTTGGAGAAAGCGGATTTGGTAGTTCAGATCTTCTTCCTCTAAAGGTGTCCCCCCATCCCGTTATAATATACCGGAGGCCAAAAGGAATATCGGGACTGCTACCGGTGGTGAATGATCTGGTCAACCGGGACTACTACAAGCCGGAAGGGGGGACCTTACTTTCAGGAGGAAATCTGAGGAGTGAAATTGACGAAGCGGATGAGGACCCCGATAACCCGCCAGTTGAGGTTCCCTTCGATTACATTTCCGATTACTCGGAGAGAATTTCCGGTAGAATACCACAAATGAAGAATGCGGAATACCACAGTTCCTATTATGGCATGTACGATAATACTCCAGATTTACATCCGATCATAGACAATCTATCTGATTTGGGCCTTCCACACTTTTACTCATGCGTTGGCTTGAGCGGCCACGGGTTCAAACTTTCCCCCTCTTTTGGCCGGATGGTAGCTAATATGGTTACCCTGAACACGGACCCGGTTCTTGAATATTTCAAACTATCCCGCTTTAAAAACGGGACCTCCGTCTTTAAAACTTATCAAGGGATTGGAACCGTTGGCTAGAAGATTATATTTTCATGACATAATCAGATCATTGAAAGTTCCGAATCCAATTACAACACACAGAGATCAGAAATCTGGTATCTGGCAAGTAATTTCGCAATAGAGTCATATGATCCTTTTCAGACGATATGCCCGTTCACTCCGGAAAAAATGAATAAATTGTAACATAATTCTGAAGTTTTATACTTCCTCAAAAGAAAACAGCGACTACGCAAAAGATTAATAAAAGGTGACAATTGATATAAAGGAAAAATGGTAATTCTGCACAAGGAAAAGAGTGTTTACGATTTCGATGTAACTTGCAACCGAATACATCAATTTCTTGAATTTAAGAATATACCTATATTTACAGCAATTGATCATAGGGAGAACGCAGAGAAGGTGGGCCTAAAACTCAGGCCTGAAATAGTGATATTGTTCGGATCGCCCCTTGTCGGGACTCACATCATAGAGGAAAACCCAGACATAGGATTAGAACTCCCATTACGGGTCCTGGTTTTCCAGGAAGACAGTTCTGTTTACGTAACTTTTGTCGATTATGATGATCTGATGCAGGCGTATCACATATCAAAGCATTCTGAATTAGGTAAAAAGCTGGCATCCTTAATGGCAGAACTTGCTATCTACGCAACACGCAAATGACGGCCTTTGAGTCTATACCTGGCTTTACTCATTTATCTCAAGATTAGAAGAAGAAAGTCTTTTGTGAATTTTCCCTGAATCCATTAGTCATTCTATTGTCGTGGTTCTTTAGAAATGAGTTGGACAAATTTCCGGCAGCGTCTTCTTTCTTCATACCAGAGTTACCATAGAACAGTTAATGAAACTCTTTTTTTAAGATCTCATAATTAATCTCCATGAACCCGAACAACACCGCGTTATCTGAACTCTACAAGGAAATCGGGGCATTTGGTGGTCCCTAGACCGGTACATCATATCGCATTGACTTTGAAAGGTTTAGACAAATTCTTTCAGTTCTCTTCGCAAATAACACGGGAAAGGGTGGGCAGCTGACCTATGATCCGGATCTTACTGTGAAAGTATTGCTTCTGCAGCAGTCTTATAATCTTTAGTTCCTCATACAGAAAGAGAGTTCAGGGGATAGCATCCGCTTCATTAACTTTCTGGGGTTGCGTGACAGACAGAAAAGAAGAATGAGATTATGAAGGCATCCGCCGCCATCGATTATAGGAAAGAAAAAGGGTGAAGGATTCCTAAAACTGAAGGTGAACCCCTGACATATGATGGCCTCAGACTTGGAATTTAGCAGGTCTCTGGAAAGGCAAGCATAAAATACACGTCACACAGGTGAAGGTGTTCTGTGTCAAGATCTCCCTACAAACATAGATGTGACGTTAAAGAGTGGAGAATTCTCATGAGGCTTGAGATAAAGGAGCTTCAGGAAAGGTTGAAAGAGCTATTCAGGGATAAGAAAGCGGAGATCCTTAACAATGGCAATAAGCATAATACCATACCTGAAAGGGAGCTTGAATCATATCTTAATAAGGGCTGGGAGCTTGTACAGATATACCCCAGGGGAGACAAGGCTGTTGTTAAACTCTCCTTATAATTTAAGAGTGTTCACAGTATTCCGCCCGTAGACGGAGACGGCTTAAACTTGGTGAATAAGTACATTTATATTGACGAGAGCGGGGACCTTGGCTTATCTGAAATGAGTTCCAAAGTCCTTGTTATATCGGCACTCATTGCAGACGATCCCCGAAAGTCAAACTGAATAATAAAGAATGCAAGGAGATATAAATTTAGTAAGGAGCTTAGAAAGGCAAAAGAGATTAAATTTAACAAGTCGAGTCACGAGCTTAAGAAATACTTGATAATGAAATTGAATGAAACTGCTCAATGTCGTGGTGTCCACTGTGTACTCTACAAGAAGAACCTGACAAGTGA
>JAMCUD010000043.1 GCA_023379355.1 Thermoplasmatota archaeon
TTAGAGTAAACCCGAAATCCGGATGTGGCGTCCCTTACCTGGGGGTGGAACGAAAGGTTAACCATCTTGTTTGCAAAATAAGAAATAATTTTTCTGTTTAACTTGTCTCCGTTGTGGCCTTTCTCCACATATCTGGAACCAACAACTACATCAGATCTGGAACGGATTGCGTATTCAACCATGTGAATTATGGTTGTGGGATCATGTGAAAAATCTGCATCCATTACAACAAGAAAATCGTTCTCGGCATGTCTCATGCCCTCGAGTTCTGCAGAGACAAGGCCTCTCTGGTTTTTCCTTATAACGAACTTTACCTCGGGAAATTTTTCAACAAGATCAAACGTACCATCCTGGGAATTATCATCAACAACGTAAACCGAATCGAGATCAAGGAGCTTCAATGTTGGAAGGAGATTGAGGAGGTTATGGTACTCATTGTAGGTCGGGATGACCACACCAATGTTGAACCGGCCATAAACAGAATCCAGCGTTATCAAGAGCACCCTCCACCGGTTGTAAATGAATCAGTGTAAGCTCCTTTGTTAACGGTCATTTTTACTTCAACGTGGTATCCCTTTAATCTGTAATCTATATTTAATTGTAACTCTAATTCGTCATAAGACGAAATCACGCATGGGACTTAGGAAAATATTGAATTACGAGAATTTTGCCCTCTGATTACTGGTCCATGATCTGTGTAACATATATAATGGAGAGACCATTGTGCAGGGTCATCTTTCGGATACAGTTCCATTCAGAACGACTTGACTGAAGAACCACAGAGGCAAAATTGATATTCATCCAAGCTAAGGGGTTTGGTGAATCAAACCAGCATCAGATCAATTAAGGTTGCTCTACTGGTCATCATTCTGCTGGGAAGCGTTCCCCTGATTACACATGAAACAGTGTTTTCAAAGAGTCAACTCCCGAATTCCGATCCTTCTTATCACGCATTAACACAAACAGGCCAACACACGGTGAGAGAGAGCATCAACCCCTATGTATATGCGGGCGAGCCGGCTCCCATGGGTATTGCAAGCTATGGGCTTGGACCCGAAAATTCAGCGTTTATACTGAATTCATCTTCTTACATTGGCATCATCAACATATCATCGATCGATGTCTACAATTCATCCTGGCCTGGTAAAGATATGACATTTCAGCTGAATCTTAACCTTGTCTTCACATACAACGGGCAGGATTACGTATACTGGGTGCAGGATGTTGCGTACCTGAGTACCTCAAGCAGGGAAATAGAATTCCTTGACAACGTGTGGAATTCTTCCTCATACACAGCTCAGATGTACAGTTCGTCAATAACCGGAAACGGAACAGTGGCAACATCGGGTGGGATTGGATACTACTACGATGAACCACAATCAATACCAGGAAATCTCGTCGTCCTAAGCTATCCGTCTGAAGTCATATTGAGGATTAACGCCAGTACGACTTCAACAGGCATTCCCGAAGTGAACTTTAGCTACCAGGACGGATACGGATGGGTTACGTATGATAATGTCCTGTTCCCGTTCGCCACTATCGGATATGGATCGGAACATTTCATGGTCAACGGATATCAACCTAAGCCGGACGGGCTGCCAATGGATGCAGAACTCATACTCGGAGGACCGGGAGGGGGCAGCGATACGAATGATAACCAGTCCGCTCTGTCGCTGATGTTGCAGTACTGGAATGGCAACAATTACCAGTCCGTATTTGACGCTTTCAACTTTGGAAGCAACACTGCTGAGGGGATTTCAAACGCAACTGTAACCCCGCTTGATTCATATTCACTGGGGGTACCTGGTTCTGAAGTTACAAGTGGACCTGGAACTCTTTCCATGATCTACAATACGAGTGAGGTTGGCTTCGTTTCCATTCTGGCACCGGGATACCAGTCTGGTTCGATCAATGTGAATGATGCCAGCATAGGTTATACAGGGGGAAGGGCCAATATAACTCTCGCAGCCGGTAGGTATAATCTCACATTAGTCAGTGGGGGAAGCACTTTTCATTTCCACAATGTGTCTGTCTCTCCAGGAAATTCGACGTTTCTGACCACTGAGAAATTCTATACAATCCGGATTAACGAGACCGGCCTCCCCGCAGGAGACAGCTGGGCAATATCAATCAATGGAACTGTTTACCGTAGCGTTGAACAGAATATTTCAGTCCTTGAAATAAACGGAACTTACAACCTGTCTGTACTATCCGTTCCTGGTTACAGGCCACAACAGTACTATTATGAAGTGTCCGTGGATGGATCCAACGTTTCCGTTAATTTGGCCTTCTCAGTGATTAGGTACCAGGTCACTTTCGTCCTTGTGGGGAGCCGGAATCCCCAGGAATGGAACGTTTCCATCGTCGGGAACGGAATCCTCGGCACAAGTTCGACAAGCTTGACCGTCTATCTTCCGAACGGCACATATTATTTCATTGCCAGCACTGATGAACAACGCTTCATGAACTACTCCGGATCGTTCACGGTTTCAGCGTCTTCTCTTAATGTCAGTGTCCATTTGATATTAAAGGCTCAAATCAACATTCATTCCAGCATCGCTGATTCAAGCGTCATAATAAATGGTAATGAATTCAACTTTTCCAGTAATTTTTCGGCCTATCTTGTACCCGGGAACTACAGCATCTTCGTTACATCGGAACATTCCTTACCGTACTTTGCGATGTATGATCTAAAAGAAGACCAAACACTCAACATTAGTGCCAATCTCACATTGCTTTCTGTATTTGGAACCATCACCGGAACTCTAAATTCAAGGAACGCAGAATTGTTTGCCAATGGCATGGCGATACCGGTAGTCAATGGCACCTTCAGACAGGCCCTGTCTCCCGGGAATTATATGATCTCGGCCTCTGCTCCGGGTATGGAGGCAGAGACCCTTTCTGTGCAGCTTGCAGATGGTTACATACAACCGCTTAGTCTCAATCTTATGCCTGGAAAAACGTTTAGGGTGAATGGCTACGTTGATCCTGCCGGTGCCAGTCTATTTTTCAATGGACAGCCAGCCTTGGAGAGTGGATCAGGCAGCTACTTGGAATACCTGACTCCAGGCCTTTACAGGGTCTCTGTCACATGTGATGGCTTTGTCCCATACTCAAACACCATAAATATCACGGAAAATCTGACGGTCAATTTTACCCTGACACCTTTACCTGCCCTGTACCGAGCAGGTAACGCTTCTGGCCTATCGGTTCTTGCAAGCAACGGCAATGTCACACAGCTGAAATTTACCGGTACCGCGGTAACGTTAAATTTCACTTCTGCAACTGGGGGATACCTGCTCATCAGTGTGCCATATTTTGGGATCAGGAACAGCAGTATTCAGCAGGCCATTTCAAGCAGAGTATTCTTGAATGGTGTTCCAGCCCAGAATTTCATCGTGGCGTTAGGCAGCAACTATACAGTCACACTCTACCTGCACATCTCTGGTGACCCTTATCTGGTATGGCTGTTCAACTCATCCCTGCCGGCCCCTTCACCCGGTTCTGGAAATTTGCATTCGGGATCGGTGGAGATGGAATATGCTGTTCTTGGCATCCTGATCCTTATTCTTGTGGCATCTGTCATTGCGGTCAGGAAAAGATGAAACTCACAGATCTACCTTGATCTGCCATTCACTTTTGTTCTGAATCAGCGATCCATGGAGCCCTCTTTCTGTTATCTCAGCCAGCTTGCCGGCTGCTTCCGTCTCAGAACGGAAATGGAAGAATAGAGCATCATAACCCAGCTCTGGCATATCATTCTGTGACCCAAGAATATCCCTAAGCTTATCGAGTACGGATATGAGCCTCTCTTCCGACGTCCTCAGCTGACCGGTCTTTATTCTTTCAAGCCCCCTCTCCTTAAGGCTATTGTAAATAACCTGATTGACCTGGCCGGAAATCTGCCTGTGTGACGGTGTCCTTACTCCAGTAAATAGAAAATATGATCCAATTGCAATAACGACGATACCGAGTTCAATCAGGATGAATAAGGTGAAGTATACGCCCATTATGACAATAAGCATGCCGAGTATTGTTCTGGGGGTGCTCAATGAAGGTTGTATGTAACCCTTCCTAAAATCCTTATTGGTGAAGATTGACGAACAGTTCACATTTCACAAGCAGTGTACTTCCAATAACGTTATTATGCCAGATCTCCATATGTTTCTATGGAAAGCTCGAGGCCCTCTTGGGACCAGTATTTTATGAGGATGGCATTCCTCGCTGCCTCCCGTTCAAACTGCACGAGGCGCAAGGTAGGGGCTGTCATAGTTAAGGATAAGAACGTGCTTGCCACGGGTTATAATGGGCCTCCATCCGGTACAGTCCATTGCGACGTTGTAGGATGCATTCGTGATGACCTGGATGTGCCGTCTGGTGAAAGACACGAACTTTGCCGCGGCCTTCACGCTGAGCAGAATGCTATCATCCAGGCTGCTGTTCATGGAGTTAGCATTAAGGATGCGGTAATTTATGTCACCACACATCCATGCGTTGTCTGCTCAAAGATGCTGATGAACGCGCAGATAAGGGAAATAATATATGCGCAGGGTTACCCTGATGAGCTTTCCGAATTGATGCTTCTGGAGAGTTCCATCACGAAACGGCGATTTGAACTTCCGGAAAACGAGGTAAAAGCCATGTTGGGAGACTTCTACGCAACAATGCCCGGCAGTGACTAAAAGCTTCAACCCTCCTCTGGATAGCCAGTACACTGACGTCATTTTTAAGGCATGAAACGTGTGACTGGATGCAGATTCCCATTGAATTATGTGGCCATTTCCATTATTAATGGCGACCTGTTCTATGTCTCCGTAAAGATTTCCTTACGCAGCTTTGCACCATATTATTATTTATATTTCATTGGTATGTATTCACGTGTTTCATCTTGCAATTGCCACTTCACTGGCTAACTTCGTAATAACACTTATCCAGACTCTCGGATATCCCGGTATTTTCTTCCTCATGCTACTTGAAGGGCTACTTCTTCCCATACCATCTGAGGTCGTGATGGCTTTCGGAGGCTATCTGGCCTTTTCCAGCGGACTTCCGGACATAATGGGTGTACCGGCGTTTATCATACTCCTCATTGTCGGAAGCCTGGGCAACGTGGCTGGAGCTTATCTTGCCTACATGCTCGGAGATTACGGAGGAATACCGCTGATAATGAAATATGGAAAATATGTAATGCTTGATGAGGGCTCAATAAGGAAGACGCATGAATGGTTCCTGCGCTACGGCCCTGTTTCTGTATTCCTTACCAGGCTTGTACCAATCTTCAGGACATTCATATCCATACCTGCGGGAATTGCCAAGATGAACAGGACAAGTTTCCTCCTTCTAACCCTGGCCGGTTCGCTCATTTGGGACAGCCTGCTAATTTACCTCGGCTATGTTCTTGGTCCGCACTGGAACACAATACTATCATTCTTTGACGAATATCAGTATGTTGCAATAGGTATCCTGATTGCCATAATACTGTGGTGGTTCATCGGCAAGCTTATCAAAAAGAGTAGAACTCCGGATACAGAATAGAAATAGTGAAATAAATATTAAAATATTTTTTTAGGCTGGAATTGCTATTCTGGCAACCAGTATTGCAAGGATTGTTCCGTATATTACCGTCACAAAATACAGCGCAACAAGACCATAGTTCAGGTAATTCTTTGCCCTGTGGCTCATATTCAGGTCCTTCAGTATTCCGCCCAGACCATTGACGGCATGGTAGCTTATCACCCATACGAAAACTATGAAGAATGCAAGCCACCATGGGTTATGCATGTTCTGAATGACCTGGTTGAAAAACTGTATTGGATGCCCGAAATCTATGTGGGCTACATAAAGGTGTACTCCTACAAAAAATATGAGGAACAGCCCTGATGCCGCCTGGAACATCCTTGATACTGATCCCGTAACTCTTCTTCCTGAACTGTACTTCATTTCTGTTTCTGTCATCTTATGCAGCTCCTATGAACATATAGGCGTAATAGAGGAAAACTCCGAGTATGACAATTGCCACGCTCTCAAACACATAAAACATGACTTTGTGGTTCTTTAGGCCGATTCCCATCTCATTTAGCGCAAGCCTGGTACCATTAGCCCCGTGGTAGAATATTACAAGTGCAAGCAGGACGTCGAGCACAAGGAAGGAATCATATGGACCATATGTGATTGATGATACAAGATTGTTGTACGTTGTCGATCCGCTCAGCAGGTGAGAAAGCACGAACAGGTGAAGGTACAGGTAGAATACTATAACGAGACCGCTTAACCTGTGCATTGCAAATGCAAAGTAACCAACCCCTTTTCTATAGAACTTTGCCCAGCCAAGTGGGCCCTCTTTCATATTCTTCACACTTTCAACAACCACTGTTATCTCCTCCTGAATAACCTCTGGAATTCAAGTCCGACCATGCTGGACCTCAACTTCTGAATTGCGAAGGATGGATCCACGCCTTTGGGACAAGCCTCAGTGCATTCCCCGGCAAAATGGCAGCGGGATGTGCCTTCTTCGCCGCTGACGATTTCAAGCCTATACTTCTTTCCCTGATCCCTGTTATCCGCTATGTAACGCCATGCTGCCGCTAACGGAGCTGGACCAAGGTAATCTGGATCCGAGCCCTCAATGGGGCATGCTGCCATGCATATTCCGCATTTTATGCACAGTGAATAGTCCAGATAATCGTGGAACTGCTCGGGAGTTTGAAGGATCTCCGAATCATATTTACCATCGTCATCCCTGATCACATATGGCTTAACGGCACGATATTTTTCAAGGAAACCATCGATATCAACGGCAAGATCCCTTATGACCTTGAAATGTTTCAGCGGTGCCACTGTAACCCTGTCACCCTTAAGGCTATCAGTTGTTGTGGAACATGCCATATGTGGCTTTCCGTTGATCTCCATGCCGCAGCTTCCGCATATCTCCATCCTGCAGGAATACCTGAATGACAGGGAATGATCAAGGTTTTCCTTTATGTACAGAAGAGCCTCAAGAACTGTTGAAACTTTATCCTTCGGGACATTATAGGATTGCGTTTTCATATTCCCTTTCTCGTCTGTCCTCTTTATTTCAAAAACCATCTCTTCCATCTTAAGCACCTCAGTAAGACCTCACAGTGGGCTGCCACTTGGTCACGACCACTGGCCTGTATGTCAGTATGGGACCGTTGACAGAATACGTGGCTATTGTGTGCATCATGAAATTCTTGTCATCCCTTTCCGGAAAGTCTCTTCTGTAATGTGCGCCCCTGCTCTCCTTCCTTTGCAGTGCCCCAAGCGTTATTATCTCTGCAAGGTCAAGCATGAAACCAACTTCGAATGCCCATTCAAGCTCCAGATTGAACGTGGAGGATTTGTCTTCTATGGTGATCTTCTGGTATCTTTC
Organism: Thermoplasmatota archaeon; assembly: GCA_023379355.1. Next base: position 7,391 of record JAMCUD010000043.1, read on the forward strand.
CTTCAGCGCAGCAATATTCTTCAGGCTGTTATTCAGGGGGGCTTCAGTCCGGAACACACCCACATTCTTATCCATGTTTATTCTGAGATCCTCCCTTATCTTCGCCACGTTTTCCCCACCATCACGCTTCAACATGTCTTCCCAGATATGTTTCTCCTCGTCCTGAACCTGCTTCATGTCAAGATCGGGGAATGAATGTGATGTGGCATATTCTGCAGCCGCTTTACCGGCCACATTGCCAAGCGCAAGGCATTCATTTGTGGAATTAGAACCCAGTCTGTTGGCCCCATGGATGCTCACGCAAGCGTTCTCACCGGCTGCAAATATCCCGGGTACAGAAGTCGTGGTCTTGACGTTGGAATCTATTCCACCCATTGTGTAGTGAGTTGCAGGATGAACCGGGATCAACTCTGTATGAGCGTCAATTCCGTTGAATTTCTTTGCTATGTCGGTGATCATCGGAAGTCGCTCATCCAGCTTGTCGGCAATGTGCCTGAGGTCCAGGAAGACGTAATCCATGTCACCGTACTCTCCCTTGGCACCCCTTCCAGCCTCTATTTCCCACATAATTGCCCTTGATACCACGTCTCTGGATGCGGTTTCGAATTTATGCGGTGCATAGGTGCCCATGAATCTCTTGCCATCCTTGTCGAGGAGGTACCCTCCTTCTGCCCTGGCAGCCTCAGTGATCAATATTCCGGATGGCACAAGGCCCGTTGGATGGAACTGGATGAACTCCATGTCCTTGAGAGGTATTCCTGCCCTGTAGGCAATGGCATCACCATCACCTGTGACTGAATGGGCGTAAGTTGCAAACTGGTACAGTCTCCCTGCCCCGCCCATGGCGAAAATAATTGACTTTCCCTGAAAAACCGTGAACTCCCCAGTTCTAAGGTTGATGGTTGTAATGGCATTTGGCTTGCCGTCGGACAGTATCAGCTTTGTGGCGAAAAACTCGTTGTAGAAATGAATGTCATATTTAAGAGCCCTGCTGAAGAGTGTCTGCATCACATGAAAACCAGTCTTGTCTGCAGCGAATGTGGCTCTTGGGAAACTCAGCGCACCAAAATCCCGCTGTGAAATTGTTCCATCTGGATTCCTGCTCCAGGGACATCCCCAGTGATCTGTGGTGTAAATCTGTTCAGGCACCAACCTAACGAATTCTTCTATTGCGTCCTGATCTCCAAGGTAATCGCTACCCTTGATCGTATCAAAGGCATGAAGATCAAATGAATCCTTGGGATTCAAAACGGCGCTTGTACCCCCCTCAGCGGACACTGAATGTGACCTCAAGGGATAAAGCTTAGAAACAAGACCTACAGAAACACCCGGGTTATATTCAGCAGCAGCTATTGCAGCCCTGAGTCCTGCCATTCCTCCTCCAAGAATCAGGACGTCTTCTCTTATCTTCTCCAATTAAAACCCCGATTGGGATTGCCTGTGTTCATATATTTTTTTTTATGCGTAATATGTCCGGCACGCAATCCGCATGATTATTTTACCTTGCCGTGAATTTATATGAATTTCAGTGTCGCTCATCATTAATTTTCGTTGCGGAAGGGATGTGATAAAATTTATATACCTGAATGTAATGCATAGTTGTCAACTAATGGTTGAGAACAGGAGGATGAGAATATGGTAATAAGGAGGAAAAGGGACGAGGATGACTGGAGGAGCCCATTCGATGATGAATTCGAGGACATGTTCAGGGACTTCGGTTTCGATTTCGACAGATTCAATGAGAGGATGATGAGGATATGGGACAAGCTGCTCAAGGATCCGGATGTTAAGACGTACGGACCTTATGTCTACGGTTTCACCTATAAGATCGGACCAGACGGAAAGCCGATCTTTGAGGAATTCGGCAATGTCCCGAGAAACATGATTCCCGGTGCGGCAGAGAACGTTGAAAAGGACGTGAGAGAGCCAATAACAGACATAAATGAGGACAAAAACAAGGTCTACATAACATATGAGTTGCCCGGGATCTCCAAGGATGACATTGAGCTGAATGTATCGGCGAAAAACATAACCATAAACGTCAAGAACGGCCCCAGGAAATACTTCAAGAGCATCGATCTGGACGATGAGATCAAACCCGAAACTGCCAGGGCGAAGTTCACCAACGGCATCCTGGACCTTACTGTAGAGAAGGTCAATGGGGAGAAGACCGGCGGAAAGAAAGTCAAGATTGAGTGATGCCCATGATTGACGAGGACATTGAGGCTTTCATCAGTGCAATTGAAAACTCCACCCGGAGGGAAATACTGAGGAGCCTCATACTCGATCAATCATATGCGTTTCAGATCAGCCGGATAATAGGGGTATCACAGCAGGCCATAAACAAGCAGCTTGAACTGCTTGAAAGAGCCAATCTCATAACGTCCGCTGGATCGGTGCCAAGCAGCTATGGGGCCCCGAGGAAAATTTACCGCCCAACTGGGTTTTCAACCCTTGTGGCGGATTATTCAAGAAATTTCATTTCTGTAAGGCGGTACGATATTAATCCCTCAGCATATGACAACGGCCAGGTTGCGGAGAACCTTAACATCAGTGAATTACTTGAAAATCTCAGGAGTACTGAGAAACAGATCAATGAAATCATGGAGCAGAGGACAAAACTTATTCTGCAAAAAGATCGCATAATGGGTCGCATCAACGCGTATATTACAGAAATGGCTCCTGATGCTCTTTCCAGAGCCGTACTTACGGAATACATAGACAGCATGAACCCGGAATATGTTGCCAGGAAGTTGAATATTCCAGTTAACATGGTCATGCAGATAGTTGAAACCTACCTTCGTTAATCAGGGAAGTCTTTTGCAGAATGCATGTACAAATTCCCTTTCCTTTTCGCTCAGATTTGATGGAATTATCATCGATGCCGGGCTTTGGTTATCGTGCGATCTGGCAATATCTCCCAGTTTTCCAAGAATAAGTGATTCTCCATTCTGGGAAACCCTGGATGCCACAATGACTTCGGTTTCAGGCCCCAGTACCCTGGCACAATGATGATTTTCCAGTTCAAGAAGGGTGGTTGCTGCTTCCCAGGGATACATTGTCCGGCCCGAGACTAGGTCAAGAAGCAAGAGTGTATGAAGTTCAGCGGCCAGATTCTTTCCTATCTTGTCGAGAACGCTCCTTGGCATGAATCTTTCCGATACGAATGGGAGAGAAACAGGAGGACCCATTCTGTAGGGGAAGAGACCGACCCGTCCAGGTACGACTGCCAGCACTGAAGAATTCTCAATCACCTCAAGGCGTATTCCTGACTTGAGAGCGTCAAGCCTTATCTGGTTATGCGTGGTTGCATAAAGTGGATCGCCTGTTACAAGAAGGCACACATCCGATGACTTTGCCTCTTCAAGAATGGCTGCACCATTCTCGATATCCTCTCTCAATACGGGAATGACCCTTTTTCCGTAATGATTCTCAAGATGGTGCACGGTACTCTCCGGAGATACGGATGTATATGACTCAAAATAGATACGGTCGCAGGACGAGATGATCCTGTCCTCCAGAAGTGTAACGCTGTCCAGCCCTCTCAGCCCTAGGCCCAGAAGATAGATCATTTTAGTTCTAGTTGATCTCTTCTTCTATCCTTATGAGTTCGTTTAGCTTTGCCAGCCTTTCACCGCCGATCGTCCCTGTCTTGATAAAGACTGACCCAAAGGCCACTGACAGATGGGCCGCGAAGTCATCAGTAGTCTCTCCGCTTCTGTGGGATACAGTGTTCTTGATACCGGCAGCTGTTGCAATTCTCACTGTTTCTGCCGTCCTTGAAAGCGATCCTATCTGATTGACCTTTATGAGTATGCCGTTAGTTGAACGATTTTCAATGCCCTTCTTTAGTCTTTCCGGATTTGTCGTGTAAAGATCATCACCGACTATCAGGGATCTATCTGAAACCCGGGAAGTTATCTCGGCAAAGCCCTCAAAGTCGCTGTCCATCAGTGGATCCTCGATGAAATAAAAGCCGAAATCCTTGGAAAATGAGACGGCGAAGTCAATCTGTTCATCCCTTGTCTTTTCCTCTTTCCTGTACCGATATTTTTTCTTCTCGTAGAACGAGGTGGCAGCAAAGTCAACACCCTTCAGGATCTTTACGCCGTGCTCCTTTGACATTTCCTCTGCTGCCTGAGAGATAACGTCAACCGCATCCATATCGCTTATGCTCGCTGTCCATGCCTTTTCGTCTCCGAGGCCAACACTTATTCCCTTAAGCTTTTCTGAAAGTATTTCGCCGATCCTCCTGTGGGTAAGCGCGTTGATGTACGCCGATTTCAGGAAGGTATCCGCCTGGGCGGAAACCATAAATTCCTGAATCGTCGTGCCATTGACTGAGTGCTTGCCACCCCCGATGACGTTTCCCATAGGTCTTGGAAGCCTGCTGGCAAAAGCACCTCCAACATATCTGTAGAGTGGAATTCCCAGGTATGCTGAGACTGCCCTGGCATTTGCAACAGAAAGTGCAGTGGAAAGATTGCCCCCTGCATTTTCAAGGTATTCGGTTCCATCCGCCTCTCTTATTGTTGTGTCAAAGCCCTCCTGGTTAAGTGCGTTGAAACCTATGAGTTTTGATCTCAGGTTCTTCTCAAAGAATGCTATGGATGCATCAGGCCCCCCTTTTGGAAAAGCGTGCACCTCTGTTTCTCCCGTACTTGCCCCTGATGGGGCAGAGCACCTGCCCATGACGTCTTCAATTATCACGTCGGCCTCTACGGTAAAATTCCCCCTAGAATCTATTACCTTCCTTATCCTAATATCGTCAATGGGCAGTTCAGACATCATGAACTTAAATCTCTCTATAAGTCTTAAATTATTTCATTATTCCAACCTGATGAGATTATTTCTGTATCTTCTGGTAAAGCTATTGTAATTTGCCTTATAACCTGTCCAGAGATTTTTGTATTCGCCGGTCACCTTTCCAACCACGCGCGCCGGAACACCGACAGCAATGCTCTCAGGCGGTATTTCCGAGTTGTTCTTCACAACAGCACCCTCTCCGATTGCGGCCCATTCCCCAACCTTCGCGAAATCCGAGATCACTGCACCCATACCTATTACAACCCAGTCATCAATTGTCGGTGTATGAATTACGGACAGATGCCCGACAGTAACATGCTTCCCGATGGTCGTTGTTTCACCGGGCCTCGCATGGACAACGACGTTATCCTCAATTGCGCTGTAATCTCCCACAACAATAGTACCGTAATCCCCGCGAAGAACAGCTCCTGGTCCTATCCATACTTCTTTCCCGACGCGGACATCACCTATGAGGGTTGCGTTTGGAAAAACGTATGCGCTGTCATCTACCCTTGGAGTTCTGCCCTCAAATGAAAACGATGGCATTATGTGAGATCGCCGGCTGGCATTAAGATTTTCCCTTAGGCAGCAACGACGAGGCATTGTCCCTGTATAATTTGAAGATCTCATCCCTGGATGAATTGAATTCAGGTATCTGCCTCTGTACCGCTATACCGGCTACCAAGGACCCCATTATGACGCTCTCCACAATGCCCAGGGATTCATGCAGGCCCAGATAGAAACCGGCCCTGAAAGCATCTCCAGCACCTATTGTATCATAGGCTTTTCCCTGAATGAATGCCCCCACCTGTATTTCTTTTCCCCTGTCATGCACTGTAGATCCGGTTTTGCCATGAGTGACTATGAAGACAGGTACCATTCCAATGAGATCATCATCTGAGACATTCAGAATGCTCTTTGCCTTTTCAAATTCGAGGTCATTCATCATACAGATTTCAGCCATGTTTAGGAAATTTTCGAGCTGTGTCCTGGAATACCTGTATGAAAGCTCCTGGCCAGGATCAAAGACTTTCTTTCCGGAGAAAGAATCAGAAAAGGCAAGATAGTCTTCTGGGGGACCAGTCCCGTAGTGGACATACTGGTAGTTCCTGTCATCTCCCGCCACATTGGACGTGAATGGGCCTCCCATTGGTCCCTGATACACGTAATACACCTGATCATGTCCATCCGATGCAGAATAACAGATTGGCCCATAATCTCCGCCAAGATAGACATGAGTTAGATCCACGCCCCGCTGCCTTAGAAAATCAAGGTATGATTCATGGGATACCTTAGCTACTGCAGAATAAATATGAAATGGCACACCGAGGGAAGATGCGACCATGGCGAAGTTGCCAGCAGTTCCTCCGTATATCTCCCTTCTGGATTTTATGTTTACTGAACCCCGGCATGGAAGTTCTGGAACATTGAAAACAACATCTATATTCAGGTGCCCAAAGTACGCGAGAAAATTACCATCCACATATCAAGATGCATCCACGGAATATAAATATACCAATCCTGACTCAATCTAACGGACTCTTGTGCTGGAACATTAATGAAAGCTGAACCTTAACCATACGTGTAAAAATCATGTCATCGTTGTCCTCCAGATTCATGCCTGGTCCAATCTCTATTTCCTTCATTTCATTACCTGCAATTCTTTGCAGCCGTTCAAGATCATCAGTACTGTCGTAGACTGCAACAACACGCCGTAATTTCTGATCTATGCCTGCTTCCATCAGTGCTTTTGAAATTTGAGTTTCTCCAGACATAAGCATCAGGAATAGCGCTTCAACGTTCTTCACCCTTGATTCCCTGAAAATTCTCATTGACCGTTCATATGCAATGAATATCTGTTCCAATGATTTTACTATTCCAGGATTCATCAGGCAGAAGAATGATCCGTGCCCTGTCCTGATAAAATCCGATGCGGGGCCGTAAAATTTTGGTCCCACGTCAAAAAGTTTGACCTTAGGCTGCATTTGCGCCAGGATTTCCCTGTTTGGGGCTGAATATTTTTGGATTGAGGAAATCTGCCACCCTTGATAGGAAGCGCTGCTTTTCTGGACTGGCTATCAGTGCATTTTCCCACACTTCGCTTATGTTGGACACAGGAACAACCTCTATCTTGTCCTTGTGCAGGCTGTCCAGAACTATGTCCCCAAAATTGGATGCGGGAACTATGACTCTTTTCATTCCGGCTTCGATGGCGGCCTCGACCTTGGCCGTCACTCCACCAACTGGCAGTACTGCTCCCCTAACGCTTAGTGAGCCCGTCATCGCAACGCTCTGATCAACAGGTATGTTCTCTATTGCAGATATGACAGCTGTGGCAATGGATACACTTGCAGAATCGCCCTCGACGCCTTCGTATGTACCAATGAACTGTATGTGTATGTCCATGTCTGATATGTCCTTCCCACTTAGCTTCTTGAACACAGCTGAAACATTCTGAACGGCTTCCTTTGCGATCTCCCCAAGTTTCCCCGTCGCCACGACAACGCCATTGCCCTTGTGCTGTGCAGGAGTCACTTCAGCAACTATTGGCATGACAATTCCTGTATAATCTGCCATTCCCGAGTTCGCGCCAACCACCGCAAGGCCGTTTACCATGCCAACTGCAGCACCCTCACTGTGGAACGTCTGGTAGGATTTACGTACCTGTATAGATCTGTCAGCCACCTGCTGCTCAAGAGGCTTGCTAAGCGCTTTTGCCCTCACAACATGTTCCGCAGTGACAATCTCCGCCTTCTCGCTTATGGCTATGTCACCTGCTACCCTTATAAGACCGCCAAGTTCTCTTAACCTCAGAGTGAGCTTTCCCTTCCTTCCAGACCGCCTCTGTGCCTCCTTTATAACCTCGGTTACTGCCCCAACATCGAGGTGAGGTATCTTTTTGTCCTTCAGCACCTCCTGGGCTATGAACTGGACAAGTTTCTGCCTGTTCTCCTCAGTATCGTCCATTGTATCGTTGACATATACCTCGTAACCATAACCCCTGATTCTAGACCTCAGAGCAGGATGTATTCCCTGTACCGCATCAAGATTTCCGGCTGCCACCAGCACAAAATCGCATGGAACCGGCTCAGTCTGAACCATGGCACCGGCGCTCCTCTCACTCTGCCCAGATATTGGGAATTTCTTCTCCTGCATAGCAGTCAGCAATGCCTGCTGACTCTCAATCCTCAGAAGGTTCATCTCATCTATGAACAGTACACCCTTGTTTGCCTTGTGTATATTTCCCGCTTCGACCCTTTCATGGGCGGGAGTTTCGAGGCCACCAGACTGGAAAGGATCATGCCTAACGTCACCAAGCAAGGCTCCAGAGTGGGCTCCCGTTGAATCTACAAATGGGGGCTTATCATTTGGGGTATGTGAGACGAGCAGTTTTGGAACCATGGCCCTTTCCATCCTCATTGCAGGGTTGAGCGCCATGAACATGTAAATGAAGAAAGCTATTATTACTGTAAAGAAAAGTATGTTAAGGCTGAGCCCGAAATTCTTATCGCCGGCATACAGTATTCCAGCAGCGATTATGCCGAAGAATATAATGGCAAAGACCACAAACAGTACTCCCCTTGATTTGTCTTTCTTTTCCCTTTCCGCCTTAAGCTGATATTGCCTCACAATCTCCTTGCCTTTGCCAGCAGGCAGGGTCTTGATTTTTGGCCTGTTATTGTCCTCAGGATTTGGAAAGACGAGAATGTCCTCAAGTTCATCCTTGGGGAGAAAATCAACCATTGACTGGGCAAGCATGGATTTACCTGTACCAGGTTCCCCTATCAGGAGTACATGTCTCTTCTGGATGGCTGCTTTCTTGACAACCTCCCTGGCCTCCTCCTGGCCAATAACCTGGTCAAACAGCATCCTGGGCACCTGAACATCCTTGGTTGTTGTGATGCTCAGTTTTCTTACCCATTCATCAACAGATTCTACCGTAGTTTCCACCTTTCACTTCATTAAATTTAGATAATTAAGCCTTTCTTATGGAAATTTTTAAAAAATTAACGGGGCCGACCGCAGGACGTATGGTAAGATTCTCTGGCATTAACCGATTTCCACAGCAAAAACTTTCTTGTGGTTAAACATGGTTTTCAATGCCTTTACGTCCTCAATGGAATCCGTATTGATCTTGTAATATTTGAATCCATTCTTTGTTTGCTCAAATGATACAAGACCAAGCCCTACCAAGGATTCTTCCCCTGTGTATCTCACTCCGAGACCCTCAAGACATCCCTTGACGTTTGAAGGATCTGACTTGACTGCCCTTGAAATCTCAGAGAGGTAAGATCTGTAGGGGTGTATTGACAGCAGGTAAAACAGAACCTTCCTTCTCAACTCACTTCTGTTCAGTGATCTTATTATGTTTCCGTCGGCCACGAGTTCCATAACATTATATTATCTAGGACCTATTTAAAGATTCTTGTCAGACGAGATACAAGTTCAAGAAAATACAGGATTTGAAACATAGTTACCTACATAAGCCTACAAGATATGTCTGACAGCAGAACAAATAAATTAAATTATGGGTACCAGGAATCTGAAGACAGCAATCGATGCAATTATACTTGAAGGAATCGTAATAATTATGGTATATTTCGCGGTTCTTAGTGAATTGAAAACCGAGTCGATGAGCCTTTCATACGTGTTTTCGTCACCCATGTGAACCCTAACTTGAGCAGTGCGCATGCCAATCTTCACATCGGTTATGTTGTTCTTGGCAATCTCCACGGTCCTGGCAATTAGAGTTGCAATCTCGTTCACGTCACCCTCCTTTCCCAGAGGATTGACATCGAGATTGTTTACATTGACGTAGTGGTTGTCTGTGGTGTATATTTCAAGCGATCCAAGCCAGTTTGATGTTTTCTCTCTTGCGCGCTCTATGACCTCCGTGGTTACGTTGTTTGAATCGGTAAGCACCACGGCCTGGTATTTCCCCTGTATCTCAGTCACAAATGCCTGAATTCCCATAGGGCCAAGTTCAGGGAAATCCACCTTGATCCTGTGATATCCGGCACGGGCTGGATATTTGGATTCTAGCCTCTTAAGCTCTCTCTCGAATGCTTTGTCCATGCCCTCACATGATGACAGTTCTGGAGCCTTTTCCCTGAAATTGTTCTGCGCATCAATTGCCGCAAACTCCTTCAGTGTCGTTTTCTCAATATGATGGATCACCTTAAGCCCTTCCCTGAGCTTAACATCATCAAATGGCTCACGCTCCGGGATTATGGCGCCGACGCCATAATCCCCAAACCTCTGCATGCCAATTGAGTATTTTCCCACATTGATCTTCTTGAATCTTGACATGGTGCCGACATAGTTCATGTCTTCCAGCGATTCCCGGACAGCCTTTGCTATGACATCAATGTCCTCGTCGCCAGCGCAGTTATTGCTATTAGTGGTGGTGGTATGGAATACCATGAGATCTGAACCCAGATCTGCCAAGCGGCTCTGGAGTCTTGAAGGCAGATCACTTGACCCGAGGGTTCCAAATGGACCTGGATGAACGTACGGGAAAACCATGGTTGTCATCCTTGTATCGTCTGCCGCTCTCCTGACATCAAGCACCTTTACAGGAACCCTTCGAACGTGACGGTAAAGTTTGCCAAAGAATTTATTCCCGACTTCCTGACTCACGTCCTCATTGTTGTAATTGAGGAACATCTTTATTATTTTGGCAGGACTCTCACCGTATTCCCTGGCGAAACCCCTTGTGGAACTCTTTACGAAAATTATCCCACAGACCACATATATGATGGATGATGCAACGAAAGGTATTATGGTGATCCATTCCCTGAATATCACGGAAAGGGCAACCATCGCGGCGAACGTGTAATTTAGGGTTGGAGGAATGAATTTAAGCGGCCTGTCAGAATAATATGTGTAGAATATGAGCACCCTCAACATAGTGGCTGAGGACACGGAGATCATCAGCATGATTTCCGGATTGTTGAAAATTTTGAGGAAGTAGATCACCCAAAAGAAAACCGAGGCTATAAGTAGGGACAGGAAGTCAAGAAACAGAATCCTCCTGAAAGGGAAAAATATGTGTGCTATTTTAACAAACAGTTCATCTATAGATATGAGCAGAAGGTATGAACCAAGTATTCCAACCAGAACAAGGTATAGGCTCCTCAGGAGAAAATAGTCAAATGCCATAATAATTGCTGTTAGCCAGATTATGTTATACCATTTTGGCGATCTTTTAACGAACTTCGAAAGATCAGAAAAACCCTTATTTTCTGAACCGGATTTGATCAACTACGGTTAATGCCGTTTTTGTAAATATATATTTTGCTGTGCACCAGAGATATTAAGCATAATATTCTACCCTCATCATTTTGAACTTTCCGTATCCATAGATGACCTTCACATATTCGGGAAATGACAGTTTTTCAGGGCCAGTGTCAACATAAAGCCTGGTGACCGAAGCCAGCTTTTCGGCAGAAGCAATGATAATTATGTTGGAGAGGTTGATCTTCCTCAGCGCTCTGGAAGACAACTGTCTGTTACCCCTTCCAAGGAGAAACCCCTGACCTCCTATTGGTGAGATAATGATCTTTGTCGCATCGTTTACTGTGTTGTAAATCCGATCTTCTGTCATGTCCATGTCCAACACTTTGCCGTTTCTTACCAGGTCAAAACCCAGGAGGCTTCCCTGAAGTCCAAGAAATGCGAGTATTCTTTTGCAAGTCGTGCCGGGACCTATGAGATAATCCGTGTCTTTCTCCATATGTTCTGCTATGTATTCAGCAGCCTCCTCCACATAATCATCTGTGTACTCGGCCTTTGATTCCGTTACTATCCTGCTGCTTCTCGGTACAAAAAGTTCTCCGTACATTCTGGTCTCCAGCCTTCCTGATGAATAGGCATCCTCATTGAGGTCTATTACCTGTGCCTCGGATATTTCAGTGATCCTTCCCGCCTTGAAATCTCTCAGGACTTCAACTGCGGCTTTGACGCTAATAGCAAACACCGAACTGTACATTTTTGATCCTGCTGGTACCCCCAGCACCGGAAATGAAGGCGCTGCATCGACCACATCCCTTGCCGTCCCGTCACCGCCAAAGAACACGAGCATATCAGGATCTTTCTGTTTCAGGGCTTTGAGGAAGGCCAATGTATCAGAAGAATCTGTGTTTTCACCTGTCGTATATATCACAGAGTAATTTGTCATGCCAGCTTCCTTGAATGCTCTTTCTCCCATTACACCGGAGGGAATTATGAATTCAATCTCACTGTCTTTCAGCTCCTTGAGGAATGATACGGCAAGTTCCAGTGAGACTGGATGGGGGCACATTGAGTATGTCAGCCGGTCCGATCCTTTCAATCCAAGAAGAATCCCGCAGCCAGCAACCGGATTTATGAACATCCCGACTTTCATGGAACCACTTGTATGTTGGCAACTGCAGCAGAATAGGTGGTGTTGTATGCAACAATTATCCAAGATATGGGGATATGCGGCATCTGAAAACTAAGTTTTTCGCTGGATCCGGATAGCAGGCTTTCCGAGGAAAAAGGTAGAATTGTTACGATCGATGCATTCACTGATTTTTCACCTGGTACAGACTGGGATTCAATTAAATATGTGTAATTGAGTTGAGGATTAACGATTGAAATCACTGTGATGTTTGTTGCACGGCTCACGTTTAGATATAGTGAGAATATGCTGCTTTCATTTACGGACATTGACATTGGATTCTGATTGTTGAAAGTGAATGCCGGGCTGAGATTTACGTAGAGTACATTCACATCCAGGGTCTTTGAGACACTGCCTGAATACACCGA
>JAMCUD010000044.1 GCA_023379355.1 Thermoplasmatota archaeon
GACCCACGATCACCGACTTAGAAGGACGGTGCCTTATCCATACTAGGCCACGAGCCCGTCCGATGAATACTCATTACAATTTTAATCTTTGCCTGCCTCAGTTGTGATTCATTTATAAATTCATAAGAGCTATCCGTAAGTTGATGAAGCTACGTCTTGACATACCGGTCACTGAGATCAGGAATCTAAACCAGATTATACATCTGGAGATGAAGGAAGTTGTGGGAAGATCGCGGATGGACATCTCAAATGATCAGGAAAATTACCACATTGATGTAGAATCCCCAGATATGGCGTCGTTCAGAGCGGCTGTGAGCTCGATAACCAGATGGCTTATAATCATTAAAAGAATTGAGGAAGTGAATTGAAATGGAACCGAATCTAAGTGCGTATATTCAGAATCAGCTTAAGCAGGCTCAACAGATTGAAACCCAGATTGAGCAGATTGCCAATCAGAGATACCAGCTGGATATGAGAGTTAAGGAACTGGACAAGACTCTTGGTGAGCTGGGAAAAATTTCTGATGAGACATCCGTTTTCAAGAGCGTGGGAAACATACTTTACAAGGTTGAGGAAAAGAAGAAGCTTGTAGACGAACTAAGCGAGCAGAAAGAGCTCAGTGAGATAAGGCTGAAAACCCTGGAAAAACAGCAGAAAACACTTGAGGAAAAATACAAGGAACTGGAAACAGCCATAAGGCAGAAATATGAAGAGAGCGGAAGGGGGAATCAGGTTAATTGATAGATTATCCTGACGTTCAGAGCTCACTTCCCGGACACCTGATCCCCATAGAGAGCGTTGGCGTAAAAGGCGTTTACTACCCGATTCAGGTCAAGCGTCCAGGTAAGTCAATAAATCTTGTCGCAAGGATAGGTCTCTCCGTGGATATACCCTCTGACAGGAAGGGAGCAGACATTTCAAGAAATCTGGAAGCCGTCAATGAGGTCCTTGGAAAAGGCGAGATAGATGGCATTGAAACTGTGGCAAAGCTGCTTTCTGAAAAGTTACTGGAAAAGATTCCATATTCCAATACGTCCACGGTAACCATAGAATCAGACTATTTTGTTCCAAAAAGAAGTGAAAGTGGAAAGGAATCCATGGTGAGATACGGGATCCATGGAAAAGCAAATGCACGACGGGGTGAATCAACTTTAGAATCAATAGGTGTGGAAGTTAAAGGTATGAACGCATGCCCCTGTGCAATGGAAGGAACAAGGGCAATCATGATTGATAAATTCAAGATGGAATCCCAGTTTCTTTCTTCAATACCCAGCATGACACATAATCAAAGGAATACAGTAATATTGACAATACAGACTTCACATGAAAATCCTGTTGAGATTGATGACCTCATAACGATTGTAGAGAATGTCTTTGGTAGCCCCCTTCTGCCTTTGCTGAAAAGATCAGATGAGGCAAACATAGTCTATAATGCCCACATGAACCCAAAATTCGTGGAGGACATAGCCAGGGAGGTTGTTTTTCAGACTGTGATGAAATATAGCAGTTTTCCGGATTGCACCAGCATTGAAGTCTCATCGGAGAGCGATGAAAGTATACACCCACATAATGCATTCGCTTCTATGGTTACAACTTTCGGGTCTGTGAGGAAAAGCTTCGCCAGGAAGTTTTAAAGATCTGGAATTAGTTCTTTTACGGACTAATTCTCTAAATATTTGTAAGTATAAAGGATCAGATCTCCTTAAGCCTTCTGATCATCTTGACAACGCTTTCAACTGCATCTCTTGCTGTTTCTATCCTGGCCTCTGCCTGGAGCCTTGTCTGATTTGGGCCGGAAATACCAAGTGCAACTGGCTTTGAGTATTCTAGACCCAGGTCCTCAATCTTTCTCGCTGAATTCTGCATTATGATCTGGTCATGATCCGTCTCACCTTTTATTACAGCTCCCAGTGTAACAACCCCATCAACGTCCGGAAGTTCCAGTAGCTTCTTGACACCCAGAGGGATGTCAAATGTGCCTGGCACTTTCAATGTCCGGGTTACTTCCACCCCTAGGAACTTTGCGTGTTCTGTCGCTCTCTGCAGCATCATCATCGTTATGTCATAATTATATTCCGAAACCACTATCCCTATTTTCATTTCAATCACCTAGTGTCTTATTCCCCCTTTTAAAGGTTCCTCTGTTGATCCAACATCCTCATATCCCTGTCTGAGACCCTTGCCAGCGAATCTGGTAAGGTATTCAGGATCAAAGAGAAGATGGTAGGCATTAAGGGCATGCTCTCTTGCCCTTCTATCGCACAGGATGCCCAGTTCTTTCAACCCCTGTGCTTCGTCCTCATGAACAAATACCTCTATAATGTGCCTGTTGGTGAGTATCTGAACCTCCATTATTCCCGTTGAAGCTATCTGGGCCGATATCTTATCCACAGGTTTAGGGCCTGGCATCCCGCATGCAACAATAATGTCACATCCCTGTTCCTCTATAAGTTTTTTCGCCCCTACGGGAATATCCTTTATGCCAGGGACCGTGTACCGAATAATTCTGAATCCGGTGCCGGTTGCATTAAGTTCATCTATCACGGACCGACCCATGTCAAATCTGGCAAATGTTGTATCCACTACACCTATTAACTTCAAAGTGAACCCTCAATTATATCCAGGAGTTTTTTCCTTACCTCAGATGAACTTTCGAACTGTTCAGAAGTGTATTTTGATATCCTCTGGACTTTCACATGAAGGCCCAATTCTTCACACCTCTGCGTTATGTACTGCGGATCAAAATTCTGGTCATGACCCAGCGTTATTATATCTGGCTCTATCTCAGCCACAGTCTGGAACATGTCCCCGTGATGTCCCAGAATTGCCATGTCCACGGGTTTAAGTTCAGATACCAGTTTCAACCTCATGTCCTCATTGAATATAGGGGCTTTTCCCCTCTTTGCAGCTGTACTGTCCCTGGCAACAACAACCACCAGCACATCACCCAATTTTTTTGATTCCCTGAGATAATGTATATGCCCCAGGTGTATTATATCGAATACCCCCGATGCCATTACTTTCGTCTTCAAGCCACTCGGAAACTATATCTGAACCATCTATAAAATTTAGTTTGTTGGATCTGGCAAACTCCAATGCCTCATCTCTTGACATTGATTTACCATTGTCTGATAGTGTCTCTACTATTGTAGC
This sequence comes from Thermoplasmatota archaeon, assembly GCA_023379355.1. Next base: position 3,154 of record JAMCUD010000044.1, read on the forward strand.
CGAAGGGATCAGTCCTGCTTTCTCAACCATGTAGGTGGAAAGTTCAGTATGTCCCTTTCTCACAGAAAAATAGCCCTCTCTTGCTATTAGAAGTATTACATGACCTGGAGATCTGAAACGCTTTGAAAATTCAACTCTTGGATCGATCTTCAATTTCCCCATTCCTGAAATAAAATTTGAGAACTCGTTGATTGTCTTTGACCTGTCCTGATCTGATATACCCGTGAAGGTACTCCTGTGGTTGATTGTTACGGTGAAGGAGCTTGTTTTGTCGTATCTCATATCTGAGGCGTCCGCAAGCATTCTTCCCTGATCAAGAACCTCCCTGTACAGATCATCCAGAAACGGAAGACCCAGAATTCGTGCAGTTTCTTCCTTCACTGTTGTGCATATGAGGCCACCGCCACTCTTCCTGAAAAATCTTATAATTTCATTATTTGCGAACTGTGACGGGATCACCAGATCTGTCTCCCCCTCCCGATCTTTGAAATCAAATATCATTATTGGTTTCCCAGACCTGAGATCGGCTATTGCCTGCTTGAACATGATACATAATCCCTAAGTTGAATATAATAATTTGCGTAGTTACTCAAATTTGAGTAATAATCTTAACATAGTTCTTTTATCTCTCACACTGTTGAAAATACGCAACTTTGTGGATGATGACCTTTCTGCCATAGAAGAACTAGAGCATAAAGCTTTTCAAGTGGGTCCGTACAGCAGAAGAATGCTTAAAAGGATATTCAACAAGAAAGGAAGCTTCAATGTGGTTGCCGAGGAAGATGGGAGATTGGTGGGTTATGCTGTGGCAATGCCACTTGATCTTTTTTCTGCAGATATCGAGAGCATTGCCGTTGATCCTGATTTTCATGGCCGCGGAATCGGTACATTGATAATCAGGGAGATAGAGGCTGAGATGGTTAAACGGGGATACCTTCATTCAATACTTGAAGTGAGGGACAGAAATGATGAGGCTATAGGATTCTACAAAAAAAATGGGTACACTGTTCTGGACTATCTCCCAACATATTATACCGAGGATTTTCGTGGTTCCAGGGGCGCTATCCGGATGCACAAGTTCATGAAAGTCAAGTAACCTGAATAGATCATATGTTTCTCAGTATCTCTTCAACTTTGCTTTGAACTGATATGTCCGCGGATACAAGAATGTGCCTCTGTTCCATTGTTCCATAGAGTGCGGCTACAAGAGGTGACAGATCCCTGATATCCACCTTCTTTCCTCCAACCAATACCTGAATTGATGATTTTATTCTCCCCTCCCCGGTGAAATCCAGAGGAGGTATTATGTCTGTTATGGTTTTATCCCGGGCGTCGGACCCGAGTTTTTCTATTTTCTGCAATATGGATGAGAGCTTTTCCACACTGTATGCGGTTTTGAGAACGGGTTTGTAGAGTCTTCTTTCCATTATTGATCTTGCTAAGTAACCTGCTTTTTTATCCGTGATCAGTTTATCAATAAGATCATGATCTGTTGTGCGGAATGGGTTTTCAAGATCAACCTCAGAGATCTCCAGTGCCCTTTCAAGCATAAGCTGAGCTATTCTTGCGGTCTTGTGGAAATATACAGAATTGTACATCAGTATTCGGCCAATAAGAAGTGATTCTGCCGCGGGAATTCCCTTCTCCTCGATGTATATGGATGCGTCATCCATGTAAGAGATATTGAATATCCTCCTGTGATCAATATGACCCATTGCTACCCCTGTAAACAGGGCATCCCTTCTGAGATAGTCCATCTCATCTATATCAGTGGGACCGCTGATAAGTTTGGAGAGCACCGGATATTTAGATGATTTTCCACTTATTATTGAAGCAACCTCAGGTGGAGATATGGAGAATTTTTCCAGTATTTCGGGTATTTCGGAGTCTCCAAATGGTTCCCTCCCCTGAATTATTCTGCAGGATGCTTCCAGATGATCCATACCTGTTAATTTCTCAAAGTAATTCTCAACACTGTGGCTCATTGCAGGATGTCCTACATCATGAAGAAGAGCTGAGACCTGAAGCAGTGCTTTATCGCTGATTCCAAATGCCTCAGAGGCTTCGGAGGCGAGGTGGTATGTACCAAGGGAATGTTCAAATCTTGTATGGTTTGAACCTGGAAAAACAAGGTAGCAGAGACCCAACTGCCTCACATACCTGAGTCTCTGGAAGTAGGAGCTGTCCATTAACTCAAGTGCAAGATTGTCAACCTTTACAGGTCCGTTAAGAGGGTCCTGAATAACCTTGAATTTTTCCATTCATATGCCTCAAAAGACTATTTAATGGTTAATACCGGACGCACCTGAATCGGTCCAGATGTCCTGACAGGTGCCCCCTGATTCCTCTCTACCCCGCACCCCTTCAGCATCGATGGTCCAAGATACCGTTGCCCCCTTCCGGTTCTGGCGGATTCTCCTGTCAGATTACCCAGCCAGTTTCCTTTGAATCTGGCCGGGTAAACCCACGATCCAAAGGGACAGAGTTTCATTGATTCCACAGGGCCTGGCAGAAGTCTGGTTGGCCTCTTCAGGCAGTCGCCCCCGCATATAGACTTCGGGTTACAGAGAGTGCCTGGCTCTCCGGTCTAGTCCGGTTGTTCCTAATGCGTTCCGCTTTATAAAAGATTTTTGACCTGAAAAAAAATACGGGGCAGTTTAGACTGTAAAATGACGTTTCAATTCTTTTAATTCCCTGGGTAAAAATCACATATTAAGGGCTTCTTTAGCCTCGTCTGTCATCATATTTGGATTCCACGGAGGTTCCCAGACCAGTTCTATATCTGCAGCTTCAACGCCGGGAATATTTTCTACAACCCTCTGTGCCTCAGATAAAATCCATGGAGTTACCGGGCAGGTGGGAGCAGTCATGGTCATTTTAATATAAACTCTGTCGCCATTTATGGCAATATCGTATACCAATCCGAGATTGACAACATCCATGCCTATTTCAGGGTCAGATACCTGTTTCATCTCTTCCAGTATTTCCTCTTTTGTAACCATAGTTAACATCAAAACATTGATTTTGAATACTTAACTGTTGTGTGTTTATACAATGACAAACGCTGAATTTCATGGATTGTAGTGTGAAACCCATCCTTCGTGATAATACGCCGGTGCCACTCGAGGTATAATTGCGTTTCTAATGGCTTCTGAAACGAGATCCTGCCTTTTTAACATATCTCCTGAGACCTTACCAATTATGCCGTTCTTCATCTCATGGTTGGCTGTGCCGTAAACTTTGGAAAAGGCATCACCCTCACTGCTTCCACGTTTTATTATTCCAATCAAATCCGGAGGAATTTCAAACCCGCTGCTGTAACCCATGGTAAGTCTGCTCTGCCTGTCAATAATTGCAGCAACATGGACATCATAATATATATTGTTGTAGCGGTTATAGAATATGCCAGATTCAACTCCGACGGAATAGTCATTGTCCCTGAGTCCAGCCATTGCCCTTGAGGTTGCGAACCGATCAGTGTCAACCCCAAATGGCTGTTCTGTTTCCAGGGCGTATTCACTGAATTTTTCAACTGTGAAATTCTTCATAACACGTCTGAATGAGGACCTTGCAGCTTCAACCTTCAGGTCGTTTCCGGTCGATATGCTTATCTTCACGGGAAGAATACGATTACCGTTTTTCCTTATTTCCTTTCTGTTTATCCTGGTTGAACTTATGGGAAAAAGATCTTCCGCAAGCACCAATGGTACAACATTTATTGCAAGAGGTTTAAGCCCGTTCTGTTGTCTGATTTTATTAATTCCGCCGATATTGCCTGCAGTTTCCTGTGAAACAATAAGTATGTCCATGTCCGGTGAGGAAGTCAGCCCCCCCTCTCTGTTTTCCAGAGGTTTTATGACGTATGGTTTATTGAAAGAATCCATGAATTTCTTCAGGGCCTGTTCTCTTTTGGCATAGGAACTTACTCTGTAGATTTTGTGTTTCCTTACGTACTCGTCTGTTGTGAGCCCCAGAATCACAGAATCCCCAACTTCAAATGCCCTCTGAATGAGTGCCCTGTGCCCCCTGTGGAGTATGGAAAATGAACCCCCTAATACAGCTATCACAACTCCAAATCACGGAATACATTAAGAATTATCCCATATTCATTTTCTGATTGCGAAATCAACTGCAATTTAGTTTTTAACGAATTTCCATGGATGTTTCCGGAATATACATTACAGGCATACCTGAGGATTGCAACCCCATTGCAACTCCATGCAAATGAACATCATCTCCCGCTGCTGGAATGGTTCCATTCAACATGACAGATACATTCTCTCAAAAGTTTGTGTGCAAAAATCCGCAATTAAGATCTGATGAATCAGCAATAAAAATTAATCTTGTGGGATAGATTTAATATATCGAAATCGATATCGGTTATAACTGGAAGAATTTCAATGATAGATATAGAATCCATAACAAAAATATACACACCTAAAAACCCTCCCGCTGTTGACAACCTGGATCTCAGCATGAAAGATGGTGAGATTCTGGGACTTGTTGGACTTAACGGAGCCGGAAAGACAACAACCATTAGAATGACATCCGGAATAATCCTTCCAACCTCGGGAAGAATAATGGTAGACGGATACGACATAGTGCTTGATAAAGTAAAAGCCGCTGCCAATGTTGGGTGGATACCTGAACTCCCGAATTTTGAACCCAATGCAACACCCTTGCAGTTGATGAATTATTTTGCCGGTTTCTATAACCTCAAAGGAAAGGAAGCTGAAGACAGAATTATGATCTTGCTGGAACAGGTGGGATTGAAAGATCACCTGCATAAGAAATTAAGATCCTACTCTCAGGGAATGAAAAAGAGATTTTCAATTGCCGAATCAATCATAGGAGACCCTCAAAATATTATGTTTGATGAAACTCTCAATGGACTTGATCCTGAGGGTGTTCTCTTTGTGAGAAATCTTATGATGAACCTGAAGAAGAGAGGCAAAGCAATATTGCTTTCATCACATATTCTTAGTGAGATACAGGATGTGGCCGACAGAGTGGCCATAATAGACCATGGGAAGCTAATAAAAACCATTAAGAGAAGCGAGATGAAAACCCTGGGAAAGACTGTTGTGCATGTGACTGTTGAAAATTTTAACGAAGACTGCAGAAAGATACTGGCAAGATACGGAGATGTGGAAACAGATGGAAATGAATCCATGATCCGTGATTTGAAAATACCAGAAAAGGACATTCCATCAATCCCAGATGAACTTGTTAAGTCCGGTTACCGCATCATGCGTTTTGATCCGGTTGGGGAGAGTCTTGAGGAGTATTTCTTCGGCCTCATAGGAGGATTGAAATGAAACCCATTGCTTACGAAATAAAGAGAACACTTACCAGCAAGTTTGTAATAATAATGATCATTGCAATAGTGGGCCTCTCGTCCTTACTTGCCTATGAATCTGCCTCAACGTTCTCCCCTTCACCTGTGTCCAGCACACCGCAGGTAAACTATGGCTATTTTGTCAGTGGAACAAACCTGACAATGGTAGGGTATGCGCACAATGCCTATGGGCAACCGGTTTCCAGGGTTTTCATTTCTTATGAATATAATGGAACATTTTATTCTGCAAAATCAGGACCAAGCGGATTTGCTAACGCAACCATACCAATAGGTACTTCCCACACAGTTAAGGTTGATGCAAACTACACTTACATTATTTTCAGAAAAACCATCTCTACAGCGCAGATACCCATACCTGTATACAATACCCAAATACCCTCGGGCTTGACAATAATACCCGGCATTGTGAATCCCACAAACACAACAAGATTTGGATATGAATTAATGTACGTTGGATCAAATGGAACCACAGCGCCCTCAATTAATTTTTACATCGGAAATGCCAGCCTCAGTACAGCCGGTATAGTGAGCGCCCCAGCCTTCAATTACCCAGGTATTTCAGGATTCACAGTAAAGAACATCTACCCCTCTGTGACCTATGCTGACCATAACAATACCTATGCAGCAGTTGCTACTAACTCTTCCGGCGGAATAATTGCGCAAACAGTTCCCCAGGAAGCAACCCGATTAACAGATTATGCACCAATGACCCAGAGTGATCTGCAGTCTTTGGTATTTTCAGGGACATCAGAGATACTGGGTTTTCTCATACCAATCCTGGCTGTATTTGCTGCCTACCTGACATACGGTAAAGACAGGACAAGCGGAGTACTTGAATCTGTTCTCAAGAGGCCTGTTACAAGAGGGAGCTTGATTGCCTCAAGATTCACATCCAACGCCATATCGATCTTCATTGCAGTTGGATTTTCCATGATATTTTCTGATCTGATTATAAATCACTATTTTGGAATGTATCTTTCCACTGCGTTCAGTCTTTACTTCGTTTGGACATATCTCGTTGAAGGTGTGGCGTTTCTTGCCATTGTATACATGTTTTCACACATTGCAAAGTCACAGGGTGCAGTTCTCGGATCAGCAATAGGAATA
>JAMCUD010000045.1 GCA_023379355.1 Thermoplasmatota archaeon
ATCATTTTTCAGGGGGTAGAGTTTTGAGCCAAGTTTTATGGGATCTTTTGGTTTTATTCTATTATGGCAAGAAATAAGATGATCAGAACTTTGGAGTCCGCCGGACATAATGTAAAAGAGTATGGAACGGGTTGGTCAAAAAGCGAAATTTATGATGTGCCCGACTCCCCAGGTATTTACGCCCTCTATTGGGGAGACACCCTGCAATACATTGGTATGTCAGAGGGGGCAATCCCAGATCGTGTAAACCAATGGGAACGTCTCGATAGAAATAAGATCGAAAATATACCCTTTGGGAGTTTTGATTGGTTTACTCTTCCTAAGAATCAAGTAAGGGAAGCAGAGGATTACTTGATAAAATACTAACAACCCCCTTACAACATAAAGCAGAGACTTTAATAGGAAGTTTTAAAGTTATTCCCACTCCGGTAAGGGTCTTAAAAATTCCATTCCTCATATATAATGTAATTCCTCACTTGCTTGACCCAACCTCAGTCTTCAGAGAAGCTTTCCTTATGACGTCGAACCTTTTCCTGTCCGGGGGAAAGAGTAGAGCATACCATAGAGTAGCGCCCTCATAGATTGCCACCGCATACTGGAGAACAAGAAGGATGGGTGAATATCTCCTCCTTGTTCTAAGTGCACCGTACTGGTAGACCATGAAGTATGAAACGGTATTGAAGAGTGACACTGCGAGAATCTCCGGAGGAAGTGACAACCCGAAGAATATGGAATAGAGGATGTATGCCAGCCCAAGCATGCCTGTCCATCCCACAATGTACCTGTAGAACAGGAACATCATGAGTCTCCTGGATACGGACCACAGCTTCTTCCTTGCATAAACAATGGCCATGAGCCATCTCCTTCTCTGCCTGTAGAAATCCTTCATGCTCAATGGCGGCGAAATGAACACATGGAACGGTATCCTGCTGAAACCATATTTCCTGGATACAAGGTTTCCCATCATGACGTCATCAGCGCCATAGGTCGCGAAATCCCACCCCATCTCATACTCAACATCAGCCCTGATGGTGAGGCCCTCTCCGTGAACGAACATCGCTCTCCCCTTTGAGTTGAAGTGCCTGCAGTATATGTCGCAGTCAGAAATCCTTACCATGTCAGCCAGGGTTGACATGAGGTGTGTTCCATAGTCCCTGAGCCTTATCTCTCCCTGGCCTGCGACTGCGTTCATCCCCATGATGTAAAGAAGGTAATCCTTCTCCACTATGGAATCATCATCCAGGTGGCATATGTATGTCTCCAAGCCGTATCCCAGTTCATGAAGCACAGAGATGGCATAGTGAAGTGCCCTTAACTTTGTCAGGCTTCCCTTCGGAGTGCCGTATGATGTGGGTACTGTTATCTCCCTCGCCATGTACCGGTGCGAATCATTCTCCTCCTTTACCACGAATATGTCCATTTCAATGCCATAGGCCTCGAGAGTCCCTATGATGGAGTCCACGACATCCGGATTCTGGCCGTTGGTTGCAATCTCAACCACGAGTCTCCTCCCCTGGACAGGTCTCGGAATGTGAACGGTATCATGGCGGTGTATGAAATTTGAAACAATACCTGCAATCTGGATCACGCCCAGGGGAAAGTACACTATCACAACGAAGGTGAATAGATACCATGCTATGGGGTACAATCAGATCCTCTCCCTCTTCAGGCTGTTCCTCACCGCTTCAAGTATGAATTCCTGCCTTGATCTGTATCCCCCCTTCCTTATTGCTTCCTCAATTCTTTCTTCTAGATCCTCTGTCATTTTTAGCAGAATCTGTACATTGGTAGTGGTCATTGTAAATCTGTAAATATCTTAAGATATTTAATTCATGTCTTCAGATATGATAGCTATTCAATGTCATGGCAAGATTAATGCAATATTACGGGTTGAGTATCTGGAGATATCTTGGCAAAAAGAACAAGGTTAACGTCAATAGGAACAAAGCAGGTTCTACTGAAGCTTCCTGAAGGGATGTACGGGGAGATAATGCATCTGATCGAGGAGAAGAGGATGTGGCAGTCCATACAGGACTTCATCAGGGACGCTATCATGACGGAGTTGAGGAGGCAGGAGGATGAGCATTCGCGGGACAAGGGGCCCCCATGATCCCAAGGTTCCAGTTAGGAGAAAGATTCTCATTTTCTCATTTTTCATCGGCACAGAACCCCTTAAATTGAGAATTCAATGAACCGACATGCAATGAGAGTGAGAAATACGCTGATAGACATTGAGGGGGAAGCCCTCAAACAGATACGTAATGAAGGATACAGGGTGGGATGGAATGACCGGAAGCTCCATGACACCGGCCTCATAGAGGAGGCGATAAGGGGATCACGAAGCTTCAAGGAATTTGTGGCCAGCCCCAGGGAGAGAATGGAGATACTGGATCAGTGATACCATGGCCAGAAGAAATCCGCTTACAAAGGAATACTAACTAGGAAGGAAGGATCAGTATGATCTTGACTATTCCATATTCAGGAAGGCCATAGAGGAAACTGAAACCAGGGATGAAATGATAGAGTTTCTGGAGGAAAGATTCGGGTATGTCATATCGAAAATTGAGGATGAGAATGCAAGAGATCTCATGAGGATCTGGAATTAACATGACTTAGATCCTTATCGTGAGACATTTGTTCTGGTGATCTTTTCGTACGCTGACTAAATGTTGACCTTTGAGAGTAACATTTTAATCCTGGAAAATCATAAACTTCCTACTGTGGAAATGGAATTGCTGGTGGGGATCAATTCTCTTTGATCCAAAAGAAGTGTGGTTATCACATGTCGGATAATTTGTCAAGTGAGAAGAGGAGAAAAGTCATGGCAAGTATCAAGGGAAAGGATACAAGGCCTGAGATGCTGTTATGGGCGCAGCTGGATCATAGGATATTTCATAGATACCCGAGAATCCAAGGAAACCCAGATATTGGGTGCGTATCAAGAAAGATTGCCATTTTCGTGGATGGCTGCTTCTGGCATGGCTGCCCTCTCTGCTATAGGCCACCTTCAACAAGGCCAGAATACTGGTCTAACAAGCTAAAGAGGAACTTGGAAAATGACGAACGCGTTAACATCATACTGAAAATGTCTGGGTTCAAGGTTTTGAGGTATTGGGAGCATGAAGTTCTGAGCGATGCGGAAGCATGTGTTCAAAGGGTAAATGAGGTGCTGGATTGAGGGAGCCCCTTACATTCATCGATCTCTTTGCTGGGGCCGGAGGTTTCTCCTTGGGACTCAATCAAGCTGGCCTGAAAGGGATGTTCGCGATAGAAAGGGATGGTATGGCTTTTTCCACATTGGAGCATAACTTGATCCGGAAGGCGAAGGCGTTTGAGTGGCCAGAATGGCTACCGGTGGCCGCCGCAGATATCAGGTCGGTCTTGAGCGAGCATAAAGACCAACTAGTGAGACTCAAGGGTTCTGTTGACATAGTCGTCGGTGGCCCACCTTGCCAGGGATTCTCCGTGGCCGGGAGACGGCTTGAGCATGATGAACGTAACCAGCTTTTCAAAGAATATGTGAAGTTTGTAGACTTAGTGAGGCCAAGATTACTTATGTTCGAGAATGTTCCAGGTTTTTCATATTCATTCAGAGAGCTGGGGAAACCGCAGATTCCGTATTCATCTTTGCTCGCTCAACAATTGCAAGATATAGGTTATGAAGAACCAGCCCAGCATATTTTTGATTTCTCTGAATTTGGTGTTCCTCAGCGAAGGAAAAGGCTCATTGTGTGCTCTGTAGAACGGGGAGGAGATCCCACAAAGATCATTGAATTGTTGGACAGCAATAAACTATCGCGAAAAGTTGGTGTTCGGAAGGCAATTTCTGACTTGTTAAGGGATTATGGTGAAATTCCGAGCCCTGATTCTAATGGTTTCATGGCAGGTCTATATGGTACAGTGAACTCAAAATTCCAGAAGAGAATGAGGAGCGGGGTTATTGGCAATGCTCCTGACAGCCATCGCTTCGCGAGGCATTCCACTCTAGTGAAAGAAAGATTTTCCGAAATCATAAAGTCAACAGCTTCTTCAACGGAATGGACGAGGGAGTATATACGATCGCTCGGACTGAAGAAACGCGATCTTACTGCTCTTGATCCATCTGCTCCCGCCCCAACTCTGACCACACTTCCTGATGATTATGTCCACTACGAGGAACCAAGGATATTGACCGTCAGGGAGTACGCTAGGATCCAGTCTTTCCCTGACTGGTTTGAATTCAAGGGAAAATACACTACAGGGGGGAAATTGCGTGCCTCTGAAGCTCCAAGGTACACTCAGGTAGCAAACGCTGTACCTCCAAAATTTTCAGAAATTGGCGGTGAAGCTTTAAGACAATATAGGGATAAGGTGGGACTCTACTAGGCTTATATATACGTCATTGAGAGGTAGCTCCATTTCCAAGTCTCACTATGTCCTCTTGCAATTTCTGAAGTTCCTTGTCGGTTTTATAACATAGATGTAGGTGGTCTTTGATTTTGTTTCTGGGCAAGCAGTCAGGGAAATAGGAGGGGCTGTTCTGTTGTTTACCTTTCTTTTGGTTTTCGGGAGTCAATCGATTTCTAATTTGCAAACCTCCTTTCCCATCGGATATGGCTATTCCATGGGCGACTAAGTTTCTGGTTCTAAAAATTTCCTTTATGTGGCCTTCTACTTGTTTTGGAACGACATGTATTGATTTGTATTCATCCTCCGGCAATCTATTTAAGTAGGTAGCCACAGTGTGAAATTTTGAGCCCGGGCCATAGTTTTCGCTCCTTAGAAGTGCCCATTTGAAAAAATCCTTGAGTTTATCGTCAATCCTGAAAAGACTTCCGACGCAATCATCTATCAACACTTCTGTATCGGTGGCCCTAGAAAGGACTAAACCCCTCAAGTACTCTGGGTCAGATAATTTAGTGGTTGCTCTCCAGACCATTTTGTCAATAGTTCCCTCTATCTCGTCCCTATTCGCAGTCCAGACGTTTCCATAACGATTCCACAAGAGTTCATTATCAATGTTTATAGTTCCCGCCTGTGTATATAGAAGGATATCAGTGGGGTATCTTCTGCTGGAAATTGTATTGGCAACTTCTAGTCCAGCGTTTTTTTCTCTTAAATTAAAATCACAAAAAATCCAATCTGGAACTTTGACATCACCCTCCAATACCTTTAAAACATCTGCCTTTGTCTTCATTAACTGAATCTGCTGCAACGATAATTTAACCCCGTTTCGTATAGGTATGCTCGCAAGACTCCCTTCTAGAAATCCTTTCATCCTTTCCGCTTCAGTATCATTATCCTCAAGGACCACTACGTTGACCTCAATAGCCTCAGAGTCTTTTTTTCTGGTGGGTGTCGCAGTAGTCAAAGGTCCACCTCAAAACATGCACCTCTTAGCATCCCAGTCTTCCCATTTCCCATAAAACCTATATCTCCACCCAATCCTCTTGCTATTTTCTTCATAGTATACAAACCAAGCCCTTGACCCCCTCGTGTGGAAATCCCAGGAGAGAAGAGAGCATCAGAAACGTTTTCATTAACCCCGTCACCATCATCAGAAAAATAAAGTTTCAGGGAAGCCCCCGTAGCCTCAAACTTCAAGAGGATATTCTTGCAATGGGCTTTCAGGGAATTGCTAACTAGGTTATCCAAAATAATAGATATTTCTAGATATCTTAGCTCCTTGGTTACTTTCACTTCATCTCCGATGAAACTGACTTGAACACCATTGGACGCAAGGTTATCTTTCTTGGTTTTACTTAGATATTGTGTTATGAAGGAGATAATGTTGCCTTCTATTATATCTGAGCTTAAGTCAAACTTAGCACTAAGGGAAAGCTCGGCGACTTTCACCATCTTCTGTACCGAAATCCTTGCAGACTGGAGGGATTCGACAAAATCTTTCATGCCCTCGATCTTAGAAAGTCCATTAATCACTCTTTCAAGGGACGGTAAAACATCGTCCCCAGCAATTACAAGCTCGTGGTCAAGTAGATCAGATATCGGACCCCTAATATTCGGTGATTTTTCAAGGAAGAGTACCTCCTTTTCCCGTTGCCTAAGGTTCCTATTTAATTCCCTAATTCCTGTCTTGATCCCCTTTATTTGGGCTTCAACAAACTCCTTTGAACTTGAATCAGGTGCGACGCTAGCAAGTGCTTCAAGGCTGTTCACTAGTTCTGGCACTTTCTGTATCTCTTTTTCCTTGACAATCTCAAGAAGATTCTTTCCAACTCCAATTGAGATGAAATCCTTCGGATCACCGGCAATATAATCTACCAGCTTTAGGCTTTCAATCTTCCTTTCTTCTTCTGTGACAGGTTTTGTTTCGGAGTCCCAATTTATCGCTTCAACAACATATCTCTGGAGCCGTTTGATCACATAGCTATTCATGAGTTCCTTGAGTTCCTCAAGAGGCTGGCCCTGATAGAAACCTTCACGATTAGATACCTCCTTGAAGGTGTTCGTTTTGTCTGTTATGGAAACCATCCCGAGAATGTCTCTGGTTGCAAGTCTACGACCCCATCCTTGTCCTTTTTGCCTATCAAGGCCTAGCCAATCGTCACCTTCTTCACCGTATGGAAAAACACGGAAGGTATTCCTGTAAACGTGGATAGAGCCAAAGTTGACAGGTCTAATGCCCATGATCCTTGTGAAGATATTTTTTGAATTCTTGTTAAGGTAGAAGACTTCTGTATCTACTTTTTCTGCACGTTCCTGAGACCCGACAGTCTCGAACGGAGATCTCTCAAGAGTATCTATCAGCAGTTCCCCTTTCTCAAATAGCTTGATTCTAATTCTCCCATTCTCTATGTTACCAGTTATCCATGTAGACCACTTCCTAAGGTCATCAATAACAACGTTAGAGATATCTCCGTTTACTGGGCCTTTGGGCTCCCATCTCTCCACTCGATCATCATCCTCAGCTTCATTGGCGTCAGCATAATGTTTCTCGTTGAGTTTTATCTGTCTTGAATCCTCCTTATCGTAAAGAGATGAGCCAAGATAGAGCTTGAAATCAGATGGCGGGTTGAAGGGATTAATCATCCTTTGGAGATACTTTCTAAGTCTGAACAAGTCTTCATAAGGCCACTTATCTCTGAGATTTTCAATTACTAAGATTGTGCCTTGACTTGGTTTCACAGTGTGGTATTGTTGAACTATGCGAGGGTAATCTTCAATTGTTATGTCCACAGGTATCTTGTTAAACTCTTCCTTCTGATTCTTTTCAAAATCAAGCCAATTAACATGCAGGTGAACCCATTCGTTCTCGCCTATTGTCTTGGAATATAGGTCCAATTTCTTGCCCAACCTGTCGCATGAAAATCTCCCAATTCCTTTCATCCCAGACTGTAATCTTGGCAGTTCTTTGCTAGCTTCTTCTTTCTTGTCAGAAAATCCCACAAATAACCATTTATTTCTTATGTCTGCCTCGTTCATTCCAGTTCCATCATCTATTATGAAGAGCTTATCCGCGGTACCATCTTTTGGATCTGGATCGTTGTGTTTGAAAATTATTCTCGTGTTCGTAGCTCCCGCGTCATAGGCATTTTTTACTAGTTCGAGCACGGCGATATACTTGTTGGACACTAGCTCTTGTCCCACTAGGTCTTTCAAGGCTGTACTAATCTGAAAATAACCTTCATTTCTTTTTTTTGGACTTATCATTTAGCACCACCGAGAGTTTTTTCAAACATCTATTTCAATGACCTCAACTCGGCTAACATGCTATTTTTGCGCTTCAGACTCAAAAGTAGATTTCTGAACCTCAAGCATGATTGAAATTGCTTCTTTTGCCACCAGAAATTACTGTTCATTTCAATTCATCACCTTCATTTATCTTCCCTTCCTTGATATATTCCTCAATCAATGACCTCATGTGCGGAAGAGACCAAGCAAAGTCCACATGCTTGCATTCCTTGCTCTCATCCTTCTCGCACCATAATTCAAAGTGACTGTTAATCCTCTTAACGTAAACCATGATGACGCTTGTTGTCTTCCCGGATTGATCTATCTCCTGTATTGCAACATGATCATCTAGGACATTGAGATGGGTCATCGCTGACAGCCCCTTGAACCTGTCTCTCCAGTCCGGGGGCATTTTGAATTGCGCTCCTTCTTCAGTAATCTCACCTTTGGCGATTTCCTCTGCCTTTCTTAATTGCTCAGCGACCTGACGGCCTTTGGGAGTAAGAGATATTTCCTGTATGTTCTTTCCAAACGCCTTCTGATCTATTTTAATCAAGCCATCATTGCTTAACTGTGCCAGCAACTTGTCCAGTGAATAGAGATTCTTGACTATGTCCTGCAAAGCCGTCTTGAGGCAGCTTCTCCCAAGCAACCTAATCAGAACCGACTTGGAAAAACGCAGATCGAGTGAGCTTGAATTCACCAATTAACATGTCGCAGATGTATCTTATATCTACGCAACGTGATATATACACATTATACGTTACATATTGTATATGTCAGATAGAATATCAATCGCTGTATCGAAAGAAAAGTTGAATGAGCTGTATTCAGTGAAGTTTGATTTCAGGGTCAATACAATCGAAGAGGCCATAAAGGAATTGCTTAACAAATATCACCAGAAACAGGATATCCCCACTTAATCTCCCCTGGTCAGGGCTGTTTTTCGTGGCTTTCCGTGCCATGTTTCCTGTTATACTCCTCGATTAGACGATCTATCACTTCCCCGAGCGAATCAACCTTCAGTTCATATTTGAGTTCCCTCAATTCATCGCACAATTCATGGGACCTTGAGAAGGACAGCGGCAGCGGGACTGAAGAATCCTGACATATCCATACTGTCAGATTAATTCCTCACCGAAGTCAGGGATATGTCACAGAAGAACCTTGCCTTTGAGATGTTAAGGAAACTGCTGAAAGATCAGATTGGAATAAGGAAGAGAAAGAACCTCATACAGCAGAGATCATTTCTGGAACTTCTTGAAAAGTCAATCAAACAGTACACCAACAGGTCCATTGAAACAGCAGAGGTGATACAGGAACTTATCGATCTTGCAAAGAAGATCAGAGAAGAACAGAACCGCAGAAAGGGCATGGGCCTTACCGATTATGAGGTTGTCTTCTATGATGCACTTGCGGACAACGAAAGCGCAAGGGAAGTTTTAAGTGACCAGAATCTGCGTATTATTGCAAAGGAACTTGTTGAGACTGTGAGGAAGAATGTCACAATCGACTGGATCATTGGAGAAAACCTACTGGGTAAACTTCGACTGATGGTGAAAAAGATATTAAGAAAGTGATGGTATCCTCCTGATAAGCAGGAGAAGGCAACCCAGACGGCGCTGGAACAGGCAAAGCTGCATTGGTATGGGTGGGTAAATTAGAAAGGTCGTGATAAGTAATCCTATTATACTGGACAGAGAATATCATATTTGAGGAATATGTCATCAAAAGGTAAAGGGAAAAGCGCACCACCCAATCCTCCCTCGAACCCAAATTACCCAAGTACAACTGGGCAGCCATCTGGAAAGGGGAGAGGGAACAGTCCTAAGAAATGAAAAACCTTGAGAAATAGGGTTGTTATATCTCTTATTGTAATTATTTTTTCATTCCCTTTTTCCATAATAACATGTTTTTGCATAAGTTTCCGACTTTAACAAACTTAGTATCTGGCTATGCTGTCTTGGGTCTAAAGCTTCAAGTATATCTTCACTGGAGACAACCAGCCTATGGTCCCCGGAAAGCTTATCAGATTCCTATTGGTGTAATAGGCATTATTCCAGTTTCGATATCTTCATGCCCTTGTCATCCGTGAATTTAAGGATGTCTCCGTCTTCCAACCCAGCCTCCTTGATATCTTCCTTTGTATTGTTATCCTTTACGACGTTCCTCTTGCAGATACGTGAGTTACGTGGATTAACCTTTTTGCCATTTCCCGTAATAGTATAAAATTTGAAAAACATTTTTCTTTCCTGTATGTTATTTACTGCGTTTATTGCATTCTCATCCTCAATTTTC
>JAMCUD010000046.1 GCA_023379355.1 Thermoplasmatota archaeon
GTCTGAAAATAAAAGTACGAATAATTAGTTGAATATTGTTTGAGAATAATGAGCAGAGACTGGATTTTATGGTTTTTGACGCCCCGAACGGTATTCGATTATCATCGTAATCAAATCCTTTATATTGATCCTTGCCATGGTCATGCATGGTGATCCGAAAAAAACAGTATGAGGATATCGAGAATAACGAGAAGGTCAATAGATGGTATCTTAACGTGAGGGCAAGGTCCCCCATAAGCGCTGATATATGGCGCAGAGCATTGGGCATGTATTGCCGTGTTTCCAATACGACGCCTGAGGGCATACTGGAAATGGCAAGGGATGGGACCCTGAGGGACAACTTCCAGGACTTTGTTATCAAGATGACCGCTGAGGGGAGGAAAGGGGCCTATCTTGCAAAGGTCAAGCAGATCCTCCATTCATGGCTTAAGTTCAACGATGTGAATTACAAGATAAGGATCAACATTTCCAATGAGCGCCTTAACGAGACAACCATGGACGAAAGGGTTCCCACTAAGGAGGAGCTTTCAAGGATCATGAGGATGGGAACCACAAGGTCAAGGCTTTCCATGTCCCTGATGGCCTTCAGTGGTTTAAGGCCCGAAGTCCTGGGGAATTATGAAGGCACTGACGGCCTTACACTTGGGGACATTGAGGACCTTGACACAGTATCCCTTACAATAAAGAAGATACCGGCTAAGGTGAATGTCAGGAATGGACTTAGCAAGACAAGGCTCCGTTATTTCACATTCCTTGGGCATGAGGGCTGCAAATACCTGAAAGACTACATGGACGCAAGGAAGGCTTCAGGGGAGATATTCAGCAGCAATACGCCTTTGCTTGGCCCTGACCCTTCCAATATGCAGACATCGCATGGATTTCTCAGGACCCAGTTGATAGGGAGGGAGATCAGGAAGGCCATAAGGTCAGCTGACATGGCAATGCGTCCTTACGTGCTGAGGGCTTACTTTGCAACTGCCCTTGACATTGCAGAATCCAAGGGGCTTATTTCGCATCCATGGAGACAATACCTCATGGGGCATAAGGGAGACATTGAAGCCGTATATTCCACTAATAAACGGTTGCTCCCTGACACCATAGAGGAAATGAGATCCGCTTATGTAAGGGCTTCAAAGTTCTTTGAAACCGAGGAACGTGGCATGAAAGAGGAAGATTCAATCCGGATACAGAGGGACACGGCCATAATGATACTGGAAACCGCTTTCAACATGCAGCTTTCCGATGATCAGAAAGAGGAGCTCAGATCACTTGATACGTCGGAATTCCAGAAAAGACTGGGAGAGATATTCAAGGACAAGAGGGCTGATATGCTTAACAACGGCAATAAACATAAAACTATACCTGAGGGGGACCTTGAATCTTACCTTAACAAAGGCTGGGAGCTTGTGCAGATATATCCGAAAGGGGACAAGGCAGTTATCAGGCTGCCTTCCTGACCATCTGCCGTCCTGATAAATTAGTCTCAGCTCCTTATACCGATCTATCGGGGAGTATTCCCTATTTTTCAGTGTTCTTTCGGTCAGGTCTCCGGATAGGCCATGTCCGTATTCTGTGCAGGGGCCATTCATATTGAGTCGTACCGTACGAGTCAATATATTGACTTTAACGCCGATAGTCAATAGCGTTTTTTGTATAATTTCAGGTTTTGTATTTAGTGCGCGAGATCAATACTGAATGACTCCCTTATAGCCCTTTTGAATTTCATGAAGGATTGGGCTCTCTGTAGTAAGTCTTACTTTATGACTTACTATAGTAAGTTTTAATGCCGATACTTACTGCTGATTTTTTTACATTCTCACGATTTTGTATAAAACGCGCACATGTTCATTCGCGTTGATCGTGTAGATCGTACCACACAACTTTAATGACCTTTCATCCCTGGAACAGTTCGATCCTCAGGATTCGGGAGTATTGAATATACCAGCTCCTGCCGCTGAGCGTTTCGATCCTCAATCTTACAGGGAAGGTATCCGTCAGGACGCCTCGCCTGAACCGCGGAGTCATGGTTGAATCATAGAAAGTTACCGATATCTGGTAGCCCACGTAATCCCTCAGCATCTTGCCAGTGATCAGGAAACCCGGAATCCTGGGCAACCTTTCGATTTCGTCAGAGGTGTATAAGGGGGCCCGTTTGACCTTTGCCCGGTTCAGTAGTTCAGCTTCAAGGCGATTCGTGACCTCCGTATAGTCTGAGTTATGATATTTCCATCTCTCAAGTCTCTTGGCAACGTCAAGAATTCGTTCGAGAACATGCAGCGGCGGAGGTGAATCACTTGCCATGGCTTTCTCCGTGATGACTGCACTCACAATAAACCCGCTCAGTCTTTCCGGTGCTGTGATATATCCACTCTCCGTCGATCCTCATCCTCACGTATTTCTCGCGGAACCTGAATCCAGGGCATGCCTTATGATCACCGTGTAGACATCTGCCCAGGACATAACGGCCAGGTGTATATTCGCCGGATTTGAGCGAAGGGATCATTTGCTGCCCCCAATGGATGTAAGCAGCTTCATAACGAATCCTCCGGTTCGCTTCCCGGGTCATCCGGCAGATAAGGTTCGTCAGGGTCCTGACGGTCATCATCTGGAATCAGTGGAGGTTTTCGCCTTTCAGGTATTATGATCATTTCTCACCATTTTCCATTATTAAGGCGTCCTGAATGCTCTCGTATGGTTGCAGCTTGATCGCTTTCACGCCCTGAGACAGTTCTCCCATTTGC
>JAMCUD010000047.1 GCA_023379355.1 Thermoplasmatota archaeon
CGTTCAAGCTGATGAGGGATGAATTGAGTTCAATGGGCGTTATGATGAGACTTGTACTGGGTGATCTTAAATGACTGGTGGAATTTCAAAGAGAATATACAGAATACAGTTCGCGCTGCTTTCTCCTGAAGAATTCAGGAAGATGTCGCAGGTGAAGGTAATAACTGCGGACACATATGATGACGACGGGTATCCGATTGAGAGGGGCCTGATGGACCTTCACATGGGTGTTATTGAGCCAGGCCTGAAGTGTGCCACGTGCGGTGGGAAAGTAGACGAATGCCCCGGCCACTTTGGCCACATAGAACTTGCAATGCCTGTTGTTCACGTGGGGTTCATCAAGGAAATAAAGACTCTGCTAGATTCCACATGCAAGTCATGTGGAAGGATTAAACTCACAGAGGATGAAATCAGGAGCTACAGAGAGAGGATGTCCAACATATCTCTTTCAGGTTCAGACCCTGAGGTTATTGGTCTTGTATCAAAGAAGATCACAGATGAAGCTTCATCCAGAACAGTCTGTCCACATTGTGGGACTCAGCACAGTAAACTGATTCTTGACAAACCAACCACTTTCAGGGAAGAGGGAATCAAGGTAACTCCAAAGGAAATCAGGGAGAGAATGGAGAGGATAAGGGATGATGAACTGGTCTTTTTTGGTCTGAACAAGGAAGTTGCAAGACCAGAGTGGATGATTCTCACGGTACTTCCTGTTCCGCCTATTAACCTTAGGCCATCCATTACACTTGAGACCGGTGAGAGAAGTGAAGATGATCTCACACACAAACTGGTTGATATTATCAGGATCAGCCAGAGATTGAGGGAAAGCAGGGATAACGGTTCTCCGCAGCTGATCATAGAAGACCTCTGGGATCTGCTTCAGTTCCATGTAACTACTTATTTCGATAACCAGACTGCTGGGATACCCCCAGCAAGGCACAGGTCAGGAAGGGCACTTAAAACCCTGGTGCAGCGTCTAAAGGGGAAGGAGGGCAGGTTCAGGTCAAATCTTTCAGGAAAGAGAGTTAACTTCTCTGCTAGAACTGTGATTTCTCCGGAACCTTTCCTGTCTGTGAATGAAGTAGGTGTTCCGGAAAAGGCCGCAAGAGAGCTTACAGTTCCAGTCTCGGTCAACCCGTTCAACCTTGAACAGGTAAGGGAGATAGTTGCACGAGGTCCGGAAGCAAGAGACCCCAGCGGGAAGTATCTTGCCGGAGTGAACTATATAATTCGTTCAGACGGCAGAAGAATCAAGGTTACAACCCAGAATGCAGAGGAGAACTCCAAGAGGATTGACTCAGGCTGGACTGTAGAAAGGCAGCTCACAGAGGGTGACATAGTTCTGTTTAACAGGCAGCCTTCTCTGCACAGAATGTCCATGATGGGCCACACTGTCAGAATCCTTGATGGTCAGACCTTCAGATTCAACCTGGCAGTCTGTACGCCTTACAATGCAGATTTTGATGGTGATGAAATGAATCTGCACATCGTACAGAAAGAGGAGGCCAGGGCTGAGGCAAGAATAATAATGAAAGTGCAGGAGCAGATAATGTCACCAAGGTTCGGAGGACCAATCATAGGTGGGATACATGACCACATCACTGCAATGTTCCTTCTTACTCATGGGAACCCTCTTATTCCAGAGAACTCCGCTGTTCATATGTTGAGCTACCTCGATCTCAATAAGATGCCTGAACCTGTCGTGGTTGAAGGGAAGAAATTCTATCGCGGGAGAGATCTGTTTTCACTTATACTTCCAGAGGGGCTAAACCTTAGATTTTCAAGTAAACTTTGCTCATCCGCCAGGGAAAAGTGTGAGTATGAGGATGACCCGGAGGACAAATATGTAACCATAATCAATGGAAAAATGATTCATGGGACAATCGATGAGGCTGCCATTGGTTCATTCTCGGGTGTCATTATTGACAGGATATTCAGGAAATACGGTCCCGAGGCCACTGCAAAATTCATAGATTCCATGACTCGCCTGGGTGTGGGATTCCTCAGCATGAGGGGCTTCTCTACGGGCATCAGCGATTACGATATACCTGAAAGCGCAATTGCAAGGATTGAAGAGATATCAAACGGGGCAATCGAGAGAACAGATAAGTTTGTTGAAACTTACAGAAACGGAGAACTTATGCCCTCTCCAGGAAGGTCAGTGGAAGATACCCTTGAGATTGAAATCCTTTCCACTACTGGGCAGGCAAGGGATGAATCCGGAAAGATCGCGTCCAACTTCCTGGGACTGACAAATCCTTCAGTTATCATGGCAAGATCTGGAGCCAGGGCAAAAATGCTCAACATTTCTGAGGTGGCTGGAATGGTTGGCCAGCAGTCGGTCAGGGGAGGCAGGTTGAACAGAGGTTACTACGGAAGAACTCTCCCTCATTTCCAACAGGGTGATCTTGGTGCAACAGCCAGGGGATTTGTGAAATCCTCATACATGTCTGGTCTTAACCCTCTCGAGTATTTCATGCACAGTATTGGGGGGAGGGAAGGTCTGGTGGATATTGCGGTGAGAACTTCAAGAAGCGGTTATATGCAGAGAAGGCTAATTAACGCATTTGAAGACCTGAAGGTCAATGACAGCTTAAGGGTAGAAGATACAGTTGGTGCAGTCATCCAGTTCAAGTATGGAGAGGATGGTGTTGACCCGACCAAGAGCGATAAGGGGAAGACCATCGACGTGGCTTACCATGCCTATGATGTGGAGAACCAGGAGGTGTCTCAATGAAGTATCTGCTGTTCAAGGACACAAAGAAAAGGATGGACTCTCTCAGGAAAGGTCTTCCGGTTAAATATGCCGTTGATGCTGACCTGAAGGATTCACCGGTGAGCGCGGCCTTCGTTACCAATGATAAGAAACATTTCACATACAGGCTTAAGATCGAGAGTATCACCCCCTATAAGGAAAGTGATGGTGTGGTGAAAAAGAAAGAAACTGGTCTTAAGAGCATTCTTGAACTGAGCATGGTTGAACCCGTGGACC
The DNA here is from genome assembly GCA_023379355.1 of Thermoplasmatota archaeon. Next base: position 2,993 of record JAMCUD010000047.1, read on the forward strand.
CTGTCCCAATTTCAAATTTTAAGCTGTCAGGAAAAACAGTGAAGGAGTTCACAGATTTCTCAATATGCGAATTTGAGACCGTGGAATTCAAGGAAAAGAAGGAATATTCACTCTCAGTGTCCTCTGAGGTTAAGGAGATTGTGGAGACCGGAAGGAAAAAAGGGGTTTCCATTCCAATAGGGGTAGCTGAAGACCTGGCCAAATACAGGAGTAAGATGAAACCACCGGAATTTAAGATTCTCATGGAAAGAATCTTTGATGACCTTGAGAAAAAACAGATAGATCCCCACGAAGCAGTGGGAATTATAGCCGCCCAGAGCATAGGAGAGCCGGGAACCCAGATGACCATGAGGACTTTCCACTTTGCGGGAGTCAGGGAAATGAACGTTACGCTGGGTCTGCCAAGACTCATCGAGATCGTTGATGCAAGAAGGATTCCGAGTACGCCATCAATGACCATTTACATGAGACCTGAACTTGAGAAGTCAGAGGAGGAAGTGCTGAACCTGGTAAAGGAACTTGAGAACACATCCATCATTGATGTGGCTGATATTGTTACTGATATTGAGGATCTGACTCTGTCCATAGTCCCGGAGAAAAGGAAAATGAACGAACGTCTGGTGAAACATGAGGACATAAGTCTTGCACTTGGAAAGGTGAAAGGTATCACGGTGATGAAGGATGAATCCGGAAAGGAAATTGTAATAAAGCCGCAGCAGGAATCCTTCAAAAAACTGTATCAGGTTCAGGAACAGATCAAGACCCTCACAATCAAGGGAATCCCGGGCATTAAGAGGGCAATAACCAGAAAGGACCCGGCAACTGAGGCGTACATAATATATACACAGGGCTCAAATCTCAAGGAAGTCCTGGAAGTGGACCAGGTCGATTCCAGCAGAACATTCACCAACGATATCATCGAAATCGCAAACGTGCTTGGTATAGAGGCGGCAAGAAACGCCATATTCAATGAATCCCAGAGAACATTAAGTGAGCAGGGTCTCGAAGTTGACCAGAGGCACCTTATGCTCGTTGCAGATATGATGACCTTTGGCGGAAGCGTTAGAGCGGTTGGAAGACAGGGAATTTCAGGCAGGAAGAGCAGTGTCCTTGCAAGGGCTGCCTTTGAAATTACAACCAAGCACCTGCTGCGTGCAGGTTTACTTGGTGAGGTGGATCCTCTGACAGGAGTTGCAGAGAATATAATTGTCGGACAACCAATAACACTGGGAACTGGAGCAGTTAACCTCGTCTATAAGTTCAACCGAGAGTGAACTTTTTTATCTTTTATAATCTTCCTTATGATATAGGCTGGCAAGGTTTGAGATGAAAGAGATAACCATTGATAACAAAATTATGGGCTATATAACCCTGTTCGAGAAGGTTGCCCATGTTGAAGTGAAGGAATGCGTTGAAAACGAAGACATGATTCTTTTCATAGTCGGGGAGAGAAAACTTCAGGAAATTTTCAAAAGGAATGAAAACGCAATACCGGTTATCAGGGAGAGGACAAACAAACATGTGCTGATTGCAGAACAGTCCAGGGATCTGATCACATTTGTACGTAACATCTTCTTCCGCTTTGGAGTACGTGAGATAATAATCAACTGGAAAGAGGGCCAGACTGACGTGCTTGTTGGAGTCAATCAGACGGATGTCGGCAAGGCTATCGGAAAGGAAGGGAGAAACATAAAATTATTCCGTGAAGCCATTGTCCGTTCGTTCAATGTCAGGAGCGTAAACATAAAGCAGTGATATCTTTCTTTCTGCAAAACTTATACTTTTCTTCGTTCCATCAGGTAAATTGGGATTGTCCCATTATATGACACTTTCTATTCCTTTGGAACATCCTTTCAGGTTCATCTGATATTTGGAATCCCTTATTGATCTCGCCTGTAAATTCTGACAGTTCGTAATAATCACATGAATTTTTTAACCGAACCCACAGAAAAATGTTTAAACTGTCAACCAGTGTTCTTTTAAACTATGAGATTACTTCCCTGAATTCTCATCCAAAGTTTCATAATGACATGAAAGTCAATCAGTTAAACTATGTTCGGAACCACTAGGATACCCTGCAGGAGTACCAGAGGTATAAAAACATTTATATACTCTTACACAGTGAAACCTTTTACTGATTGATAATGACTGACGCAAATGTAAGTGGAACTAGGCAATCTCTGGAGACTAACAAACTAAAGCGTGGAATGCGCCTGCGGGACCTTTATTTTGCCGGTCTCACAGCCGTCATAGGATCCGGATGGCTTTTTGGTAGTTATGAGACCGCCAGTGTTGCTGGGCCTGCCTCTATACTGTCGTGGATTATAGGAGGTATTTTTATCCTGATTATTGCTCTGGCTTGGTCCGAAATCTCAACATCGGTGCCGATCGCGGGAGGCGCTGCGAGGTACGCTAATTTTACTCACGGCGGCATTGCGGCATCCATAATAGCTTGGAGTACGATTCTTACATATATTGCCGTGCCGGCGGTCGAAGCAGTGGCTGTTGTTCAGATCCTTCAGGGAGCCGTTGGCTTCTATGCACCGGCAAGCACACTGGTGCTTGTGAACTCTTCAGGCATACCGTCCTATTATGGAGTTATAGTGGCTGTAGGATTCTCGCTTGCATTCTTTTATGTGAATTTCATCGGGCTGAAAGGGCTCATAAAGACAAACTTCGGTATGACAATATGGAAACTGGTAATCCCTCCCATCGCAGTTATACTCCTGCTAATATTCGGGCTTCAACATGGCTTTGGAGTCAATTTCACCTCGGGAGGTAAGGGTTTTGCTGGATTTGCACCCTATGGAATTGATCCAATATTCAGCGCACTTCCCACCACCGGAGTAGTGTTTGCTTTCCTTGGTTTCAGACAACCGGTTGAAATGGCTGCAGAAGCAAAATCTCCCGGTTCGGATATATGGAAAGCACTCGTAGCTGTTGTGCTGACCGGAATCGGAATCTACACTCTTCTTGAGGTTGCATTCATCGGTTCTATCAACTTTAACTCCACTGCTTTTGGAACATCCGGGCTCGCAGCCTATTCATGGAGTGGGCTTTCAACTTCCCTTCCAATGTACACCTTCCCGTTCTTCTATGAAGGGGTGGGTCTAGGACTGGGAGCACTTGGAGTTGTTCTTGTTATAGATGGAGTTGTGAGCCCAACAGGTACATTGAGTCAGTACATGGGTTCCACCTCACGTGTTCTCTATGGAACTGCCAAGGAAGGTTACCTATCTTCAGGGTTCTTCAGGGTTAGCCCCAAGTCAAGAATACCTGTTCTGGGACTAGTGACGACATTCATCGTAACGGTTATACTGCTTGTAGCTGCTGCCGTTGGATACCTTGTGTCCAGTATAGGAGGCGCATGGTCCGCCTTGACTTCCATTGTTACAACAACTGGAGTATTCTCATACATAATTGGCCCGGTTGCCTTGGTGGCCTTCAGGAAATCCCATCCTAAACTGAAGAGGCCTTTCGTTCTAAGAGGACACAGCATCATAGGTGTGCTTGCGTTCATAATATCCGGTCTCTTGATCTACTGGGGTGCAGGCGGTTTGAATGTTCCCGTTACAGACCCCTATGGTGGATACATACTCCTGGTCATAATCCTGATCGGGTTCGTACTTTATGGCTATGCAAAGGATAGGAACTTTGCAAAGGATCTTAAGTCAGGTCTCTGGGTTATAGTTCTGCTGCTGTTCAATATGGTACTGTTGACAATCGGTGAGTTCTCACCATTTCCAAAGCTCGCGACATTACTGGTGATACCAGGGCACGCAACTATCCCAGTAGACTGGTTCATAGATATTGTTGCGTCGATCCTGTTCTATTTATGGGCCGTAAGGTCTGCATTCCCGGACGAAGAGATCAGGAAAGCTATAGACAACAGCATATCTCTCACAGAGGGCACAGACTAAATACATATTTTTTCTTTTTTTTACCTTTTTTTAAATCTTTTCGATTTCTGTCACCATGTTTATTAGGGCTCAATTGATTGACTTGAGATTTATGCCTGAAGAAGAAACAAGTAATATTCCATTAGAAGAGGGTGGGAATTACGGACAGGGAGTGCGTGTTCTACTTCCAAACAAGAGAAGAGGGGAAATGTTTGGTATAGTTGAGAAACTTGCGGGGGCATCCCATCTTAATGTCATGTGCGAAGATGGATTTACTAGAAATTCAAGAATACCGGGAAAAATGAAGAAAAGAATGTGGATTAGAGAGGGCGATCTCGTTATAGTAAAACCATGGCAGTTCCAGAGCGAGAAGGCCGATGTTGTTTACAGGTACACGAAGACCCAGGCTTCATATCTCAGTAGAAGCAATCTTCTCCCGGAAGTCATAAATATCTTCAAGTGACAGGGTTGAGAACCCTTTATACACAAGAATGATTTTTCATACATCTGGAAGTTAAAACAAATGGAAGATTTATCTGCGCTGGAACAACTGCTGAAGTCTGGGGAATTTCTCCACCATCTTGAGATGGACAACAAAACATCTGATTTGGTCTTTGACAGGAGGACCCTGAAAGCACTTTATGAGATCATAAGCAGATACAACGTTGACTACATCGATTATCCGATTTCCAGCGGGAAAGAATCGGTTGTGTTTAAGGCATATATCAGTAAGAAGCCAGTCGTTGTGAAGATTTTCAAAATGTCCACACTAAAATTCTCCAACATATGGAGATACATTGATGGTGATTACAGGTTTGCAGATGAACGGCTTTCCCGGTCATCAGTTCTGTACGTATGGGCAAGAAAGGAGTACACAAACCTCAAGGAGTGCCAGCTGAAGAGAATTGATGCACCCAGACCGATTGCTGTCAATCGCAACATCCTCATCATGTCCTATCTTGGAACCTCTACGCGGGCAGCGCCCATGATAAGAAACATAGAAATAGAAACAGACTTTAAAAAGTTGTACCTCCAAACAGTGGACGTTATCAAAAGGCTGTACATCGAGGCTCATCTGGTTCATGCGGATCTCAGTGAATACAATATATTGTATTACAGGAATAAGCCATACATCATTGACATGGGTCAGTCAGTTACATGGAAGCATCCATCAGCTGATTTCTTCCTTGAGAGAGACCTGAAGAATGTGTTTAATTTTTTCAGGAAAAAAGGTGTGAACTGCAAATACGAACCACTTCTTGAAGAGTTGACCGGTTTTCCAAAAACTGGAAAAGATTAATAATAATGGCTGATAGAGGGATATCATGGAAGAAAGACCCCAGGAAACATCACTGAGCGTCCTGAAGATTCCAGAAGAAAGGATCGCAGTGCTTATCGGGCGCGGTGGTAAAACCAAGAGACTAATAGAAAAAACCGGGGAGGCAAATCTTGTCATTGAGTCATCATCGGGAAGCGTTGAGGTTATTTCCCGGGGAGACCCGCTAAAAGCAGTGATAACAAACAGTGTAGTAATGGCTATAGGGAGAGGTTTTAGCCCGGAGCGTGCAATTCTGCTTTATTCTGATTCCTACCAACTAGCAGTGATATCACTCAGAGATTTTGCAAACCCAGGATCCAGAAGGATATCCCAGATCAGGGCCAGACTAATTGGGAGCAATGGACGAACAAGACAGATACTGGAGGAACTGACAGGCACAGTAATTTCAGTTTATGGGGACACTGTATCCATTATTGGCGATTACGTATCCATGGAGTACGCAAAAGAAGCAATCACCATGCTTATTAATGGAAGCAAACAGAGAACGGTTTATACTTATCTTGAAAGAAACGCCAGAAAGATGAGATATCAGAAAATAGAAGAAACATTTGGTTAAACGAAGGCAAAGCATATTATTTTCCCTAGCAATAGGGGGGCTGAAGCGGGGTAGGGTAGTTAGGAGATCCCGACGGGCTCATAACCCGTAGATCAATGGTTCAAATCCATTCCCCGCTATGACTTTTCATTATCTCATTGGCGAGTTCCTGAATTTGGGAATTTCCAACTCTGATGTTCACAGTGAACCCCAATTTCAGCATTTCTCTGTATGTTGTATTGCCAATGGCATAAAGTTTTGCCACGCAGGTGGCTGGATCAACCATTTCGGCCAATACCCTGGCTTCCTGAGAGGAGGTCAGTATGATTGCACATACATCCTTGCTCCTTGCGTATGGCAGAATAGATTCATTTTTCAGAGGCAACGCATCATACAGATTATAGACCCTGAAATTGTAGGAATTTCTTGCCATGAAGTTTCTAATAAAATTATTGCTCTTCCTGCTGGAAAGCAGGGCAATTCTTCTCGTTTTATAACTGCCTCCAGAGAGGAGGCCAATGACCCCAGAGGAATCCATTTTATCTGGAACGGAAACCCTGCCGGTAAATCCTGACAACGCATCGGCAGTAGCTTTACCTATGCAGATACATTCAACACCGGAATATTTTCCTGAAATCTCTTTGTCCAGGAAGAGGTTAACATCGATGGAACTGGTGAATATAAGCAGATCAGGTGAGAACTCCTCAAAATTACGAGAATCAAATTTAAGTTCAATTATTTCTGTCAGCGGTATATTCAGGTGACTGAAACCAGGCAACATCTTCAGCGGGAAATTCTTAGCCTCCGGCCTGGTGGTAATCAAAATCGAATCATGATCCGTCATCTGTAATACCCAAAAGATTCAGGGATTGTTTTCTTTAGCCTTGTCCCCAGGTCCAGTGCTTCAGAAGGTTCTGTGATCCTCTCCACCAGTTCAATATGTTCTTTCCCTGTTTTGGAGTAAAGGGAAATTCTAATGCTGAGTTTTCCATCGCTTTCAAGAGAGCAGTATATTCCAGAAGGGGATGAGCATCCAAGTTCAAGTGATCTCATGAGGTTGCGTTCACAGTTTAACTCCATACTGGTCTTTTTGTGGCTGATTTTTTCCAGAATATCATGCGCGTTCCCGGTTTTTCCGGTAACCACTGCAATGATTCCCTGGGAGGGTGCCGGCACAAATCTGTCCAGGTCAAGGAGTTCCCTTCGTGGGTTTAGACCAAGTCTTTTCAGTCCAGCCTCTGCAATAATAATTGCATCATATTCACCTGACTCCAGTTTTCTGATGCGTGTATCAATGTTACCCCTTATGTTTTTCAACTCAAGATCGCTCCTGACCTGCCCTAGCATTGCCGCCCGTCTTAAGCTTGAGCTGCCTATTACTGATCCGGCTGGGAGATCTGCGAGGGTAAAATTTGAAACAAGAACATCATGCGGGTCTTCCCTCTCCATAACCCCTGATATCTCAAGGCTCTCGGGAAGCATTGCCGGGAGATCCTTTGCGCTGTGAACCGCCGCATCAATTCTTCCTTCAAGAATAGCTTCGTTGAGGCTCGAGACAAACACACCACGGTTGCTCATGGAGAACAGTGCCTCATCTTTCACAGAGTCCCCATGGGTCTCAATCTGAACAATGGTTGTATCGACACCATTCTCCGCGAGAGCCCTGGCGACGATGTCCGTCTGCTTTAATGCAAGTTTGCTTGCCCTGGTCCCGAGCCTGATCAACATGATTCCGGTTATTGCTTACTTAAATTTATCATATTCTAATAGTATTCAATTATGTACGAGCGGAAAATAAAAAGTGAATAGCAACATCCACATGCAGTGGCACAGGTTATGGCCAGATTGCCCTCTGTAATCATCGAGAGATCAAAAGCTGAGAGAACCATAAGGCTTCTTCTTAAAGCGAATGCTGTGAACAAGGGATTCCATATCAGGGTGAGCGGTGAGAATGTACTGGTTCCCGTTATAACCGAAAATTTACCAGCAGAATACAGGGTTACATTGAATGAGTTTTCGGAAAGGGCAAATATTGCTCCACTGATGGTAAAGGTAAAGAGAAGATTACTTGAAAGTGGTATTCACAACGCTAAAACACCGGAAAAGTGGATTCTCCTCGGTGACTCAATTATCATAAAGAAATCAAATTCATGGGAGATTGACAGAATGGTTGCTCAGATAATTATGGAACTGTCAGGTTCAAAGGCAGTATATCTCGACATGTCACAGATAAACGGGGAACTTAGAATACCCCATATGAAGCTCATTGCCGGTGTTGATCATGACGTCATCCACTCAGAGAACAGGGTAAAGTACTTGTTCAACCCTTCTAAGGTGATGTTCTCTCCAGGAAACGTAAATGTAAGAGGTATACTTGGAAAAATGAATCTAAAGGGCAAAATCATACTTGACATGTTTGCCGGAATAGGATATTTTGCAATTCCGGCAGCGAAATATTCTTGTTGCTCAATGGTTTACTGCAGTGAACTGAATCCAGATTCATTCAGGTATCTTGAGAGGAACGTTTCTCTTAACTCGATTGAGGACAAAATAAGGATCCGAAATGCGGATTGCAGGGAAGCCTGGAGTGATGTGAAGGCAGATATCATAATCATGGGACATTTTGACTCCGTTTCATATCTGGATTCCGCACTTGAAAGGGCTAAGCCAGGTACTACAATAATAATGCATGTGATTTGCAGAACTGGCAGGAGCAGGGAAAAAATAGACGAGATAATCAGCAGAGCTGCAGAACTTGGCAGTACCCTTTCATTCGAAAGCCAGAGCACAGTCAAATCATATTCTCCCCATAACTGGCATCTGCAGCTTAGCTTTTCAGTTTCTGACGCGAACACTGGGAAAAGCATAAAGAACTAAGAACGCATATAAACGCACAAAAGATGGTGAACAAAGCAAACAAATCGAGCAGGTTCAGCAGGTTTAACAGGGCAACAAGATTCAATCAGCCAGAACCCACAGGCAAGAAAGTAAGGAAGTTGGATATGAGGAAATCAGAGGAATTCAATTTCATGCTCGGTCGTGCTGTGGAGGATCTGCCTGACAGTGTCAGAGGGGCAGTGATGGGTGGAATATACTCTATAGCCTCAAAAAGAGGAATCAAAGAAGCCAGGGATTACATTCTCAAGAAACAGGAAGAAGGGGCAATTGACGAAGAGACGAAGAAGAAACTCCTCGATCTCATCGCAAATTACAGCAGAAACAGATAGGGTCTATTTTATCTGTGACAAGGAAGTCCAGAACTTTGATTATTCTTTAAGGAAAAGTGTGTTATCCTACTTTAAACTGAAATTTGCATTCACTTTTCTCTCCACCTGGTGAGGTATCTGGCCATTGTGAAGTAGATAACAGTTTCAATTATGAATATGTATATTTCAGTTACGAAGGGAGGGGATAACCCGAAGGCCCATTGTGCTAGTACGGCTGCAGGCGTTACCGGAGTTGCCGAAAGCAGATAAAGAGCCCACCTGGGTATGTATTCGTAAGGATAGAAAGTAGGAGGAAGTACCGTCATTATAACTGACATTATGCCTGCTATTCCCCAGACATTCCTTACATGCTTGATGGAACTTGACACAATAAACGAGATTGAGGAGGTACCCACAACAAGGAAGCACATAATTCCTATGAGAGCAAGGATAGCCGTAAGGGAGAAAATATGAAACAGGGCTCCCAGTATGGAATAAAGAATTATCCCCGGAAGTGAAAATATTACATAGCTAAGGGTGAGGCCGATCATGTAATCGGATGGCGATACTCTGCTGGCCACATAAAGATCCTGGAATCTTAGCTGCAATCTCATGAATGCCGCATCTCCTGAGCTGGAAAGGGCTACCGAGGCTATAAGACCCAGAAAACCTCCCACTAGAGCAAATTTGATTAGAGTTCCGTGGGAAAGAATAGACACTATGAACAGGAGAGTGAGCGGAGCGCTGAGGGAAGAAATTATGTAGGACGGCCCCCGCAATATGACTCTGAAGCCGTATGACCAGGCTAGACTGGCAATAAATCTAGGATTCAAGGGAAGCACCGGTTGAAAGAAATACATCATCAAGGCTTATTGGCTTTACAGTGCAGCCTCTGGCTATGCACTCTTCTGCATCCCGTGAATTTGCGTAGCCTATCCAGAGCAAACCTATGTGGGCAGCTCCCGGTAACTCACTGCGGGATTCAATTCTGACTTTTCCATCAAATTGTTTCAGGAGCTCCCTGACTGTTCCTGTTAACTTTATATTGCCGTGATCTATGAGATATACGTTCTCAGAAAGGTCTTCTGCCTCCTCCATGTAATGGGTGGTGAGAAATATTTCGGATTCTATCTCCCTGATAGCTGACCATACTTCAATTCTGGACACAGGGTCCAGCCCGGTGGTGGGCTCGTCAAGGAAAACTGTATCAGCCCCGGAAGCAATGGCCATCGCGACAAAGATCTTTCTCTTCATGCCTCCGGATAACTTATCTGCTGGCTCATTCCTGAACTCATGAAGCCCAAGTTTCTCCAGGGCTATCCTTGCATCCTCCTTGGCCCCTTTGAAGGTGTTCCCTCGCCCTACAAGAAACATTGAAACCTGTTCCAGAGCCGTGAGTATCCCAAGAGGTGAGGCCTCCTGAGGTATGCTGACTATGGTTCTTCTTATGGAATTCAGATCCTTATGTATATCCAATCCATTTATTGAAGCGGTGCCGGAGGTCGGAAGAAGCTGCGTGGAAAGTATCCTTGTCAATGTGGTTTTGCCTGCTCCGTTTCTGCCTATGAGCGTGTTGATTCTTCCGGAGGTAGAGAACGAAACTGAATTCAGTGCTGTAAAACCATCACTGTAAATCTTAGAAAGGTTATGGCATTCTATCAATGTTCATCACCATCGGTTCTGGATGAATTTTCTTTTATTTTTTTGGATGCAGTCGACCGAACACACAATAATAAACCATATTTAAATACCATGACATGGAAGAACTGCGCGAAAGGGTTCTGCGTTACATCAGCATCGAGGAGGAGGCATTAAGAAAGGTTAAAATATCTGCAGGGAAGGACTCATTTCTGCATACATACGCAGAGGATTCTCTCCAGATGGTGAAGAATTACTTTCAGGATGCGAAGTATTTTATGGAACACGGAGACTTGCTAAACTCATTTGCAGCCCTGAATTACTCATATGGCTGGCTTGACTCGCTTGTAAGGCTCGGGGTTCTTGATGGAGACGGAGACCATGTCCTTTTCACAAATTTCAAATGATCTCTAACCGGTTGAGGCTAAAGACGCAATTTATATATCCATAAGAAATACACCAAGACTCTCCAATTGAAGTGCATATCAGGTGATGTGAGGTTCTGAAATTGGAAAATAACGATTGAAGGATGGTTTAATGGCTTCAAAACAGGAAAATAAACAGGGCGGAAAGAAGGAACAAAAGAAATCCGAGGCAAAGGCGACAAAGGAGACAAAGGTGGAAGAGAAGAATGAGAACT
>JAMCUD010000048.1 GCA_023379355.1 Thermoplasmatota archaeon
ATGTGGAATATAATAGAAGAGAGAAAGAAGAAACCATTCACATCCCTGGATGATGTAACAGATAGAGTGAAGACTATTCACCATGTGCAGAAGATGATTGCCAGCAGAATTGTGGAAGAACTTGAGGAAAAGAATGAGAAATACAAGCTCTTTGTAGCTAAGTAGTTTATGAAAAACCAGTTTTCCAGGAAATTCGGGCAGGTACTTCTTAAAGATCGAAACATTGCAAGATTCGAAGCCAGACTATTTGATTGTGCCCCCGGAGACTCCATCCTTGAAATTGGCCCTGGCGAGGGAGCTCTGACAGAATTTCTCCTTGAACCCGGCCCATCACTGACTGTAATTGAATCGGATCATCGTTATGTGGATATCCTTCAGGAAAGGTTCAGGACTCAAATCGACAATAAGCGCCTCACCATTCACAAAAAGGATTTTCTGGATGTTAAGGGGGGGAAATATGATGCCATTTTCGGCAATATCCCATACCACATATCATCAGAAATCCTCTTCTCTCTTTCAAAGTTCACCTTCAGGAAATGTATACTGATGGTACAGCTTGAATTCGCCAAGAGGATGCGTGCAATCCAAGGGCAGGATGATTATTCAAGGCTTTCTGTTAATACATATCTCAGGTATAAAGTGCGAATTGAGAAAGTAGTGAACAGGAAGTGCTTTCAACCAGTTCCTAGAGTGGATTCAGCTATAGTCAGCCTGGTTCCAAGGAATGAGTACAGGGAGGAGGATATTTTAAAGGCAGATTCTGTGGTAAGGGAACTTTTTTCGAATCGTAGAAAGAAGATTGGAACAGTCTACAGGAACTGCCCTGGAAACATTAAGGATAGAAGAGTTGAAGAAATATCCCCCGAAGAGATTTTCTTGTTTGCCTTGAGCAAGGGCACAATTTATTAGAATTCGAAACCAAGGTTCCGCAGAAAATTGAACTGAGTGATGGTTATAAAATTAATTACAGGGGATAGAGGTTTACCCCTTTGTCTGGTTTGCGTCCCCGATCTTCTTAATATTTTTTGCTACCTCGTCCAGGCCCATAACTGTCATTGGTTCAACGGAACCCGCAGTAGGGGTCTGTACAGGAACCATCATGAGCGTACCCTTTCCTTCCAGACCTATTTCGTACAGGATGTTCAGCCACCTAAGCTGGAAAGCCGTTGGGTTATTGGAATACTGGTCTGCGGCCTCCACCATCTTCTCAGCTGCCTCGACCTCAGCAAGTGCAAGAGTCACCCTTGACCTCCTTTCCCTCTCTGCGGAAGCCTGCCTGGACATTGCCTCCTGCAGGGCGTTTGGAACTATGACATCCCTGATCTCAACTGAAGAGACTTTTATTCCCCAGTGTTCTGTCTTTTCGTCGATAATCTCCCTTGCAGCCTCTCCTATCTTTTCCCTCTCGGAAAGAATTTCATCAAAGGATGATTTTCCAAGGACTTCCCTGAGTGTTGTTTGAGCAGAATAATTGGTCGCAACGCCGAAGTTTTCCACATTAAGGACTGCCTTCTGAGGGTCAATCACCTGAAAATACATAACAGAGTCTACATTTATTGGAACGTTATCCTTGGTGAAGGTACTCTCAGTCTTGAAAGATATGGCCTGAATTCTTGTGGATATGATTGGATTTACCTTGCTGATAATGGGAGTCACGTAAATCATACCGGGACCCTTAAGCTGCGTGAACCTCCCCAGGGTGAATATCGCTCCTCTTTCCCATTCCTTAAGAATGTGCAGACCACTCAGAAGAATGATCAGTATTACTATACCTATGAATATAAACACATAATCCAAATCGGACATGATACAGTATGCCTAATCAACTATAATTAATTAGCTATATAGTATTATAAAACAATATTAATTTAATGTCCAGAATCCCATTTTTTTATATCTGCCTGTGCTATATTGATGTGATTTCAAAATGGATTTCAGGGCAAAACTGGTTTCGTGGGAACAGATAGACAAATGGTGTGAGGCCATAAAGGAAAAAGTGTCTAACAGCTTCCAGCCAGATATCATAGTGGGGCTTTCCAGAGGTGGCCTTGTTCCAGCAAGGATGTTATCAGATATGCTCTGGATAAAGGACTTAATTTCCATTAAGACGGAACATTGGGGAATAACTGCCACAGCGAGCGGAAAAGCGGTTCTTAAAGATCCGGGAAGACTCAATATCGAAGGAAAAAAAGTCCTTGTAGTTGATGACATAACCGACACCGGTCAGAGCATGAAGCTTGCATATGATTTCATTCTGGAACAGAAGCCTGCAGAGGTGAGAACAGTCACCATGCTTCACATCACGAGATCGACTTTCATACCTGACTTTTATGCAGAAGTGGTAGATGAGAAAAACTGGGCATGGTTCATATTCCCATGGAACGTTTATGAGGACCTGGACAACCTTATCTCAAGAATCCTCATCGGAAACCTTACGTTCACCCAGATAGAGAATCATCTCAAGGATCAGTTTAATCTTAACATTGATTCATCGCAGCTTGCACACATTCTTGAAGAGTTTAGAAAATCCGGGAAAATAAAGCAGGAGGACCACACATTCAGCAAAGCCTGATCAGATTGGCGGCAGAACTACAGTTCCGCTCATTCCTGCTGCCACTTCCCGGGCGTTATCCAGTGATCCTATGACTGATATCTTCCCACCTTTTCTAACGAATTCAATAGCGGCCTTTACTTTTGGACCCATGCTTCCGCTGGCAAAGTGACCTGCATCGGAATACTTAATCATATCGTTCAGCGTCACCTTTCCAATCTTCTCTGAATTCTGTTTTCCGAAGTTGAGAATGGCAGAGTCCACGTCAGTCATAATGACGAATTTGTCTGCCTCCAGAATGGTGGCCAGTATGGAAGAAGCAAGATCCTTATCAATTACCGCATCCACACCGGTGTATCCTTTTACAGTCCTGACAACAGGAACACCACCGCCTCCTGAAGCAATAGGAAGGGCTCCATCCCTGAGAATGGATACAATACTGTTCCTCTCAACTATGTCTATAGGTGTGGGCGAGGGAACAATCCTTCTGAATCCTTTTCCGGGCTCCTCCCTTATCTTCCAGCCCTTTCTGATCAGTCTCTGAGCCTCTTCCCGTGAATAATAAGGGCCAATTGGTTTGGTTGGATTGAAGAAAGCTGGATCGTTTTTGTCGAGCACTGATCTTGTCATGAGGACCGCCGGTTCCTTGGAAATCCCAAGCTCAAACCTGACAGAGTCCCAAGCATTGGCAAGGATTTCCCCAATTAGTCCCTGGGACATCGCACCGCAGGCATGTAGAGGCATTGGCTTGACTGTATTTGCTGCCGACTCATTCTGAAGCAGTATGGAACCTACCTGAGGTCCGTTTCCATGGGAGATCACAACCTCATTTCCCTCTATTATGCCAGCTAGCTTTCGAAAAGCCTCTTCTGCCCTGGACAGCTGGGTCTCAAAAGTCGGGTCATCCCCCTTCCTCAGGAGTGCGTTCCCTCCAAAAGCTATAACAATACGCTCCATATTTTCACTGAGGTATTGGAATATCATACGCGTTTATATAATGGACTCCTGGCGATCCAAAGACTTTAAAAAAGTGGAGTGTGATTGCCTTGAAGCCGGGGAGGACCCATTCTAATTTTAATACATGAAGGGAAAAGCGTCCTAAAAAGCTTCAACTCCAAGGTTCAGTGCATCAATCTATTGAATTCAGGAAAATTAGAAATATCTCTAAGAATCAGCATCCCAGCAAGATATGAATGCGAATCAGGAAAGTAAATATCTCCATGGGTTAATACCATGTGATTGATTTGACATCTTTAGGCTGGGTTAAGGAAGAAATTGAGGAGATGAAAAAAGCAGGAAGGTACACCCCCATCAGAGTTTTACAGAGTGCGCAGGGATCGTGGATCAAGATCGACGGGAAAATGAAACTTAACATGTGCAGCAATAATTATCTTGGACTGGCCAACAATCCGGAGGTAAGGAAAGCTGCAATTCAGGCTATTGAGGAATACGGAGTAGGAGCGGGCGCCGTCCGATCCATTGCGGGCACAAACGAACTCCATGCAAAGCTAGAGGAGAAGGTTGCAAAATTCAAGCACATGGAATCTGCCCTTGTCTATCAGGGTGGCCTCCTTGCCAATTCAGGAACCATTCCATCCCTGGTAGGAAAGGGAGATGTGGTATTCAGTGAAGAACTGAACCATGCCAGCATTATCGATGGGGTACGCCTGAGTTCTGCAACAAGGCTCGTTTTCAAGCACATGGATGTAAGAGACCTTGAAAATGGTCTCAAGGAACATCGGAAAGATGGGAGGCGGTCACTTATAATTTCAGATGGAGTGTTCAGCATGGATGGGGATATTGCACCTCTGAAGGAGATTGTGGATGTTGCTGAAAGGCACGATTCCATGACCTATGTGGATGATGCCCATGGCGAAGGTGTTCTGGGGAAAAACGGGAGAGGCATATGCGACCACTTTAACCTTGCAGGAAGAGTCGATGTTGAGATGGGGACATTCTCCAAGGCAATTGGGTCCATGGGTGGATTTGTTGCCGGGCAGGCAGACCTGATCGACCTTTTGAAGAGAAAGGCAAGGCCTTTTCTCTTCAGCAGTGCCCTGAACCCAGGAGACACAGCCGCTGTGATGAAATCTATAGAAATAATGGAAAGAGATGAGACAATGTTCAAAAGATTGTGGAATAACAGTGAAAAACTTAAGAAAGGGCTCCTGGATCGCGGATTCAACCTTGGGAATACCAAGACTCCAATTACTCCTGTTATGCTGGGAGATGAAAAGAAGACACTGCAATTCAGTGATGAACTTTACAGAAATTTTGATATTTTTGCATCACCCATAGTATTCCCGACAGTTCCAAGG
>JAMCUD010000049.1:0-13520 GCA_023379355.1 Thermoplasmatota archaeon
AAGAAAAGGTCCCGGAATGCATGCTCCTTGGACCAGTCCCTTATGATGTTTCTTGTCGTACTTCCTCACCTCTCTTCTTAATCAGGGCATCGAGATACTGGGGATTCTTCAGCAGCTGCTCAACCTCCTCCTCATATACCATGTTTTCTTCTTCAGTGAGCCTTTCCTTTCTCAGCACAGACATTATGCTGTCCTTATGGGCAGATGTTATGGCCCCGATCAGTTCACGGGATTGCCTTGTTCCCTCTGTTATACTCTTAACATCTCCAGTCTGCTTGAGCTTTGCAACCTCCAGAAGCGAATCCTTGAGCATTGTTGTTAGATCATCCAGCACGGACTGAAACATTGCATACTTTGCCCTGTTATAGTGTGCCCATGCAATATCCACAAACCACGGGATGCTGGATCCCTCCAGATATTTGATCTCAACGCACCAGTATGTGATCCTTCCATTGATTCTCCCGGATTCCAAAGTTAATCCTGTTTTCTTTTCCACCAAGGACCAGATTTCATCAGAAATGAACATCCTCTCCCAATCCATGAAATCCGACGTTGGTACCATGATGAATACTCCATTCCTTGTCCTCAGTGTCTTTGAATAAAGATATATCATAGGCACATAGACAAGGACCGAGACCAGCGTGTATATAGAACCTACAAGATCGTATTCCACAAAGGCAAGAATACCGCCGATGATCAACTGGGGAAGCATTGCCTTTAACAGTGACCTGAAGGATACAAATCTCATGAGCCTTGAGATGTTCTCCCCTGATTTTGTCTGGAAAGCCTTTTTGAGTTCTTCCCGTCTTTCTTCAGTGGTTTTCTGTGATTTTTCAAAGGCATTCTCTCTTCTCCTCTGCCAGAAACCCCTTCCCATTGCATCCTTCATATTCGGATTACCTCCCTTCTTTCCTTCTCCAGGAGATATTTCCTGGCAGTGAACAGTGCAATGATGATTGCAAAAGCGGATGCAACAAATGCCCTTGCTATACCATATTCATATTCTGAGAGGGTATATTCCAGGGCCGGAGGTTTCGGACCATAATATTTCTGGATGGGTATTGTTGCAATCAGTTCGTTGGGATATTTGTAGATCTGATTTCCAAGACCTATGGTTACTGAAGCTTTGGATCCTGAGATATTGAAATTTACAGTTTTCGATCCAAAAACATATCCAGAATCTATCTCCTGGTTGTTCACATATACAGAGAATGTTTCATTGGAAGTGCTCTGCATTGATACATGCCAGTCGGGGTACATCAGGGCCCCGGATGTGCCTGGTGCGACAGTTAAAAACTGATCCTGTCCAGAATATGACGATGAAACTGAGACTGACTGGATAACCCTGTTTGACAGTGGTCCGGTTATTATGTCCGAGAAGTGATAAGATACGCCTTGGAATGTAAGTGTTGCATTGGCATATGATCCTCCCGGGATATTCCAAACATATGTGAAGTTGAAAACCCCAAGTGATACACCGGATTCAACCGTTGATCCATTTATTGAGAAATCGAAGCTCCCGGATCCATAAAGGTAGATATGCCAGTCCGGATAAACCTCCACTCCGGAAGAATTGACCGGCACGTAAAGATCCTGATTTTTCGAATTAAATGTTGAGTATACTGTGACATGGGGTGAGGGGGGTGTGGATGCATATGCCTCTGGCACCATTACAAGCCCAATAATCCCCAAAAGGATCAGCACTGGTATGATTTTACTTCCTGTCGTAAAATCTCCCCTCTTTTGCTTCATTTTCAACTCTTCTGAATGATCTGGATATGATCCTTCTCTTCAGATCAACAAACCTGTTCCTGACCTTTGCCCTTACTCTCGAATTGCTTGCTGCCATTCCGAACATGACTATTCCGGATGTTGTGTTGTTTCCAACAGATCCGGACGAGGGGAAGAAGAACTTATGGAACATTCCCTCTATGGTTGGAAGAGTTAGGCCTAACCTGGTGAAGATCCACAACCCTATGATGATTACAATAATGGCCACAGCTGCATCGGTAATCTTTCCCATTTCAATCACTCCATCCTTGGTGCAAGGAGACCCTGTGCCACTACCCTTTCGTTGTTTGGGCCAATTCTCCTGGTCATAACATTTACAGGATAATCTTCCTTGAGATTCAGGGTTAGAGACATACCTTTATCTGACTTCACTGTCCTTCTTGCCATCATGGTTTTTATCATGGTTCCAAAAGGTTCCCGGCTGAAATTGGCAGTATGCCAGTTTCCATCGTTTGTGTAATCCCCGCTTGAAGGCTGTGCATTGATCTCCAGGATGGTCACTGTATTCTTGTCCGGGGAGTGTGAATCTTTAAGTTGTCTCTCCCTCCCTGCCTCTTTTTCATTAAACCCGGTCACCATGACCTTGTTGCCCTTCATCCTGAAAGTCAATGTTTGGCTGAAGGGATCGTCCTTGGAAGACTTCTTCAGGAAATCCATGAGCTTCACCAGGTTACTTCCGTCTATCTGGGCCTTCCATGAATTGTTTTCATAGTCCAGTTTAGGCATTTTGAATTTTGCAGCTGCTGGATCCACTCCGGATTCAAGTGTGAACCTTTTGTCCTCACCCTGCTCAATATGGTAGAAGCCATCAGGAAGAGATGTGGGCAGAACTTCCTCAATCATCATTATGTGTGACGGATCAACGCTGGTGTAATGCATTTCTCCGTTTTCCACAGATAACCTTGCATCAATGAAAAAGTCCCTGAGCTGATCGTTCGACATCTGGAGTTTTCCATTCTCATTCAGGAGGCCCATGAGCTTCAATGCCTGTTCTTTTTCCTGTGTTATTGTGCCAATATGAGATTTGACATCTGGACTACTTGGTTCATTTGCCTCCTGAGCTGAAGGTGATGATACCGTTGGTGCAGGAAGAACTGACTCATAAGGGGCGTAAAGATCAAGGCGTGTGTTTGTCTCGATCAGTCTGGCCCTCTTTCCCTGCTCTCTTAACGATATAACATCTTCATATGCCAGATTCCTTGGAATACCATAGGCCCTTTTTCTCCCGGTAATTGGCCTTGTTCTCCCCTCATCATCCTTGTAATATCCTCTTACTGCCGTCATTTCATTTACCTCCAATTCTTTTCTTTCCACCCTGATTGAAACCTTTCAAATCAGAATAAAATACAGAAGCTGCTTCTTTCCCATTCCTGTAAAAACTCACGGATTCCTCTCCAACGTAGACCTGATCTATGTCAGAAAGCCTCATTCCATTAACGCTGAAATCCTTCTTCTTACCGGTAAATTCAAAAGGATCGTCGTCACTGTTCTCAAACCCACAGGATCTTACAACTTTCCCGATTTTTTCAGGTGGCCATTTTAGAAGATCTCTGGTTGTTACTCTTCTCTGTACAGAGAAACTCTTCTTCTTAATGGGGATGACCTGCTTTTTTCCATTCCTCTTAACAATTCGATATTCCATAATCTCATTCCTCCTCAAAATTGCCCTTTGCAACATAGGAGATATCAGAATCAATAACCCGTTCCATCCTCTCGTTTCCCTGGTATTTTGTCCTGAGAATGGAGAGTTCAGCCATTGTGTCCCCCTTACCATATTTGGCTACGGCCTTTTCCAGTGCCTTCTTCCTCAGTCCGTCAGCGAGATCCAGAGCATAGCCGGCCAGTGAAAGACCGTGGATATGGATCTTCTTCAGGTCTGCTGCTTTCAACACCTTTGTTGGAACGTAAGACCTCTTTTTCCTGTCAAGGTTCACTGCCTGCTTTTTTCCATTTCTTTTAATTGTAATATAACTCATTTCTTCCTCCTTGGCTTGAATCCGTAAACTGTTCCATTCTTCACGTATGCGAACATTCCCTTTGGCACGCTGACCTTTCCAAGTGCTTTTTTCTGATTTCCCGACCTTTTCTTTACCATTTTTCACCTTTTTTTATTTTATTTGATTAAATTTCCTCCCAAAGGGGAGTTTTAAACATTTTATGCAAATATTATGATAGATCATCTCCTCCTGGGAGTCTTCTTTCCCTTTGTGGATCCTTTCTTCTTCCTCACTGGAGTTCTCTTTTTTGTACCCTTTTTTGAAACCGTTCTTATCACCTCCTTTTTCATTTTATCTTCCTGCCTTTCAGTTGTATTCTCTTTGTCTTCTTGCCGGAACCCTCAACAATGGTCACATTGGGATTATCGGTCCTTCTCAGTGAAGCCCATGCAATCACCAGGCCGCCAAGGGTCAGCATTGTAATGAGAAAATTCGACATTCCACCGAAAAATGATATGAGATCTCCCAGGTTGAAACTTGAAGATGAATATGCTGAAGAGACTGCGAATGGTATGGTCAAATGATTGGATGCCGAGTTGTTGTTGAATACTACTATCTGGATTCCGTAAGTACCTGATGTGTAGTCCCTCTGATCCATTGTAATGTTGAAGTAAGCCAATTCTCCTGCAGATGTATATGTGGAATTGATCTCTGGCGCAGTCAGCTCTGTAGTTCCAAGGAAAGCTTCCATTGCTTCTATGCCCCCTATTGACTGGACCTTGACGGTAAAATAACTCATTGGGCCTACAGTATTTTTTGTGTAGGATATGGCAATGCTGCTGTTTGTTCCCTGTGGCAGGACCTGGATATCACGTGTAAGGGATGCTGATGCACCAAGCCCATCCGTAACCGTGAGACTTACAGAGTAATTGCCCGGTTGATCGAAATAATAGAGCTGGCTTTGCCCGGCATAAGCCGTACCATTTATGTCCCAGGAATATGTGAATGAGGAAGAATCTGGAGCTGTTGCACTGGCATTAATGGAAAGCATTGTGTCCACTGGTATGATTGATGGAGGGCTGAACCTAACTGATGGAATTGCCGGGACCATACGTATTGTGAGATATTGTGTCCACTGCTTTCCAGAATCATATGAAAATGTTGCAATAACAGTGTTCAATTCCGTATAAACAGGAAATTTGTATGATATGTTCATTCCCGTAATGGTCTGGCCGTTGGGGAATGACCATGACATGTTGTAAGGGCCAGCAGCATCCCAGTTTGGAATCGCTTTGAATTGAAATGCCTGGGTGATATTCAGTTTGGTAGAATAGTCAAAACTGACTGGGGCAGGTAGACTTTGGATTGATAAGTTGTCCTGTCCAGTTGCACCGTTGGAGCTTGTAACAGTGAAATGGACCGTATAATTTCCTACAGGGAACTGGTATATAGGGTTCTGTAAAAGGGAATGATGTCCTGGAGAGAAGGTCCAGTTGTAGCTGTAACCTGAGCCCCCGAGGACTGAGGATGAGAACTGCACCGTAAGAGGACTAGGTCCAGAGGTCTGGTTTGCAGCTATGGCAACGTACAGATGCACGTTGACAGTAAAATTCTGTATGTCCGTATATCCTGATGAATCGGTAATTCTCGCTTCAAAGGTATTGGGGCCAGATGAGGAAAATGCAAATGTTATGTTATTTCCCGAAAATTGTTCTCCTCCAGGGAAATACCACTGGATACTGTAGGGAGCTATTCCCCCGGTAACGTTCAGGAATAGGGGCTCTTCCTCTGCCGCTACAACGTAGTTTGGTCTTACCAGGTAAGCATGAGGATCCGGATAAACTGTCTCGTTGACATTGCCAGTTGCCTCCCTTCCAAATGAATCGGTAACAGTTAGTTGGACATCGTATTTACCAGAAGATATGAAAGCGTGTGTCAAGGTTTCATTTGAATATGTATTTCCACCAATTAACCAGGAATAACTGTAAGGGCCGGTTCCACCGGAAAGAACACCCCTGAACTGGATTGGGACGTTCATATCAGTTCTATTTGACGGTGTCACAATAGTAACTGATGGATTTTCCCTCACAACAATATTTGTGGAGAGAAATATGCTCTCTCCTGATGAATCGTTAACATATGCCGTCACATGGTATGTACCTGGTGAACTGAAATACTGAGAATAAGAATAGGAAGTTGACACAATCTTTCCATCAATAAATATTGAATATGTGTAATGCCCGGTTCCATTGGATGCAGCCAGAGAAATATTGTCCGTTATATTCTCATCCACTGTTGGATATTCAGTCGAGAGAGTTGCTGAAAGTTCCGAATTAACATCTATGCTGACAGAATATGAAGCACTAGAACCAAGAGAATCTGTAACCTTGAGGGTGATTGCATAAGATCCTTCGTTGGAAAAAGAGTAGGTCAAATTACTGGATGAAGATACGACATTACCGTCAATTTCCCATGTATATATGTAGGGAGAAGTACCCCCGGAAATGTTTGAAATGAACGTGTCTTTTTGGCCAGCATCAATTGAACTGTTCTCCCCTGTTATTGAGACTGATAAGACTGTATTCACAGTTATGTTCTCAAAAACACTTCCTGTTATGTTGAAGGAATCTTTTACGGTTAGTCCTATTTCATAAGTTCCAGGTGAAGAGAAGGTAGTGGACAATGATGATCCATAACCTGAAGTGGCACCATTTATGGTCCATGAATAGTTGTATGGACCAGTTCCTCCTGTTATCCCGGAAAGGAACGAGATGGCCATTCCAGTATCTATTAGGGTTCTATTGGCAAATATAACTGGTACCGGTCCAGAATTCACATCGATTGTTATGAATGACGATGCTGTATTTCCCCCGGTATCTCTTAGAATTGTCTTAACCAGGTATGATCCAGAATTGTTGAACGCGTATTGCATTAAGGAACCATATCCTGTTATCTTCCCATTGATCTCCCATGTATAGTTATAGGTGGGGGTTCCAAATTCTCCCGTAGCAGTGAATGTGTCAGTTACACCCGAGTCGAGAGATGAATATCTGGCGGATATTGAGACTGAAGGAAGGGGGTTTACAGTTATGTTTGATTCAACCTGCGCGGTATTTCCTGAGAAGTCGGTAACTCTCAGCATTACAGTAATAGTTCCTTGAGAACTGAAAGTGTATGTCAGATTGGGCTGTGATCCTACCTGAGTGTTGCCCACAAACCACTGGTAGATCAATGGGTCTGAACCTCCTGACACTGAAGAGTGGAATATGTCGGTAAAACCTAGGTCACCCTGAGATTTTGCTGCTGTTATAGTGGCGGACGGCTTTGCATGAACAATCACTTGGAGATAGGATGATGCCGATGCCTCTTCTGAATCTACCGCTTTTATTGAGACGTTATACGTGCCGGGTGATGTAAATGAGTATTCAAGGTAGAGTCCTGATGACGACGATGTAACATTAATTCCATTCACATACCAGTAGAAGTTGTACGGTTCAGTGCCGTAAGTTGCATTTCCCGTGAATATTGCAGAGGTGTCGATATCTGTTTTGTCCGGCCCATTAATGGAAACAGAAGGTTTTGTGATAACGGAAACCGGGAAAGTATAGTTTGAGGTCATTCCAAGCGCATCCTGCACCTCAATTCTGATGTTATGAGTACCAGTTGAACTGAACGACATGTGAAAATTCTGGGAGTAGTTTACAATGACGTTTCCAGAATACCAGGTGTAATTGAATGGGTAAGTCCCTCCATGAACATTGGCAGTGAAGGTGTCATTTATTCCCTGGTCTATTGAACCATACTCCGAGCTTATTGTTACTGACGGATCGGCATTTACAGTCTCAGTAACATTTGCAGATGCCCTGTTTCCATTGGAATCAACAATATCCAGTACAACCGTAAATGCACCTGAGGAATCAAAGGTATAGGTGAATGACGGGTTGTATGAGATAATTACTGAGTTAATTTCCCATGTATAATTGTAAGGAGATGTGCCGCCTTTCACGGAAGAAGTGAAGGAAACCGGAACACCTACATCAGTTGGATTTGGAGAATATGATATAGATACTGATGGATCGGGATTAACAGTTTCCTTGTAAGTGTAGGAGGCTTTATTTCCGATACTGTCGATTGCGGTCACATTTACATAATATGGGCCTGGGGAACTGAACGAAGTGCTGAATTCATCCGATGTTGAGGACTGGGTAGCTCCGTTCAGGTACCACTGGTATGAGAAGGAACCGGTCCCCTTTGATGCTGATGCAGTGAATGTGACAGAATTTCCAACATCAGTGGGATTCTGCGAACTGGTTATTGAGACTGAAGGATCGGGATTCACAGTCTCGGTAACGGTTGAAGAAGTAACCTTGTCTCCCAGTGAATCCGATAATACCACATAAATGGTTGGAGTCCCAGAATAGGAAAATGCTGTTGTGAATGTTGAACTTGTGGATCCGGATACGGCAGTCCCATTCAGGTACCACTGGTATGCGTATGATCCTGTTCCTGCAGAACCGGTTGCTGTAAAAGTGATGGAATTCCCAATGTCAGTTGGATTCTGCGAGCTTGCTATGCTCACTGACGGGTCGGCATTAATGGTCTCATCCAGCGTTGACGACTGGGCAGAATTTCCAACATTATCATGGATAATCACATAGAAATCCTCTGTTCCTGACGAGCTGAAAGAAGTGGTATATGTGGATGATGTTGCACCGCTTATTGCATTGCTATTCTCATACCACTGGTAAGAATATGATCCAGAACCCCCTGATGGTGAAGCAGTGAGTGTAACGTTATTCCCAACATCAGTAGGATTCTGTGAACTAGATATGGTAACTGAGGGATCGGAATAGACCGTTTCTGTTATGGAAGAGGATGCAGTATGACCATCGCTGTCAGTTACAATCACTTTGACAGTGTAGGAACCCGGAGAACTGAATGAATAATCCAACGTTGAACCAGATCCATCCGATGCACCGTTGACATACCATTCATAGGATATGGTCCCTGTGCCTCCGCTCTCCGATGCAGTAAAGGTAAGAGAATTGCCTACATCGGTTGGATTCTGTGAACTGGATAAGGATACTGACGGATTGTTGTTGATTGTGACCGTCACAGACGCAGAATATGTTTCGCCTATGCTGTCAGTAACTGTTATTTCCACTGTGTAGGTACCAGCATTAGAGAACGAATATGAGAAATCCTGTGAAGTTGATTCCTGAGTACCCCCTATCGTCCAGGAATATGTATATGGAGACGTACCGCCGGAAGGAGATGAAGAAAACTCGATAGGGTAGCCTACATCCGCACTACTGACGTTGGATGATGCTGATACAGTGGGATCAGAATTTACGGTTTCAGAAATTGTATTTGAATTAACAGTATAGTCCGCTCCGTCAGTTACAGCAACATAATAATCGTAGGTTCCCGAAGAGGAATACGACCCAGGAGAGTAAGTTGACCCAGTAGCACCGCTTATTGCATTACCGTCTTCATACCACTGGTATGAATACGATCCAGTACCACCGGATGCGGATGCAGTTAATGTTATAGATTTTCCAACATCGGTAGGGTTTTGTGAACTTGATATGGATACTGATGGATCAGAATTTACGGTCTGTGTAAGGGAAGTTGAACTTGTGTATCCGTTTGAATCTGTAACGGAATAATCAAGAAGATATGATCCAGTGCTGCTGAATGTGTATGAAAATGACGAGGTCGATCCAGATGCTAACTGGGAATCGGATGTTGAGGTACCATCGTACAGGACATAAGAATAGCTCGTATAAGAACCAGTACCACCTGATGCACTTGTGCTGAAATCTATGGTTTGTCCAGTATCAGATGGATTTCTACTGGAACTGATTGATATAGAAGGATCGGAATCTACTGTTACAGTTATGGTGTTGGAATTGACCGAATAGCCATTGCTATCAGTCAACTTGAGATAATAAGATGTTGTTCCTGTAGGTGAGGCAGAATAAGATGAGGATGTTGCACCGGAAATTGCTGAGCCTCCTGCATACCACTGATATGAATATGTCCCGGTTCCACCAGATTCACTGGATGTGAAGCTGACAGACTGACCGGTATCTAAGGATGTCCTTGAAGCTGATATGGCTACTGTTGGATCAGATACAACGCAGACTATCTCCCCATTTTCTGTTCCGTATGTCCCATCACTATCACTTATTTCCACCCCAACTTCGAATGACCCGGTTGAACCCGGTGTCCAAGAGTTTGAAGAACTTGAACTGTGGTCGTAATAGTATGTGGTAGAACTTACTGAAGTCTCAGGGTCATTGGTGATGCTTAAACTCTGCCCAATGTCCAGATATGTGGCAGATACATGTGCATCATCAGTAAAAGATGATTCAGTCCCGAATGAAGTATAATCATAAGTAAAAGAGAAAGTGGCACTATATGACCCCTCATCAGGGGTAGCAATAGCACCTGAACCGTTGGGATTCCACTGGCTTAATGCCTCAAACCCCATAATACCGACACCAGAAAATATCATTATCGCCGCGAAACCCAGTGCAAACAGTACTTTTTTGTTCATGCAGCATCACCTAAACGAAAGATCCAACAACCGGAGTGTCCTTGGCCATTGAGAATATAATCAGTCCTGAACCTATTACCACTGTAGTTCCGATTAAAAACACTGGAAGAGCGAAAGGGCCAAGAGATATTGAAGTCTGGATAAACATCCTGACAGTATCCTGGAACACTGACATTATGAGACTGAATATCCCTTCTATTGCCAGCTGGATCGAATAAAGTATCTCCGAGAACCAGTATAGAATTATTGCCTCCACATTCTTGATTGCATCGAATGGATTCAACCATGACAGGAGTGATGGAGGTTTTACGCCATATGCCATTTATCCCACCACGTCCTTTGCTCCGCTCAGGAATACGAAAACTACCAAGAGGCCTGCAATGGTAATACCTGTAACCGCTACAAGAAGAGCAGGAATCCAGGGTCCGAATCCTGTAAATGACTGTGCCCATGAGTACATCAGCAATGATACCTTTCCTCCGAACCAATTCATTTCGATTTCCAGGTCCGCTTCCAGTGATCCAATAAGGGATGTGAAGAATGAAAGAAGGATCGTAAGAATACTGGGAGTAGAGCTCATGATTGATCACTTAAACCCCTCAAAGATCAGTTTCAAACCCGGTTACATCCTTCTCAGCATCTATCACTGTGAATAGGAGATATCCCACAAGAATAGCAACACCAAGACCAACCACGAACATTACCGGTGCCCATACTCCATATCCCTGCATACTGAAGCCAAAGGATTGGAACATGATAACAACCGATTGTCCGAACCCGGACATCATCTGACCGAACATGTTTCCAAGACCGTTTGAAATGCTCTTGAACAGTGAAAGTATCACTCCCCACAAACCGGTGAATATTGATGACCCGATTGATGAAGACGAAACGTATGGGACAAAAAGAAGTGCCGGAAATACTGCCTTGATCCTAGCTTTCTTTAGAATCTTTGAAAGCTTTGTTATGAAAGATTTCCTGAAGCCTTTCATGGTTATCATGCCTTTTTACCTCCCTTTGCAGGAGCAGAACCAAAAGCATGGATATCGATGTCGTAAACAGAGATCTCTATGAATGCACTGGCAAACAGAAGTACTGCGCCGAGAAGATATGTTACCTGCATGACCGGATATGGACCGAATACCGTGACAAGGCCATTGTTTCCATATGTGTTTACAGTAATGCTCATGGAGGTCACATTGGCAGTAATCTCCATTGTGACAGGGGATGACTGGTTACCGGTAAGCAGCTGAGGAGATATGGCCAGTTTTACTGAAGTCCCATTAATGGTTGATACAGAAGCTATTGGTATGAACTTTGTAGAGTTAGTTCCAATGCCCATGGTGACATTGACGTTTCCTGAATCAGTTGTATCCAGGATTATTTTTGAGACTGCAAAATTATTCAGTTCGCCCAAAGTTAGGTTAGTTTCCTGATATACTGTATGGGAATAGGTAGTGGTGTTGTTTGCAGTCACTGAAGGAAAATCGAATGTAGTGGTGCCGTTAACCTGGCCAAAAGGTATGGGGCCAGATGATCCTGTAATGTATAATGTTGCACTTTCATCCGCAAGAACGTGAGAGCTGTCATGCCCAGATACAAAGAGGTTTCCCAGGCCTGCACCAATGGGTACAATGAGCAAGGCAACAAGGAATATGATCAGAAGAGCAAGCATCCCCCTCGATCCCTTGGATGTTCCTGATTCTGACCTTGTAAGAACTGTGGTTCCTTTTCCTTTCTGGCCTCTGAACCCATGCTTATGTGCCCATGCTGCATTCCATGTAACAGCAAGTCCAGATATCAATACGGATATCAAAAAGAGAAGCGCATCCGGATTTCCGTTGAATGCAGGATTTATGACAAACTTACCAAAGTTGAAGAGATATCCCAGTAGCCCACCGATGAATGCACCTATGATAAATGCCGGGATTATTCTTACCAGGAGATCTTCAATGGACCTTCCAGGTGGTGTGAAGAATTCCACTATTGCCCAGACTATTGCTCCCATCAGGACAGCTGGAGCAACTATGCCCTGCGTTAGCACAACAGTATGATTCATAACAACAAACTGTGGTTTAGATAAGAGTGATATCAGAAGTAGGAATGTGCCAAATAGTGCTACAATAACTGCACCAAGGGACCAGTTTGGATTATTCCATTTCGGCTTTCCATCTTTCGCATTCGATTTCTTAGAACTTTTACTTTTTGCAGACATTTTTTCCTCCGTAATGGGGCTCCGGAGGAAGCAGAAAACCAACCAGCTTAACGGAAATGGCTTCCGCTTCTCCGTTAAGCTTGTGTTAGATAAGAAATGGTTGTTTAAATATAACACAGCTTTAAACTAACTTTTATGGTGTAAAAACTAAATAGGGTATTTAGAATATGTTATACATGAGCGAGAATTTAGAGGAATTCTTGGATATAGCTTCAGAACCAGAGAAAATAGCTATTTTATTTATTGGATATTCAAATGAGGTAAAATCAACACGCTTGCAAAAAATGGTTCTAGTTGCCAAAGCATTATTAGAAGGCAAAGTTCCTTCGAGCCATGGTGCCTATATGTTTGGAGGATATTCTGATGATATCGATGAAGGCACTGAAACTTTAAGATCTGAGGGATTTTTAAGCTACTGGGCAGGAAAGGGCTATTATCTATCTAATGATGGAAAAAAATTATTTGAGTCTTTAAAGGAGAAAGAACCGAAGCTCAATGATACTGTTCAGAAAGTCTCAGAGATGTTCAAGGGGTTATCAGATAAGCAAGTCACTGCTATAACCTACAAACTCTTTCCACAATTGACTGAAAACTCAGTTATTAAAGAAGAAATGGAAAAGATTGGAGACAAAATAAATATAGAAACTTTCAAAATAAATATTAAATCGTAGGACAATGAGATGGCTGTTGAAAAACGAAAGCATCTAGGGGTTGAAGCCGGACTTGACCGCATTGGATTCGATTATTCTGCAAACCTTATTCAGGAAGTCGTTGCAGTTGCGGTTGGGGAGATGAAGATATTAAATCATCCAGATGGCAAAGGATTTTCAATAGTTACGAGGATTGACATCAGGACATTTACTATAATAACCAAAAGATATGTGAAGGATGGTATAATAAAGCATGGTTTTAAGGTATTAAGTGAAGTTACCGAATATAAGGATGATGGGGTGTATTTGAATGGCAGGAAATTATGAAATAAGTAAAGTTAATTTAAATGAAGAATATGCACTTC
>JAMCUD010000049.1:13576-18339 GCA_023379355.1 Thermoplasmatota archaeon
TGTCATTTACTTGAATAGCATACAAAACACATTTTATGAAGTATTTATGAGGATTGACCTTGTTAGATTGAGGGCCATTGATAGTGATCCAGATGCAAGGCAGGCTTTCATAGATTCTCGATTTCCCCCAAATATCGCTGCAGATGGTGCTTATAGAGCTCGATTAATACCAATAATAATACTGGTTGTAGACATAAATGTTGGTGACAAATTATTAGACACCGATATTGACTACATAAATGACATCCTGACATGGGTTTCCAATAAAATCTATGTCACTCCGATCCTGAGATTCGCAGACGAAATAGATAGGTCAGATAGAATAAAATTCTATGAAGATTTCGTTAGACGACTCTTAATAAGTAAAAAAACCCTTCCATCTGGGATTAGGGCAGCTGCTTCAGTCCCGACTTTATATCCGCCGACAAAAATTCCAGAGGTCCTCGAAAAGTATGATGGCGAGAATAAATCGCCTTCTTTTGTGGTTATAGATTTTGATAGAAATAGAATGACATCGAGTAGAATGATTGGTGCGACTAACGGAGTCAGAAGATATTTCAGAAAGGTAGATGATGAAGAACCCAAATATGCTGTATATGCGTTCAATGTTAAGCCTTACAAAAAGGGCATAGAAGCATCATTGGCTGAGGATATGGGTTGTTATTTATCGGGTATAAGTGTTATAGGCGACTCTTACAGGATGAGTCCTGCGAACAAAATTTACATACCACCTGCCTCAAATCTTTCAGATCTTCCAAAGATATTTGATGTGGATTCATACAAGTATGATAGGCTGAACACAGATAATCTAATTGGTAGTTTCAGAAATTGGTATACGAACCTAACGAGTAAGACGCTTGATGCTCCATATTCTAAGTATTCACCTTATATTTATAGATTCAATGTACAGAGAACTTCAGAGGAATTGACAAATCTTTCTAAAATGGTAATAAAAGGAGAGACCGATTCGCTAAGGGAAAAACTCAGCAACAAGGAGATAGCTGGCGCCCTAAAGGGTAAAACATTTTAGAAACACAAATTAACGAGAAAATCTCCAACAATTATTTCCTCTTACGCAGGTTAAACCACTCTTCCCTTGAGGTGAATCCGTCAATATGTTCAATTGGAATGGTTTCAATATTACCCGATCTTTCAAAACTGACGTTATTATCCCCGACTTCTATTAATTTTATCCGGTAATTCCTTCCGTGATCCCATCTCAGTTTAATATCCTCTCCTTTGTGGGCCCTAAGCTTTTCCAAGAATACCGGAAGCTCAACCCAAGCTGACTTTTGGATTCTGCTCACTTCATCTCTTGAAATATCCAAATATATACTATACGAAATACGCGTATGGGTTAAAAACGATTTTGTTTGTATCTATAAAAACATACCAAACCTTTTCCGTTTCGTCTACATCTTCTCTCAAGAATTCCTTTCAAATACAACATTCTAAGAGTTTTAGACGTGTTGGTAGGGTTGAGATTCAACATACTGGAAAGACGTGAAGATTTGAATGAGAATTTGGGGAATCTTTCAAGATAATCCAGGATCAGTTTTTCTTCATCTTGGTAGTATTTCTTTGGAGAAATTAGTACTTCCATGTAAACTCCTCATTTTATATTTAGGTGAAAGGCATTTTGCCTCTCAAGAAGGTAAGTAACGAAAACTTTCATTTCCGCTCCTCTCTTCATTGTGAGTGGGATGACATTTTCCGGAAAAGTGTAAAATTTCCAATATTTTCTTTTGAATCTTACAACATAATATATCTCCAGCCAGGGAAATCTCTCCATCTTCTCCTTAAGGACCTTCCACTGCGCTTCTCCTTTAGCTGAATGCTGTTTGAAACTGTATGAGTTCCCCTTTGGATCCTTTATCTCAATGATAATATTGGGAGGAACTATGATATCCCCGGGCCGTGATGGAGATCCATGCTCCGCTTCAATTCCATTCTGGAGAAGCATCTTGAGAAGAATTCCTTCCGCTGCTGTTCCTCTTGATGTCAATCTGAAACCTCCAGGAATTTTATTATTCTATTCCTCTTTTCTTCAACGCAGTGCCCATCCCATTTTCCTTTGTATTCTTGAAAATCGGCTAAAATCTCATTTTTAGGTATGTGCCAGGATACCTGGCCTGTTGGGAGGTCTATATACAATATGGGCCATTCCAGATCATCCTTGATGCCTGTTGTATAGCCCAGCTTCAAGGCCATTTTCGCCATTGTCTGGACACACAGATTTCTATCCAGGTATGCTTCATCTGGTGTTGATTGATTTTTCACATCCTTCTTTCCCTTGATAACCAAAAGAGCATCCCTGAGCATGAGGACCGGCAGATCTTCCATTGCGTTTCCTGAGATCAAATATGTGTCCTCTACCAGTCTGAACATATATTCCCATTTCCTTACAAATTCAGTTTTGTTCATTTTAGGGCCTCCCCTGGGATTCAATGAGGGATGAGATCAAGGACCTTGCCATGTTCACTGTCATTTAAACCATCTCCACAATTACAAAAACAACTATCGCCACTGTAGCCATGAGAAGAATGGAGCCAACCAGATTGCGGAATAGATTATCATTCATCTTTCCCTCAACCTCCCTCTTTCAATGGCCTTCCTGAGTATTCTAATGAGATACGGTGAGTATGGTTCAACTATCCAGTCACCCACATTCCATGGTGATTTTTTCGTGGCCTGTTTTTTATCGGCTTTGGATCCATTTTTTATGAGACCGACAAATCGCTTGAAATCCTCTGGCAGGACATACCTCCGCTCTACCTCACCGATGAATTCCTTTGGATTGGATATTGCAAGATCCATCCAGTTGTCTGAAAATGAATATAAGGAGATCATTGAGGTACAACCTCCTCTTTCCTTTCATTTCCATTCAATTCCTCAATAACATTTTTCCTGATCTCAGCGTGCCTTTCCTGTATATAGGCCTTCCAGTCTCCGACCTTATACCTCAGCTTGAAATCTTCGAGGTATCCAAGGAAGAGCGAGTTATTCATTATGTCATTGCTCAACATTTCAAGGTCAAAGCTGCTGTTTATTCTTTTCAGAAATCCCTCAGGGTCCGGCAGAATGTGTTTTTCATCGGTCTCAACAAGGACATAATTCTCCTTCCTTTCAACAATCTTCATTCCCGGTTCCAGTTGATCAAGAGATATCCTGTTTATCCTGGGCATTATGGTGAAGGTTGTATGCCTGCAGAGTTCTCTCAGGACATATGCCGGACCTAGTCTAAGTGTAAGATCGGTCTCTCTGGCGTCATATATCTTTCTTAATCTCTCCTCTTCCTGTTCTATGTTGTTTTGGATGTCACTTATTGTATTCTTGAGAAGCTCAAACTCTTCCATCTTTTTCTGAAGCTGAAGGCGCATAGCTTCGATACCTGAACCTCCTCTTGCACGGATCTTTGCAATGAGAGCTTCAGTTAGTGTTTCTGAAAGTGGTATACCAAACCTTACGGCTTCATCATGCAGTTCCGTGAGTATCCTGTAAGAGGATACAGTGAATGATTTGTCTCCATATATCTTTCCTGGATTTGTTGCTACAATTTAAATCAAAAAGATTATGTAAATTATATATATAATCTACTTTAGTGTTTTCTTCCAAACCCTTGGAATTTCCGAGAATTTTTTGTATATATGGAATGCCACTTCTGGAAAGTGCCTTTTCATATATATGGAAATCTTCTCCCATTATTGTAGTTCCAACAGAGACATACATCACTGTTCACCTCCGACAAACTGGCCATAGAATTTATTGTAAACGGTCTTGAATTCAAGGGCAGCTGCTTTCTCATAGCTGCTGAGCACCATCAGGAGATCCTGGTCAATGTCGTACTGTGCCAGTGATGCAATCTTCTCCCACCTTCTCTGGAAGAACATCCTGAAATTCTTCTCGAATTCTGATCTCTGTTCCTTAAGGCTTATGTAAGCTTCTATGTCCCTGCGAACAAGGGCATTCTGCATTTCAAGGTCATAGGATTGCATCTCTTTTTTCAAAGAATCATAAAATCCAACAGGGAGCTTGTGAAGCTTCTTTGACTTGATCTCAATCCGGAATAGCTCGTCAATCTTTGATTGAAAATTGCCTCTGGTAAGGACTCTTATCTCTTCCATGAGTTATCCCTCCTGTATGGTCTTCCCTGAGGGAACTTGCCATCCTTCCATCTATGATTTTTCTTCCAGTTGATTTTCTGGTTTTCCTGATCCGGATCCTTGAAAAGACTGAACGTCTTAAGCTCCAAGCAATTCCCATTATGTATCAGAACAGATTTATCCTGATGTTTAAGGTGTAAATCCTTTAATCCCCTAATTGCCGCCTCTTCATCTCCTGAGAAGATCCTCAAAACATCAAAATCAGTCGATTTAAGGCTATCTCTGCCCCTATCCCTGTATAGTAAGTTCTCCATTGCACTCAGGAGGGTGCCAGTGTAATTGTTCACTCAAGCACCTCCAGCAGCTTGCCCAGACTTCTTGGGTTTTCTCTTAGTGGCCATCTGTTCCTGTACTTATTTATCAGTATCTGCAGAACTTCTTTCGGAACCAGTTCTGCCTGATATATCATCTTCTCGGACCTTTCTATTTCATAACTTTGTAACATTTACAGAGGAATACGCATCCATTAAGGCAAATCCCTCTCCCCGCGCTTGTTTTTATCCGACCCGCACAGGATTCGAACCATGGTCATTTCTTCCGGACCCCGAAAAAATTGCTTCCAGGAAGAAAGTACTTCTTCCGATGCCTCTTCGCTTGAAA
>JAMCUD010000050.1 GCA_023379355.1 Thermoplasmatota archaeon
AATATCCCATATAGATACAGTACCGGTGGGAGAATTAAATTTGTGGAAACACAAACCATTTGAGGCCACAGTTGAGGGCAACAGAATATACGGTAGGGGATCATCAGATGATGGCCAGGCAGTATTCCTTTCACTGCTTCTCTTGAAAAACCTCAAGAAAGAGAACCTGAAGTATAATCTCGGACTGGCTTTCGTGGCAGATGAGGAGGTTGGCAGTAAGTATGGAATAAGCTTCCTTCTTGAAAAGGACATATTTGGGAAGGATGATCTTTTCCTGGTCCCAGATGCCGGAACAGAAGATGGCCTTGAAATAGAAATCGCTGAAAAAAGCATTCTGTGGATTAAATTTAAGATTACCGGTAAACAGTACCATGCCAGTATGCCTTCGGAGGCAATCAATGCAAACAGAGAGGGGATGAAATTCATTCTGCAGCTGGATGAGATGCTTCATTCCAAATATCCTGACACATCAGATATATTTGATCCCCCTTATTCCACTTTTGAACCAACCAAACACGAAAAGAATGTTGATAATGTGAACACGATTCCAGGTGTTGAGGTCCAGTACATGGACTGCAGAATTTTGCCCAAATACGATCTGGATTACGTGATGGACGACATAGACGGCCTCATAAAGAACTTCCACAAAACAAGCAAGGCAAGAGTTTCATACGAACTGTTCCAGAAAGAGCAGGCCCCATTTCCCACTGACGAAAATGCAACGGTTGTTACGGAGCTGAAGGAGGCAATAAAAAAGGTCAAGGGAAAAGATCCGAGAGTTGTAGGAATAGGCGGAGGGACTTGCGCTGCATTCTTCAGGAGGAAGGGCATGGATGCAGCCGTGTGGAGCACAACCGTGAAGGAGGTTGCCCACCAGCCTGATGAGTACTGTATCATTGATCACATACTGGAAGACCAGAAGATCATAGAGGAGATGATCTATTCCAGTTAGATCATGCGTCTTCGTCTGTTTTTGCAAGATCCCGGATTCTGTTTACTCCGTCGATCTCATTTATTATTTCCGCAACACTTTCCGGAACATCTTTTTTCCAGTCTTTGCCGTCAATCATCTTTTCCCTGATCCTTGTACCGGACCAGAAGTCCCTGTTTATAAGCCCCATTGACGTAACCTCATATCCTTTCTCAAGGAAAAGTCTCCTGACAAGGGAGTTATTGGTGTAAACCCTGTTGAATCTGGGGGTTAGTGATTCAACGTGGGCGACCCACAGTGGATTGGAATTGACGTCCTCAATCGGAACGAGGTAATAATCGTAGAGCCCTTCCTTCTCCAGGGTCGTGGTGATCATGAGGTGCCTCTCTCCTGCAGTGAATGGGTCCTTGAGAGTGTGCGAATACTGTGCGCTTCCAATACCTATTATAACAGATGAATTCTCCTTCAGGATCGATCTAACCACTTCCAGATGTCCATTATGGAATGGTTGAAATCTCCCAACAACAAATGCTCTTGCCATAGATGATTCCGTTCCTTCAGACTTTCCTTATTGATATCCTCACTGTTTCACCCTCTATGTCCCATTCCTTTCCATCTTCTATTTTACCTGTTGCAATCTTCGATGAGAGGGTCTCATTGCTGATCATTTCCCCGTAAT
Source organism: Thermoplasmatota archaeon (assembly GCA_023379355.1). Next base: position 1,611 of record JAMCUD010000050.1, read on the forward strand.
ACCTCAAGCTCAGTTCCTGTCTTTCACCGGGAGATATGACCGTTTCAATTCTGGCGTCATAAGGCAGATTTGCCTCTTTCCTCATAACCTGTATCCTCCTGATGATTTCCCGTGCAAATCCTTCTGCTTCCAGCTTTTCGTCCAGATCCAGATTGATGAATACCTCTGTGCCAGACTTATCGTCTTTTGTGTACCCGTAGCCCGGTTTTGGGGATTTAGTTATTGTCAGCAGGTCACCATTCAGTACTTCGCCGTCCACCGTAACCTGTCCTTCCCTGAGAAACGCTTCCATGAATTCCCTGTTGTTCTCCACCATTTTCTTTACGCTGTTTGTTCTGTCCCTCAGTATGGGAGCAGCCTTCTGAAGAACAAGCCCCAGTTTCATGTCAAGTGGTTTTTCGTTTTCACCTATGAATTTCACCTCTCTTGCATTCATCTCCGGTTCAAGTATCTCCAGCAGATCCCTGTCCATTTCCTGCTGGGAACTTATGAGAATGGTGGAGAACAACAGGGAATTCTTTATGTTGCTCTCCTGCCTGACTCTTCTGATCAGTTCCAGGGATACATATGCGTTTTCCAGAGACTTTTCAAGTTCCGGATCTATGGACGCAGTGTCCGGTTCCGGATAACTCTGTAAATGTATGCTCTCTCCACTATTGGATAGCTTTCTGTACATATAATCAGAATAGAACGGAACAATGGGGGCGAGCATCTTCAGGATCACGTCCATGGAGTAGACCATTGTTGAATATGCAGCTATTTTCTCCTGGTTGAAATCCTCAGACCAGAATCTCTTCCTCGAGAGTCTCAGGTAAAAATTTGAAAACCTGTCAATGAGATCTTCTATGTCTTTCAATGCCAGATGTATATCAAAACTTTCCATGTTCTTCCTGACAGATTGGATTGTAGAATTTACCTTTGAAAGAAGCCACCTGTCCAGCATGTTCCTGGATTCAACAAGGCCTGTGTATCTGTATCCGTCAAGGTTTGCGTTTGATGCGAAGAAGGAATATATGTTTGAAAGTGTCCCAAGTATTTTTCTTGATGTGTCCCTTATGAATTTTTTATCAAGCATCTTGGGTTTCCAGGGAGCTCCCTGGAAAAAGAATAGCCTTGCAGGGTCTGCACCGAATTCTTTTACGAGATCAAGAGCGTATACTGAATTTCCCTTACTCTTGCTCATCTTACGTCCCTGTTCATCCAGTATGAAATCGATTGTGAATGCGTTCCTGTATGCATTTTTTCCAAAAAGAAGGGATGATATGACATGCATTGTGTAGAACCAGCCTCTTGTCTGATCTATTGCCTCGGTTATGAAATCCACTGGTATTGAGGCATCGGGATCAAATTCACGGTTGAATGGGTAGTGTTCGGCGGCATATGGTGAACTCCCTGAATCAAACCATGTGTCGATTACATATGGCTCCCTTTTCATATCTGATCCGCACTGGTTGCATTTTAGCACAACGTCATCTATGAACGGCCTGTGCAGATCTTCAGGCACTTTCCCGCCCATTTTGACTATCTCCTCCCTGCTTCCAACTGCGTATTTGTGCCCGTTTCCGCATACCCATATTGGAAGGGGAGTTCCCCAGTAGCGGTTTCTGCTCAAAGCCCAGTCCTTGGCCTCAGCGAGAAAATTCCCAAACCGTCCGTCCTTGAGGAAAGGGGGAATCCAGTTTATCCGCTGGTTGTTTTCCATGAGCAGGTCGCGTATTGTTGATACTCTTATGAACCATGTATCCAGAGGGTAGTAGAGAAGCGGTGACCCACATCTGTAGCAGAAGGGATATGTATGCAGTATTTTCTCGTTCTTAAGAAGAAGTCCTTTGCCCTTGAGGTATTTCATTATCTCCACATCTGCATCCTTCACGAACATGCCATTCCATGGCATCTCTGGAGATGCAAACTTCCCCTGCAGGTTTACAGGATTGAGAATACTCACCCCCATTTTTTTTCCTATTTCAAAGTCATCCGCACCAAAAGCGGGTGATGTATGGACTATTCCTGTTCCGTCTTCCAGTGTAACATGACTTCCGGTAACAACCAACATTGTTCCCTCGGGTTTTTCCAGGAAGTCCATAAGCTGGTAGTATCTGTGTCCGCTGAGTTCTGATCCCTTAAATGTGCTGATTACTTTGAAATCTTTTCCCAGAACCCTTTCGACAAGTTTGCTTGCTATATAATACTGGTCTCCTCTGAATTCTACAAGCGAATACTCATAATCCGGATTCACGGCAAGGAACTCGTTTGAAGGTAATGTCCATGGTGTGGTTGTCCATGCAAGGAAGTAACGGTTGGTTGTGCCGTATTCCCTGAACTTCACGAACACCGACGGATCTCTCACCTCTTCGTAACCCTGTGAGACCTCATGTGAACTCAGTGATGTCTCGCACCTGGGACAGTATGGGACTATCTTGTAGTCCTTTACCAGCAGCCCTTTCTGGAACATGGACTTCATTGCCCACCATTCGCTCTCCATGTAATCGTTCCTCAGGGTGACATAAGCATCTTTGTGATTTATCCAGAAACCAAGGAGATCATCCACCTGGGTCCATTCCTCGATATATCTGAAAATACTCTCCCTGCAGTATTCATTGAATTTTTCAATTCCGAATTCCTCTATCTCTTTCTTCGTTTTGAAGCCAAAATGCTTTTCAGCTTCAAGCTCAACCGGAAGTCCATGGCAGTCCCAGCCTGCATTGCGCCTCTGTATTGAGTAACCATTCATGAATTTGTATCTGATCACCGTATCTTTTACAGTCCGGGTCATTGCATGTCCTGCATGGGGCCGACCGTTTGCTGTTGGGGGACCTTCAAGAAATATAAAACTCCTGGTTCCCTCCACAGAATTCAAAGCCCGATCAATAAGACCTTCAGATTTCCATAATTTCAGTACTTCCTCTGTTATTGCAAAATAAGATCTGTTGGGATCAACCGGTTCGTAAATGTTTTCAGTCATGGTACCATACTTTAGTTTTCCCTAAGGTACAGTTTATATATATTGTTTATCAGAAAACGTATGAGAATAACAGATCAATTTGGGATTATTTTATATTGTCTTAAAAGAATGAAATCAGGAATGAAGAAGCTTCCTCATTGAGTTTCTCTTACCATATTTTCTCAAGTACTTCATCATGAATTTCCTTTCCATCCTGGTGAGCCATTCCTGGTAATAATCATAGAGATCAGGGCTGTTCTTCCTGATTTCCATTATTCCAATTCTTTCCCTGTGCAACTTTTCTATGGTCTCAAGCAGATTTTCCTTTCTAGATGTGAATTCCATTTCAACCCTGTATCTAATAAAAATTCACCGGACAAGTATTTTTCCCATGAGAAATAAAATGAGAAAATGAGACCAAACCCAGTTAAACAGAGGTTTACTCTATCCTTCCAAGTTTTGGTTTTGGGGCAAAATGTTCGTATCCCGGATCATCTATAAGACGCCACCTGTTGCCGTCAAACATCATGTTCTCCCCGTCCCATGTATCCCCTATATATGAAACAGAGATTTTGTTTGATTCCATTGCATCCTTGAAATCGCCGTAATTGGAGTTATCAATGGTGAAAAGAAGTTCGTAGTCTCCACCGAATCTGCACATGACTTCAGCAGGGGTGGCACCTGAAAGATCCACGGCTTTTTTTACGTGAGAATCCGGTGGTAGCTCGTCCTCCACAATTCTGAAGCCTATGCCATAGTCCCTCTTCATCTGGCCTATTGATGAGTACAGTCCGTCAGAGAGGTCCATCATGAACTTTCCACCGTATTCTGCTATGAGGGATGCCTCCCTTATTCTTGGTTTGACATCATACATGAGTTTAAGACCCAGATCCTTCCTGTATGAAGACCTGTAGAAAACGTATCCTGAAGCTGCTTTTCCCATTTTGTTCGTAGTGCACAGAACCTGGTTTTTCCCTATCCTGGAACGGTAAAGCGTACTTTTTGGCTTCTGATACCCCATTACAAAACCGGTAGCTTCAAAATTAACCCCTTCCTTGGTGTCTCCTCCATCAAGCCTTGTATGGAAGGACCTCAACATCCTGGTGATCCCTGAGACAAATTCATCAAGGAACGAATACTGGTAGTCAGCTGGAACCTGCAGAGAAAGCAGGAATGAGTGGGGTTCTCCAGCCATGGCAGCAATATCGCTGAGGTTGATGGCTGCAAGGAATGACCCCATGGTCTCTGGTTCCACTTCTGGAAAGAAATGAGTTGGAAGTGAAACACTGTCGGTTGAAATCAGGATATTCTGGCCCTTGAATTTTATAACCGCGCAGTCATCCTTTTCCTGCTTCATTCCGGATAGTGAGAATATCCTGTCGATTATTTTCCTCTCTCCGAGATCCTTTAATTTCAACTCCATGCAATAACCATCCAGTACAACTTTATGAGATATTTCCTATACGGTCATGTTTGCAGCACCCAGCCGGCTTACCAACCGATCCAGATCCTGCTGGAAAACCATGCTATCCTCCAGATACAGGTCATTAATGTATGCGCTCCTGTCTGATCTTTTGTAAAAGGCTTCAAGTTCACTGAAATCCTGTGAAAGTGACGCGCTGAATATGAGGTTAAGAAGTTCCATGGAATCTTCCTGGTTATGTGCCCCTCTCAGCTTGTTTCCACCTGTTGGATAGGAAATCACCTGTGTACCCATATTCCTGGTCTCCAGAAGTATTCTGGCAATGCTCCAAAGTCTTGGAGGACGGTAAAGGCCTTTTTTCCAGAGGTTCTCGACCATTGTATTTTTCTGTATGTTCATGGGATTCACAGATACATCGTCCGTTATATTCGAAACGTCCCTGACAGATTTTATCATGTCCTCAACAGAAGCTTTCTCCGATATGAATGGAGGCTTGAGAAGCAGGTAAGTCCTGAGTTCAAGCCCAAGTTCCTTTAATACCCTGGCAGATTCCACAAATTTAGCGAAAGTGGATCCCTTGTTTATGGATTCCCTGATGATCGTGTCGTTTGAACTCTCAAGTCCGATTGCTATCCTCATATCAACACCATATTTCATGAGACCAGAGAGATTTTTGGCATTCACATATTCTGTCCTTGATTCAACAAGCAGCTTGTCAAGGTTTGCCCTAGCCTTTTCCATGAAATAGTCTCTGACGCCCATGGGGACCTCAAGAGGGTCAAGAAAACTTCCAGAGGTGAACACTTTCAGTATTCTGGTGTCGCCCAGAGAACTGAATGCGTAGTCAACCTGCCTGTACAGATTTTCTTCCTTTATGCTGCTGGATACGTCGTTGAAATAGCCGCACATTGAACAGGAAGAGAAATTGTACCACGAGCAGCCTTTTGTCCTGAAAATGACAACACTTGTTGGCTCCGGATAACCTCTCAGGCGATCCATCTCCTTCCACATTGATACCGGGCTGTCCGGATCCCTGGCTGATTCTCGGTTCGGCATCAGCTTCTTTATCTGTTTTGCATATTCTCTGTTGATCATTATCCATCCAATATCTTTCCAGAGTTTTTAAACATGATTGGATCTGTCTGGGATTTGCAGTCAAGTTTTATTAATACCTTTATTAATCCGTAACCATGGTATCTTCAAGGCTTAATGCAATATCAGAATCAAAAACGGTTGCCTCCAGTAACAGAGCTGCCGAAATGGTCAGGAATGGAAGAAAAATATACAATTTTGGAATCGGTGAACCGGATTTTACAACTCCTGAAAACATTATTGATGCCGGATTTCAATGGGCAAAGAAAGGCAAGACCCACTATACCCCCTCAATGGGAATTCAGGAGTTGAGGGAAGCCATTTCAGCGAAGTTCAGAAAGTTCAATAAAATTGAGGCTGATCCGAAGAACATACTTGTAACCCCCACTAAATTCTCCATAAATCTTGCACTCATGTCCATCCTTGAATTGGGTGATGAGGTTCTTCTTCCTGAACCCTATTATGTTTCATATCCAGATATAATAAGACTTGCCGGTGGAAAGGTTATACCAGTTGGCACTGACGAGAATTATGATTTTGATTTTTCCACAATGAGGAAACTTGTGAATCCCAGAACCAGGGCACTTGTCTTCAGCAATCCCACAAATCCCACCGGGAAAGTTTACAGTGAAAAAATGATCAGGGAGCTTTCTGACTTTATACTTGAAAACGACTTTTACCTTATTTCAGATGAGATATACGAAGATATAATATTCGAGGGAAGGCCTTTTTCACCTGCATCCGTCCCGGAAATGGCAGATCATACAATAACAGTGAGCGGTTTCTCCAAAAGTCATGCAATGACGGGGTGGAGGATTGGTTATATGACTGGTCCGGAGGACATTATCAGGGCGTCGAACAAGATTCAGCAGCAGACCATAACCTGTGCTTCATCCATTGCCCAGTACGCTGCCCTGGAGGCTCTCAAGGATGAAAAAAGCCCCGTAGCCATGACGCAGAAGTTCAGGGAAAGGAGAGATCTGATCTATAAACTGATAACGGAGGGTGGTTTGCTTAAAGTTAGAAAACCTGAAGGTGCCTTCTACATCTTCCCGGGATATGAGGGGAGGGATTCTGAAACCGTCTCTTCCGATCTTCTTGACAGGGAGGGTGTGGTTGTGACCCCCGGATCAGCTTTCGGAGTTCAAGGGGAGAATCATCTCAGGATATCATTTGCCGCTTCAAATGAGACCATAACGGAAGGGATGGAAAGGATCAACAGTTATTTCAGAAAGCAGAGATAACCTGCACCAGGGCTAAAATAGTTAACACCGTGAGCGGGAATTCCCACCTCTTCAGGGGTGGGATGAAAGCGAACTAATATCTTTATATATAATTACCGTACCCATCAGTGATCATGAAGAAAGACGTGGAGGATCAGTGTTCCAGACGATAAGGACATACAGATTCAGGATCTATC
>JAMCUD010000051.1 GCA_023379355.1 Thermoplasmatota archaeon
CACGGCCTCTTTACCGTAGCCGGAAAATACGGGAACAGCTACGGCTCCAACTCTCATTATGGCATAAAGCGCCACAACCCCCTCAAGCGACGGTGGCATGTATATGCCGACTCTGTCACCCCGGGAAATACCGGCATGCTTCAGGAAACCAGCCAGTTTTCCAGTCATGCGGTCAAGTTCCATGAAACTGACTGAGCCCCTTTTTCCATCTTCTGTCTCGTATTTTACGGCTGGATCCATTGAGTCCTTTCGTTTTTCGACACAGTTGTAAGTAATGTTTATGGTACCGCCAGTGAACCATGTTGTCCAGGGGATACCTCTGCTTGAGTCTCTGACACTCCTGTATGGCGAAAAGAATCTAATATCAGTATCTTCTATTACGGCCGGCCAGAACCACTCCGTATCAGAATCAGCCCTGTCATATAGTTCATCTATTGTAGAAATGCCATGCTTTCTTGCAAACCTCATCAGGTTTGTATTCTCAGGATGATCTGGCGTAAAGACAAAATCATTCACAAAATCTGTACGGAATCAAGACAGAATAATGTTTTGCACCTGCGGCCTCCTGCAATGTTTTAATGTCTTGAATGCATTGTAATGCATGGTATCTAGAATTCTCATGCACGTTGGACCTTCAGTGGCAAACTACAGCGTTCTTTCAGCTGGTGTCCAGCCCAATGTGGGCTTCGCATCACCAGAGTTTAACGGGGCCATGAAAAATTCGCTGGAAGGTCTGAGGTATGTCACCGGGTCGGACAGCAGATACATGCCGTTCATTCTGCCGGGAAGCGGTACTGTGGCCATGGAGAGTGTAACATCTTTTTTTCCGAAAGGTTCAAGGATTCTTGTTGTGAGCAATGGAGTTTTCGGTGACAGGTGGGAGGCAATACTCAGCCGTTATCCTTTGGAAATCAAGGTACTGAGATCCAAACCTGGCAGTGCAGTCTCAGTTTCAGAAATTGAAAGGGAAGTTTCGTCCGGCAAGTATTTTGCCATTGCAATGACACATGTGGAGACGAGCACCGGAGTAAGGCTTGATGTACGTGCAGTGGCAAAAGCTGTTCACGGAAAGGTTAACCTTGTCATAGTGGATGGGGTGGCCAGCATAGGCGGAGAGAAGATGAATGTATCCGAGTGGGGCATTGACATATGCCTAACTGCAAGTCAGAAAGGCATTGGCGCTCAGGCAGGATCAGGGCTTCTTGTTGCGTCGGAGGAGGCAGTCCACTATCTTGAGAAATCCTCAGTGGCCGGCTACTTCATGGATTTGAGGAACTGGAAGAACATCATGGAAAAGTTTCTGTCCGGAGAAGGAGGCTATTTTGCTACCCCTCCCATAGGCACTGTATTCTCAATAAGCAAGAGTATGGATATAATCAAGGCAGAAACAATGGATCTTCGGATAAGGCGACACGAAGTATGCTCTGAAGCATTCAGGCGGGGTATCGAACACATGGGCCTGGGGATACTTGCAGAGGAAGGGCTCAGAAGCAACACTGTATCAGGGGTTATGGCGGATGGGATCAACATCCCAGAATTCCTTCAGACTGCACTGAAGAGAGGGGTTGAATTCGGGGCTGGTGTGCATCCGGCCTTAAGGAACAGGTATTTCAGGGTTGGGCACATGGGATGGATCGAGCCATCCCACATAATTCAGGCGCTGAATGTAATAGAGCTGTCAATGGCAGAAATGGGTGTGAAAATCAACAGGGATTCTGCTGTGGTGGCCGGTGAGCTTTTTCAGAAACATTCTGAAATTGGCCTGATACCTCAACTCTGATTAAATACTCTCCTATGAAATCTCTTCCCAGCGAAGAAGTCCATCAATTTCCGGGCTGCTGAACCTTATCCTGGTGATTGACACCAGTTTGGATCCCAGAACTGCGCTTATGTCGTCTAACTCCCCTGATTCAGAGGATTTCCTCATTTCTGCCCTGATTCTGACAACGCCGCTGTCAGAGGACCCCAATTCCTGCGTTACAACCCTCCGGTACAATGGTTTCCTTGAGAACGGAACCTCAACAAGGGGCGTATCGCAGCTGACATTGCCAGGAAAGTTGATGTTCAGCATTTCCGTCCCTGATCCCTTTGATGAACCGATGAATTCTCCGGTTATTCTAGCCGCTAGCTTTGATCCAGATTCATAGGTTTCGGCATCACTGGCGTTCTCGGGAGTGACATCCTGTGAAAATGCAATAGACGGTAAGCCGTTCATTGCTGCCAGTAAGGCGGCGGATATTGTTCCACTGTTAAATAGAATTCCAAAGCCAGCATTGATCCCGGCATTGATTCCGCTGACCACTGCCTCTATCCTGCCTCTGAAGAGATGTGAAACTGCCAGGATTACACAATCTGCTGGCGTTCCATTGACTGAAAACTCGGGATACTGGACGGTGCCGGTTTTCACATATTCTAGTGGTGAGTGAAGGGTCATGGCCATTCCATAACCACTTCTTTCTTTGGAAGGTGCCACTACAGCTATGCTGTGTCCCGCCTCAATCAAGCTCCGGGACAGAGCAGTTATGCCTGGGCTTGACACTCCATCGTCATTTGTTACGAGTATCATTCCACGCCTCCAGTTTCCGCAACCCTTGTGTCTTCGTGCATTGTAACAATCTCGCCAGATGAGATCTCAAGGCCCCTTGACGAGGTTTCAGGTATTGCAATCAAAGTCACTATTGACGCAACAACTGCCACTGCACCCAGGAAATAGACTGCAAATGACTCGCCATATCTGCCGAACAGATAGGGAAAAACGAATGTCGATATTGTGGCGCCAAGCCTTCCTGAGGCAACAGTTATTGCCTGTACTGTACCCCTTATTTTAGTGGGCGCGAGTTCCACACCAAGCATGCCTGATGCAGAGACCGATCCTGGGCCTGCCTGCTGGAAAAGGTTCTGACTACCGTACAATATCAGGGCAATGGAAGATATGGCCCCAACTCCGGCGAGATGCTTATAGGCTCCAAACGCTATGAGTGCGGCAGCCATTCCTATGAATCCTGCCACCTGAAGAGGTTTTCTACCCTTCCTGTCTATTAACGATAGAGCTATGAGCCCTCCTGGAACCACAAAAAGCCCCTCCATGAGTATCTGAAAATCACCCGAACTGAGTCCAAGGCTTGAAGCAATCAGGCTCGGTCCGAATAATATGCCGGAATACGCTACCATATCGAAGAGGAACCAGAGTAAAGAAGCTGCGAAGAAAGTTTTCCACTGCTTCTTCAGGTAGTAACGGAGACTGTTCCCGTCCTTTATAATGGTATTTCTATCCACTTTACTTCCACTGATCTCCTCTATGACTTCGGCTGCTGCCTCACTGTCCCCCTTAACCCTGCCAAGATATCTTGCGGTCTCTGGCATCCTCCTTCTCAGGTATATGACAGCAATTGCAGGGATTGATCCCGCCGCCAGAACCAGTCTCCATAGAAGTGAGTCTGAAACAACACCATGAAGCCCGAGATAGATGCCTGCCGCTGTTGTTGCCCCAAAACCCCAGAGAAGGCCGAACCCCAGAGCTATGATCTTCCCACGATCCCTGGCATTTGCATGCTCACCCATTATGATGGGGGAGAGGACGTAGTCTGCACCAACTCCAACGCCAAGGACTGTCCTTATTATTATCAACTCGGCCGGATTTGCAGCAAATATCTGTAGGAAAGCCGCCACAGCCATGATACCAACATCAATCCCATAGAACTTCTTTCTACCCTTACCCGAAAGGTGTCCAAACAGCAATGCTCCAATTACTGCACCGATCAGGGCACTGCCCGCAAGCAGTGATGACTGGATGCCTGTAAGGCTCTTTATGCCGAATGAGGCAGTGATCAGTGGCAGAACAATACCGACAGATGACAGGTCATATCCGTCAGTGAACACCCCCATCCCTGTCGTTATCAGGCTTTTCCAGTGAAATAAACTGAGTCTCTTTCCATCCATTTTCTCATATGGATCTTCCAACATCTTTCACCATTTCGGAGACCTTTACGCAACATATTTAGTTATTTCAAATAGTAAATATATTAAAAAATATTGATATAGAATATATATTCAGAGACTGGAGGCTTCATCCAAATAATGGCTAAGATTATATTAGCTCTGAGAAATTGCAATGGATTACTTGAATGGCAGCATATACGAAAGGGAGCTTTCAGGCATACTCTCCGGAAATGAAACTGTGATAGCAAGGCTCTCAAAAAGGCTTGATGAAACTGAAAGATCAGCACTGGCATCAATGGTCAATAAGCCGTTCTTCGTAACCAGGTCTGCAGGTTCTCTAGGAGCTGATCTAATTGCCCTAAGGCATGATTTTTCAATGATAATAGAGGTGAAGTCATCCATAAATGGTACGCTCATGTTCACCGAAGCTTCGGGCCAGAGGCAGGATCAAGCCATGAGGCTCAGGGATCTGTGTCAGAGGGCTGGCCTTTTCGTTGTGTACGCATTCCGGTTAAAGAGTGCCTCGGGCGATCCCTGGAGAATATTCACCATACCGGCAAAACCTGAAGGGAGAATAAGACATCTTTACGAAATAATACCAAACATGGGCGAGACAAAAAACGGGAATTTTGTAATGAAATGGGTAGAGGGGCTACCTCTCACAAAGCTCCTGGACTACATGAACCAGGAAATTTAGAATGACGCCTCGATGGACTTATCAAGAGCGTCCACAGCCATGTCTATCTGTTCCGCTGTGATGTTGAGGGCCGGGATAAGACGTATGGCGCTGAGCCCAGTTGATAGAAGAATAATGCCATTCTTCAGTGATTCCATCTCAAGCCTGTCCCTGAACTTGGTGTCGGGCTCCCTTGTCTTTCTGTCCTTAACGAAATCAAGTGCAAGCATAAGTCCAATTCCTCTCACATCCCCTATCTTCTCATACTTGTCCTGAAGTTCTTGCAGGCGCTTCTTGAAGTATGATCCCTGCTTTGTGGCATTCTCCAGGAGTTTCTCGTTCCTTATGGTTTCAATCACAGCAACAGCGGCTGCACTTGCAAGCAAGTTCCCACCGAATGTGTTGGAGTGGAGTCCAGCCTCAGGGAAATCCAGAGTGTCCTTGACTACAACTGCCCCCATGGGTATGCCGTTGGCGATGGCCTTTGCCAGAGATATCACCTGAGGCTCAACGCCAAAATGCTCGGAGGCGAAAAACTTCCCCGTCCTGCCCATTCCGGTCTGCACCTCATCCATAATGACAATCGAATCGTTTTCTTCTGCAAGCTTCATCAGTTTCTTGTGGAAGTTCTTTGGAGGAACTATGTAACCTCCCTCTCCCTGGATCGGCTCAACAAGAAAACCGGCAAGGTTCTCCCTGGGAAGATAGGTTCTTATGACGTACTTTTCTATGAAGTCAATAACCCGGTTCTCGAGCTCGTCTGGGTTCTCATATCCATCTATTCCAAACGGGTTCCTGTACGGATTGGGATACGGTACATGCTCTACGCCGGGCATTGAAGGAAAGAATCCCTTATGGTGTATCGACCTTGATGCTGTGAAGGAGAGGGAACCCTGTGACCTACCATGGAAGCCCCCTATGAAGCCTATGAACTGCTGTTTCTTTGTATGTGCCTTCACAACCTTTATTGCAGCCTCATTGCTTTCTGTTCCGCTGTTCGTGAAGAACACTTTCTTCCCAAATTTCCCAGGAGTTACGCTAGCTATGGCCTTGGCAGCATCGACCTGTTCCCTGTAGTAAAAGTCAGTCCCAGCAAAATGCCAAAGCTTATGTAGCTGTTTCTCCACAGCCTCTGTTACGTGCGGGTTCAGATGGCCCACATTGGTTACACTGATTCCTGTAGAAAGATCAAGGTAGACGTTTCCATCAATATCCTGGATGAAAACTCCATCACCCCTTTCAGCAACAATGGGCAAAGACTTTGTGCTGGTAACAAGGAATTTTTCATCATCCTCAATGATTTTTTTTGCCAGAGGGCCAGGCGGCGTGATCTTCATGGATATCCTGCTCAGTTTTTCAGTCTTTTCAACATCCTTCATCATGGTTATCGGAAACTTATATTTGCCAATAATATATATCTTATTGAAAGAAAAACGGATAATTGCTACGAATTTCGTACCATTCCATGATAATGGAATTTTATTTATTTATAAAGTGAATTTACAATGAATGGCTGACCGTGACAGAATCACTCGCACAATGGAATTCTACAGGGATGAACTCACAGACATGGAGTTTTATAAGGCGCTTTCTATACGGGTCAGAGATCCGTGGCTTAAGGAATCCCTGCAGAGGCTTTCGTCGATAGAGCATGATCATTCACTCTTCTGGAAGGCGTATCTTCAAAAAAACGGGGTGGATGTCAGCGGCCTTGGCCCGAGGAGGTTCAGGGTCGCCTATCTGCTATTCCTCCACAGGATTCTGGGAACAAGTCTTACGGCAAAGATCATGGAGCATGGTGAGGTTGAAACGGTTGCATCTTACCGAAGGGCTGAATCCCTGGCTGAAGAAGATGAGGAATTCAGAAGCGGCCTGGAAAGAATAATTGACGACGAGGTCGAACATGAGGACGTTTTCAGTTATACGCTCGACCAGAGCAGGGAGCAGCTGGAGAGGAATAGGGACATAATATACGGAATAAGCGATGGGCTAGTGGAGGTGCTTGCAGCTCTGGCAGGGCTTTCTGCTCTAATTGCGGATCACACTTACGTCTCTCTGGGAGGGTTAATAGTCGGAGTAAGCGGCGCAATGAGTATGAGCGTTGGTGCGTATCTGTCCAAGAATTCTGAGACGCAATTCAGGATATCCCAGTTAAGAAGACAGGCCATTCTGAACAACGAGGATAGGGACACAGAAAAGGTTGATAAATATCGGTCAGAGACAAGAATGGCAGCAGTAAACACAGGTCTCTTCTATATACTGGGTGCTGCCATACCAATCACCCCATTCATCTTCCTTCCGGATCTGGATGCTTTGGTCATATCGGTTGTATTAGTTGCACTGACGCAAGCAATTTCAAACTCCATAGTGGCCATATCCATGAACATGAAGGTCAGGAGAGAGGCACTTAAGGCCGCCGCCCTTGCTCTGCTTGCTGCATTCGGTTCGTTTCTTGTGGGGCAACTGTTTCACATCATATTTCACATATCAATCATCTGATCGTCAGGGGATACCTATATTAGGTTGGGGGCATTCGCTAAACCATGGGACAGTCGTCCATAGTTGTCCATAACCTGGTTAAGAACTACGGGCAGTTAAGGGCGCTGGATGGTATTGATCTCGAGATAAACCCCGGAGAGGTCTTCGGCCTGCTTGGTCCAAACGGGTCAGGAAAAACAACATTTCTCAGGATTCTCTGCTCAATCCTTGACTTCACAACAGGATACGTCAGGGTAGCTGGCCTTGACGTGGTAAAGGATGCCATGGAAATAAAGAAAATAACCGGCTATGTGCCTGAGACTCCTGTGCTTTACGAATCACTGACTCCAACGGAATTCCTTAACTTCATAGGTTCAGTGAGGAAGATTGATCATAACACTCTCGCAAGGCGCATAAGCAGTTTTGCCCGCGCGTTTGAGATCGAGGAGAATATGAACACGTTCATCGGGTCTCTTTCATTCGGGACCAAACAGAAAGTTGCCATAATATCAGCTCTTATTCATGATCCTGCCATTATAATACTGGATGAGGCAATGAACGGTCTCGATCCCAGATCTGCAAAAATACTAAAGAATCTTCTTGCAGAATATTCTTCCCAGGGAAAGACCATAATTTTTTCAACCCATGTACTGGAAGTTGCTGAAAGTGTCTGCACCAGGATCGCAATCATTTATAAGGGCAGAATAGTGGACATAGGGACACTGACAGAGTTAAGGGAAAGATCCGGAAGTAAGAAGCTGGAAGACATCTTCCTTGAGGCAACCGGTGAAGGAGATCTATCTCCTGTTATACGATCGCTGAAAGAGACGATGTCCAGATGAACAGGGATATTTTTGAACTAAGCAGGCGAATTGTTGCTGAACAGAGGTACCTGGCTCTGAAGGATTCACCAAAATTCCAGCAGAAAACAGGCACCACCTCAACACAGGGTGCAAGGTACATTGAGCGTTTGATATTCCTTACGTATGCAGTAACAGCGGTTTCAATGCTTGCTTTCTCATCATTCCTGACACTGACTCAGATAAGGTTGCCAGACCCACTGGCACACCTGCAGACGCTTTCCCTTCTACTCTACGCCTACATTTTCCTGATCAGCCTGTATAGCTTCATCATGTTCACAAATATAGTAAGAACATACAGGCTCTTTGAGCCGCTGAAACCCCTTCCCACAGACATTGGTCATATGGTCCTTCCTATTTCATGGTTTGTCTTTACAGGTTCGTCAAGCCTGTTTGTCATTGTCCCACTAATTGCCGCATATGTGTGGGTAACCGGAAACCTGCTTCCGGCGTTCACAGGGGTGCTCTGGGCATTTCTGATGCTCGCGCTGGGTTACACCGCTGGCAGTGCAATGATATTTACTCTTTCAGGAAGCATGGAAAAAAGGCCTGGAATGCGAAGCGGATCGCTTTCAAGTATTCTTAGGGTGGCTGGTTTTCTTGCATTCTTCGTCCTCTTTGAGATCGCTATCCAGATACCGCAGGAGATACCTGTTCTGCCACCGCTGGTTATGCATCCACTCTATATGGCGATTCCTCTCCTCGGAATTGCCTATACTGTATTTGGAGGGCCCCTACCCTCCTTTCTTGTTGGATATGATATATTCATGACATCGGCCTACACTGCAGCCATAGTGATTTTATTTCTAGTGGTAAACAGGCGAACCTTCAACAGAATCACAAAGAGTGATGCCTCAACATTCTCCAAGGCGAATATTTCAGTGAAAAAGCTTCATGAATCAAGTTCAGGGTTCTACATAACACTGTTGAGGAAAGACCTTAGAAACATCTTCAGGAAGTCTCAAAATTTTCTTATGATGCTGATCCCAATTTTCCTGGTCCTACCAACACTGCTGTCACTATTTTTCTATTCCTCAGGGATCTCCTTCGGGTCGATTTCAATATATTATTCCATGCTGGCCATAGTAATAGTGTCTTCTGCCTTCTATTCGTTGGTCCTGATGATCTCTGAAGGAAGTGGAATCAGCGTTTTACAGGCATTGCCTCTCAGGATGAGGGATATTATTTACTCAAAGGAATACGTTGGTGCCATAGTATTCGCTTTCATTGTTATCCCAGTTTCAGTATTGTTCCTGTTCAGGACCGACGGCAATCCAATAATATTCTTATTGTTTCCTGTGAACCTGATCATAGCATACGTATACACATCCCTATTCAATATCAGGCGGCTTATGCTCAAAATTCCCAAGGGTTCAACCACCCTGAATTTCTATTCGTTTGGTGGAAACGTCGAATTGGTGATTCTCTTTTCCATAACTGCAGTTTTAACCGCATTGCCGACAATTGTGTCAACAGTACTGTCATACATTGTGGTCAGGATACCATATTCTCATCCCATGTCATTTTATCTTTCAACTCTTGCCATAAATCTATTCAGCCTTCTGGTCATCATGGGCATTATCAATAGAACACCATGATTCGTCTTTACGCAAACCAATAATTTGCATAAGCACTATGCACATTCAATGGGAGTATCAGCAACGGTAGGAAGGACTGAGATCGATGTCCAAATATTCTCGAATATGCAGCAAATAGTTTCAGTACAATTTAATTCCTAGAATCGGAAAATTTGTCTGGAATTAGTAATTTATGAAAATATATCACCAAGTGTCAATATCCAAAAATTCAAGAATATCTGGAATAATATGTTAAATTACCGTGAGAATACATAAAATTACTGTAATCAGTTAAATTTAGCACAATTTTACGAATTTGATATAATTTATCTCCTCAGTTCA
>JAMCUD010000052.1 GCA_023379355.1 Thermoplasmatota archaeon
TGGAAATAAAAAATTTAGACAGCGCCGGTTGGTACTTTTAGGCGTGCACCTCAAGGTACACTTGACCAACCGGTCTTACCCGTACTCCAACATGGTTAATGACGATATAAACGTTTACACTGCACACATCGAGTAACAGTGTTGATTCTATATTCAAAGTACTCGGGCATAAAGCATTTGTCAAACTGCCTTAATGACAACCTGTTATCACTGTCAAGCTTCGATTAATTTAGTATGGATCCTCTTATCGGTCTATCGATAGGAACCCGGAAACAAAGATTCAACTCACTATCGATTTGATAAAAACAATAGGAATTTTAATAAATATAGAGAATTGCAATGACTATATAGATTGAATTATACTCGGTCTATATGCGTCATGAAATTGAAGGTACAGGTAAGTCTTAAGATAAGACTTGCTTATGTAAGTTTCGCTTAGGGAGTTTCGGGCATTTTTTTCACTTTCATGTGAAACTGTATATATGCGCACGGGGGACTGCATTCTATCACTCAGATAGACGACCCATATTCAATGAAACAAGGGCCAGATTTTCACCCGGTGAACTTCCGAAAAGTTCTGATTATTACGGTGATGTTTTAGGTTAAAACATCATTCGATGATATTTCTCTATAGTCTTGGAAATGCCGCAATACGTTAGGGTCATTAAAATAAATTGAAAGAAACATCACTTAGGAATAAAAGGAGGTGTGTATAGGTGATGTTTCATGGTTATACTTCATTGCGGAATATCAAAAATATGTGTGGTCATTTTCTCTGTTCACCGCAATAACATTCGCAGTAAATAGTGGTCCGGTATTCACGGTCCCAGAACCGCTTTACACGTATGTCCTTGACATCGCATCTTTCATGCTCACCGTCAACGCACTTAGGCCAGATGTGCCGCTGGTGCTGATATTCAATCATTTTTTGTCACCGCCGAAAAAGCCATCAAGCATCAATCCCAGGGCTATCAGGGCAACCGCCGCATACACGAGTTCAAGATATTCGGAATGGGGGATTACCGGCGGAAGGTGAACGAGGTTACCGATAAACGATCCAATCTCAAAGAAGGTGTTAGCTATCACTGCATAGAATGAATACTGAAGCGTGTTTGAGAGATACGCATAGGCAAGGTAAATAAGAAATAAGAATCCGATCAGTAACCTAAGGAATTTCATTATCTTTCCCTCCATGAATGTACAAAACTGCTATGAAAGCTGATAGAACCGCCGCTGAGAAGGTCAGGACTATGCCTAAGGCCAGCAGGTCGCCATGACTCAGGTATGGAATTACAAATTTCCCGAATAATACCATCCCTGCCATGAACCATCCTGCACCTGCCACTGCATAACCCAGGGTGTAGGAATTTAGCTTCATGCTGAACCAGCCCCAAGGTCTTCAGGTATGTAAGGTCCGTCTATGGATTCAGGGGCCAGCGATATTGAAGAGATTACCGGGACCTCAGGATTTGCTTGTTCTGACATTTCTGATCCTCTCCCTTATTTCTGCTTTCTTATCCTCAGAAAGTGATTCCCATCTCTCCCTTGCCGCTCGGATTCGCCTATATTCTGACCTGAAGTAACCTTCGAATGGGAGCTCTTTCTTCAGGGATTCCGGCATTGATTCCCATTAAAGAATTTACGCTGAACGGTCATGGTGGATACAAGCATCCTGACAAAATCATGGAAAAATTTCAGGTTGTGCAGAAAAAAAATGACCGAAAAATATATTGCAAAATCTCATACCTTGGCATATACAGACGTCTCAAAATTAGGGCAGAAAAAAAAGAGTTGATTGCAATTATAAACGCCCCGAACGGGATTTGGACCCGTGTCACGAGCTCGACAGGCTCGTATGATAGGCCGCTACACTATCGGGGCTTCCCTCACTGATTGCTCAGAAATATAAATAACTATCACGGCAGTAAAGAATTTAACTCTTAGACATTCCTGAAATGTAATAAAACTGCTCATCAGAGGACGAGAATCTAGGAACAATTCGTGGGATTATAAATTTGTCTCCTGAGAGAATTGGACTTACGGAGCTTTCAAACGTTGATATTATGAGAACCTGTCGGCTCTCTCTTTCCTCAGATCTCCCGTATAACCGAAGTCTACAATCCCAAACTCTTCTGTAACTCCGTAGACCCGGTATTTATCGGGGTCGGTTGTTTTGAGGACAGGTGTAAAATGTTCAGGGTTCATAAGGCTGTCAACAACATCTGCTCCGGATGAGAAATAGCTCATTGCGGGAGTTATGAGAACCCTGGACTCGCCATTATAGACGAAACTTGGGATTTTATAAACCCCTCCAACACGGTCTCTGAGGACTATTGATGGATGTTCATGTCCGAGTATTGTGAGGTTCTTGAGCCCCAGATTCCGATCCCCATGATAGATGAGGTACCGATCATTCTCGAATTTGTCCAACATATCTATATTTCTTCTCTTCAGAATTGAGATTAGATAATTATCGTGGTTTCCCCTGATGAAAACAAGCGTGGACTTTTCCTTGAAATAATCCAGGAATTTTATTATATCTTGCCACTCCTGCTGAAGATTTCTTGAAAATTCATGCTTGAAATCACCGTTAATGAATATTAATTCGGGCTGATATCTTTCAATGATTCTATCAACCATACCTGTAACATGTTCAAGCTGGAGCTTAGGAAGAAAAAGCCCATGAAGATTCATCTCCTCCTCAAAGCCAAGATGCAGATCAGAAATGACAACCGCATTCATGTCAGCAAGATAGATGCAGTGCAGATCTGAAATAAAAACATCTTTTTCAACCATTACTTCCTTCAATCACTAGATGATTGATCTGTCCGGAATAAGGTTTTATGTCTTGCATGAATCTGAAAAACATGAAACTTGCATCCTCTGGTTCTTCTGCCGAGGTACATACATCAGGAGGATACATTTCCAGCCTGATTCTTGACGGGATAGATATCCTTTCTCCTGGAAATATGGATCATAAGACTCATGGTGGCTGTGCCGTCTTATTTCCATTTCCAAACAGAATAAAATCCGGTACCTATGAATGGAATTCGAAAAGATACCACTTGAAGCTAAATGATGGACCAAATGCTATTCATGGTCTCGTCAACAGCATTGAACTTGAGGTGGAAAGTCAGTCAGAATCATCTCTTGCCCTTACTGGCAAACTTTCAGATAGTGGGTATCCATCTGATCTCGATCTTACTCTTACCTATTCACTGAAAAGAGATTCATTGGGGTTTTCTCTGAAAGCAAGGAATACAGGGAAGTCCAGTTGCCCGGTTGCCTTTGGGATGCATCCCTATTTCCTTCATGGGGGTGCCTGGCAGATTGAAGATGAAAAGACTTTCAGGTTCCTTGAATATGCTGACGGCTCCTTTCCGGATGGAAATTACAAAATTGTGGACCCTGTGGAAATGAATTCTATGAGCGGAAAAACCTTTGATAACTGCTTTGAGCTTCCCGGAAGCATAACCCTTGGCACCAGGGATTATTCCATTATGATCTCAGGCAACATGAACAGATATTATGTCATTTACAACGGGAGATGGGCTGGAAACAAATCAGTTGCACTGGAGCCCATGTCTGCAGCACCCGATTCTTACAATAATGGTTTGGGTCTTTTTACTCTGGAATCCGGAAACGATGTAGAATTCATGGAGACTTTCAGGATTGTAAAAAAGGGGAACAACCAATGCGCCTCTTCTTATTTACATCCTGAATGACTTAGATAAGCTTCCCTTTCAAAAAATATCCAGCTGAACCGAAATGCCAAGAGGTTCAACTGACGCTTGCAATTCGGATTGAAATGTCAAAGAAGTAAGCGCCTTCAAATTCCCAGACTATTTTAAATTGCCTTTGCAAAGTGTATTTGCCGCTGTCGTCTATATGGCCTGCTAAAACTGTTAATATCACCACTATATGTCAATCCATGAAGTATGTTAAGGCAAATGTTCTCTACGACGGCACCGGGACAAGGAGAAACGTATATGTTGGATTTGAAAGTAAAATTATTTCAGTCAGTGAGTCAAAACCGGACGGGGATGTAATAGCTGAAGGCGTGGTTACTCCGGCCTTCATTGATGCCCACAGCCACATAGGTATGGTAAGGGCCGGCGAACCTTCGGATGAAGATGAGTCAAATGAACACATGGACCCCGCATTTCCACTTATAAATGCCATCCACAGCATCTACATGGATGATACTGCATTTCAGGAGTCCGTGGAGAATAATTTCCTCTATTCTTCCATACTTCCAGGGAGCGGCAATCCAATTTCCGGCAGGGTGGTTCTCATGAAGAACTTCAAGAAGAATGTAAAGGACGCATACATAAAGGACGTTGGAATAAAGGCTGCCCTCGGTTATAATCCAAGGAGCACCACTACCTGGGGTGGAAAGAGACCTACAACACGAATGGGGGCAGTAGCACTGCTGAGGGAAAGGTTCCTCAAGGCATCAAAATCCATAAATCTGCTGAACAGCCAGAAGAAGGTCCAGGATGATCTGGAACCACTGGATGAGATATTTATTGACATTCTGAAGAAGAAGCTTCCCCTGATGGTTCACCTTCACCGCGATGACGACGCTTATGTTCTTATGTCACTGATTGACGAATTCGGCTTCAAGGCAATCATAAATCATGCAATGGATGTCTATCAGGAAAGCACCTTCAGGGCCATGAAGGAGAGAAATATAGACCTTGTTTATGGCCCACTCGACTCTCATCCATACAAGGTTGAGCTTAAACACGAGTCCTGGAGGAACAGCAGGATAGTAATGAACTCAGGAGTAAGGTTCTGTATGATGTCAGACCATCCAGTGATACTTCAGAGAAACATGTTCCTCACACTGAGGCATTTCCTGCGATTCGGCATGACCAGAGAAACCGCAATTTCTAAAATTACAAGCGAGCCTGCAGCAATACTGGGAATTGAAGGACTTGGACATGTCAGGGAAGGATTCACTTCATCCTTTTCTGTCTGGAACGGAGACCCATTCAGCCTGGAATCTTTTCCTGCAAAAGTGATCGCGGAGGGCTCTATTATCCACGAGGAGTAACGTCAACAGAAGAAGGTTACCTTTCCCTTTTTCTAAATGTATTTAAATGTATTGCATCACCCTTTAGTGTAATTACTTATAGCAGACAGAACGATTTATTGTTTGGTGAAAAAATGGCATTCATTGATGATCTGGCCATGGAACTGTTTACTCTGACACTTGTCGGTGTAGTTTCAATTTATATGACTGGCACCGCGTATCTTGCTTATAGAAAGGGGGAGAAAAATATTGAAGAAATCATGAAGCCTGGTGTGATGCCTCTCGGAATTCTCGGAGGCATAATTGTCATAATGGGCGTATATGGAGAGATGACCTGGCCTCTGCCTGGCAGCTATAACATACTCTTCTATGATCCATACCTTATCCTGGGTCTCATAATACTGATGATGGCAGTTGCTCTTGGATTGAAGCAGAAGCTTCAGTATACCGGTATTATTGCACTGTTTGCCGGAGCCATCGCTATATATTACGGAGCAAATGCCTATTTGGACAAGATGACCTCAAGCCCGATTGCAATGCTGGGCCTTTACATTGCATTTGGTCTCACCGGCATGTTCACTTACCCTACCACGCTGATCTACGATATGCTTCCAGGTAAGGGCAAGGTGTCAAAGGGCTGGACAGTTATCCTGGTTCTTTTCTGGATAGGGCTTATTGTTTCAGCGGTTCTTGCGGCTGTTACCGCCATAGAAGCAGTACCTCAGCACTTACTTTCACCACCATAATTTTTGCAACTTTTATTTAAATTTTTTCCATATATGGCGAAAGATATTGCACTACATACATATTCTAAAAACATCAAATTTAACGGTGTGGCTGGATTCAATTACACGCGAAATTTTTAAAATTTCTGCCAATTAGTGTTAAGATTTAAGTATGGATTAAATGTACACATTCTACAGGTGTTAAAAATTCATGAAACCCGTTAAGAACTTAGAAGACAAAGCCGTATCACCGATCATAGCTACAATACTACTGGTGGCCATTACAGTGGTTCTTGCTGCGACTCTCTATACGATTCTTGGTGGGTTCACTAGCTTCCTTAGTGCTTCAACACCTTCTGCTGCGGTCAATTACCAGAATCTCAGCAACGGTGACTACAGGTTGTTTGTAAACGAGTTTTCCTCGAACGTAAACCTTTCTCTGAAGGATGTTAACATTGAACTAACAACCACCAACGGAAGCACAATAGATACCTCGTTGTACAATCCTCCCGTAATTGACGGATTCAATATCACTGTGGCCGGTGGCGACTTGTTCACAAGTGCGACCATAATCACAATAACGCAGTCATCAACGGGTCCGATACACTATGTTACAACCATGCGTCTGGTTGATACAAAATCGGATGGTGTAATGTGGTCCAGCACTTCAAGCAGTTAGGTTACAGGATATTACCTCGCGGATCTGATCGCCTCAAGGATGCCCTTTGAGGTTCTTGAGGGAGCAAGGCATTCCGAGTCCGTGCAGGCAAGTATCTCTCCCTTTAATTTTTCAATATCTGTTACCCCCTCCATCTCACTCTTCTCGATGAGTCCGTCTCCTTTTTCCCCGAGAACTACAAGGTCAATGTCGGGGTGATATTTCTTCCATATTTCGTCCAGAAGTTTTTTCTTCTCCATGCTGGAACCCCAGATTTTGATAAGATAACCCTTTTCATTGAGCCTTGCAATTCCAAGGGCCATAAATGAGTGAAAGGAGGGGACTTTTTCGAGACCTTCCCCATAAAGTTCTGCAATCTTTTCGGCCTCTGCCCGATAGTTCGGATTGGAGATCATCCTGGAAAGCCTGACAAGGTTGTGAATTTCCATTGAGTTTCCCCCGGGTATTGCACCATCATGGCTCTCCTTGGTCCTTGTGAAGAGTTTCTCTCCCCGTTCGGAACTCTGAAAGTATGCGCCTTCAGAAGCATCAAGGAATTCACTGTCCAGAGTTTCCTGCAGTTTAACTGCAATCTCGAGGTAATCGGGATCAAATGTTGTAACATAGAGTTCTATCATCCCGAATATTGTGAATGCATAATCGTCAAGGAACCCGTTGATGGAAGCCTCATCTTCCCTGAATCGGTGAAGGAGATGTCCGTTTGAATACATTCTCCTCCGTATGAAGTCTGCAGCTGATTTGGCCATATCCAACAGGTATTTTTCCCCTGTGCGCCTGTATGATATGCAGAGAGCGCCAATCATAAGACCATTCATGTCGGTGAGAATCTTATCGTCAAGATGAGGCCTGACTCTCTTTTCCCTGATCTTCAGCAGCTTCTTCCTGCCTTCCTCAAGTAAATGTTCCAGTTCATCCACGGTCATCCTGTTCTCTGTGGCGAATGTCTTCAGTTCTTCAGTTTCATAAAGAATGTTCTTCTGCAGGGACCTACCCGTGGATTCCTCAAGGAAATTTCCACTTCTCTCAACATTGTAGAATCTCGTGAACAGGTCGCCTGAAATCTCTCCAAGCGCACCCATGATCTCTGAATATGTCCAGGTGTAGTACTTTCCCTCTTCACCCTCCGAATCTGCATCCAGGGCAGAATAGAATGCACCTTCAGGTGCCAGCAACTCCTGTCTGAGAAATTCCCCTGTCTGAAGTGCAGTTTTCCTGTCAGATTCATTCCCTGTAGCCGCATAAGCCTCTGAATAGGCCATCATAAGCATTGCCTGGTCGTAGATCATTTTTTCGAAGTGAGGCAGGATCCAGGAAGGATCAGTTGAGTATCTGTGAAACCCATAACCTATATGATCGAAAATTCCACCCATCTTCATGTGCTTCAATGTCTTTTCTACCATCTCCACAGGCAAGCCGTCACCAGTTCTGGCGTATCTGTCAACCAGGAATAGGAGGTTATGTGGCGACGGAAATTTGGGGGCACCTCCAAAACCGCCATTCTCTCTGTCAAAGGAGGATTCAAAATAGCGGAATACAAGATTCGTCAGATCTCCCCCGGGCATCTTCCTCTTCCCTGTGGATGTGGCCCTGTTAATGGCATTGAGGACTTCATCCCCCCTTGAAAGCATGTTTTCTTTCCCCTCTGTCCAGAGTTCATTTACCTGCCTGCACAGATCGATCATTCCCACATTGCCATGCCTGCTCTCCTTGGGAATATAGGTGAATGCGAAGACAGGTTTTCTGTCAGGAGTAAGTATGAGGTTAAGGGGCCACCCTCCGCTGCCAGTCATTACCTGACATGCAGTCATGTAGGCTGAATCCACATCTGGTCTCTCCTCTCTGTCAACCTTTATTGAAATGAAAACCCTGTTCATGGCATCGGCCACCTCTCTGTCCTCAAAGCTCTCCCTCTCCATAACGTGGCACCAGTGGCAGGTAGAATAGCCTATACTCAGAAAAATTGGCTTATTTTCCCTCTCAGCTTTCTGGAATGCCTCTTCCCCCCATGGATACCAGTCCACGGGGTTGTGAAGGTGCTGTAGAAGATATGGGCTTTTCTGACCCTTCAGGTGGTTTTCATTGGATTTCATTGAATCATGATTCATACTGCGTTAAAATTAGTTTCATAGTTACAGAGGATACAATGAAGTGGTTCTGATAAAAAATAATATCAATCCTGAGAATCAACCGGATAAGTGTTGCTTTCTCTGATCCTTTCTATTCTGGTTTTCATTCTGACCCTCTTCGCCGTACTTCGAAAACCCTTCAACATTGGAATAGGCTATTATTCACTCATGGGTGCAGGTGTCGCTTTCTTACTTGGGCTTGTAACAATCAGGGATCTTTACACCGTAATCCTTATTGTATGGAACCCGACAATCACCTTTGTTGCCATAATAATAATGTCACTGGCCTACGATGAAATTGGGCTGTTCGATGTCTGGGCGATGAAACTGTCCCGGATTGCAGGAGGAAAGGGGCTAAAGCTCTTCATACTGATACTGATGTTAGGAAGCCTTGTTTCCGCGCTCTTTGCAAACGACGGCGCTGCACTTGTCATGACTCCTGTGGTATTTTCAATGCTGCGTTTTCTTAAGGTAAGGCAGGAAACCTACGTGGCTTTCATCTTCTCCATTGGTTTTATATCAGATACCTCCAGCATGCCCTTCACCATAAGCAACCTTGTAAACATACTCACATCTCAGTACTTCAGCATCTCTTTCCTCAGGTATGCATCGGTGATGGTTTTGCCCGATCTTGTATCTGTTCTTGCAACAGTCCTCATCCTTTACATCATTTTCAGAAAGAGCATCCCTGATACTGTGGATCTACCAGAGGAATATTACGCCAGTACCAGGGCAAATGGAAAGCTTATCACAACAGCTCCTATGGTTCTTGCTTTTCTAGTCCTCCTGTATGCTATTTCAGGAATTTTCGGTCTCCCAGTGTCGTTGATTGCTCTTCCTTTCTCTCTCTTAATACTCTTCGTGGGATACAGGAAGGGAAAGCTTAACCCAAAAAAGGTCCTGAGTGTGGCACCATGGCAGGTGGTTCTCTTCTCCATCGGAATGTATATAGTTGTTTTCGGTCTTGCAGAAGCCGGAATTGCGTCATATCTTGAATCCATTCTGATCAATATGGGACACCTCCCCCAGCCTCTCAACATAATATTTCCGGGATACCTCTTTGCGTTCCTTGCCTCCTCAATGAACAACCTTCCAGCTGTAATGCTGGGAAACCTTTCCATTGCAGGTTCAGGCTCCCATGTGTCCCTGGTGTATGTGAATGTTATCGCAAATGATATAGGGCCGAAATTTACTCCCATAGGGTCCCTTGCAACTCTTCTCTGGATACACACCCTGAGGAGGAAGAACGGAGTCCAGATCTCTCCTGCCTATTACATGAAGATCGGGTTCATGGCTGCTCTCCCTGTCCTTACCGTAACACTGGTTTCCCTCTGGCTTGTTCTGATGATCTGAATAATATTTTAGACACCATTACAGATTATGCTTCAATGAAGATTCTTTTGTTGATTCGGCATGGACAGAGCATCTCAAATGTCAGGAAGATACTTACAGATGATATTGACGGGTTTCCCCTGACTGAGGGCGGTATCAGGCAGGTAGAGGAAACCTCTGCAGTTCTGTCCCAGTTCAGGTTTGACGGTCTATGGTCAAGTCCGGTGCTTAGGGCCCATCAGACTGCTGAAATAATCTCAAGGGCGATTGAAGTTCCAGTCGAAACAGTTAACGATCTCAGGGAGACTGAAATGGGCATTTTCAATGGGATGAATTCGGAAGAAGCCCTTAAGGCACTGGAAAGTGGCCATAGCTATGAATCATGGGATTCTCACCTCAGAAGGCTGCAGCGGGTTATGGATGCAGTTGATGGAAAGATTATAGCGGTGAGCCATGCCATGCCAATAACCGTTATGGTTGCCAGTATGCTCTCTCTGAATCAGGAGGAGAGCCGTGGCATCGACATTCCCAATTCGTCAATCACTGTTCTTGACCTGGAAGCCAGGAAAATCCTCTGCATAGGTTCGAGGAGGCTAAGCCCGAAGATAGAAAGAATTCTCAGATCCCATTGAGCGGAGAATGCCATAATTTTAATCTGCATTAATTTAATTTGATTGTTGGAATACTGTCACATTCATGTTCATATTCGACACGAAAGAGAGGAAAAAGGTCCAGATGGACTTCAGCAGTGAATCCATCGTAAGAATGTTCGTCTGCGGACCCACGGTTCAGGATGCGATTCATCTTGGACATGCAAGGACGTATATCTTCTTCGACGTACTCGCCAGATATCTCAGATCCAAGGGGTTGGATGTATTCTACCTGCAGAATATCACAGATATAGATGACAAGATAATCAGAAAGGCTTCGGAAGAGGGGCTATCTTACAGGGAAGTTGCGGACAGAAATATTAAAATCTATATGGATGCCTTGAGAGATCTTGGTATACAGAGCATAAATTTTTTTGCTAAATCCACACATTTCATTGACCGTATAATAGAACAGATTTCAACGCTTCTTGAGAACGGATCAGCCTACAGAACTGAGGACGGTGTTTACTTCCGCGTATCATCCTTCAAGGAATATGGCAGCCTTTCAGGCCAACCACAGGAGTCTCTTCTGGAAGGGGCAAGGGTCGAAACAAACGATCTAAAGGAATCGCAGAGAGATTTCGTGATCTGGAAAGGAAAGAAGGAAGGTGAACCTTTCTGGCCATCCCCATTTGGAGAGGGGAGGCCAGGCTGGCACATAGAGGATACTGCAATCACAGAGACATTCTTCGGCTATACCTATGATATACACGGAGGAGGTTCAGATCTCATTTTCCCCCATCATGAGGCAGAGATTGCCATTGAACGATCCATTTCCCATGAAGGATTCCTTTCAAAATTCTGGATACATACTGGAATGCTCAATCTAAACAGCGAGAAAATGTCAAAGTCTACTGGTAACTTTGTCTCTGTTGAAAGCATACTGGAAAAATGGAACAGGTTTGATCTGCGTTTTGCATTTCTGAACGCATACTACAGATCATCTCTCAATCTTTCTGAAGATATGCTGGCTGAGGCCAGAAGTAACTGCACAAAGTTCTCGAACATGTACCGCCGGTTAAAAACTGATAAATTTCAGGGAAAGGGTTCCGCTGTCTTAGATGGGGACTGGAAGAAGAGGATGATAGATCGGTTCGACGATGACATGGACATAAGGGGAGTTATCTCCCTGATCAATGAATTCGTATATTCCATTAATACATCCTACTCAAGCCTTTCCTCCGCTGAAGCAACTGAGGCGGTATCCATACTTGAATGGGTTAATGATATCCTCGGGATCATGGATGTAAGCGAAAAACCCGGAAGTAACGAGAACCTGATCCGGGCGGTGATAGATATAAGAAATGCAATGAGGGGGAAGAGAGATTTTGAAACCTCTGACCTGATCAGAAAGAAGCTGCTGGAAGGTGGCATATATATCGAAGATAAAGACACAGGGACAATATGGTGGGAGAAATGAAACATCTGTCGCCTGGAATCATAATAGTTGACATGGTCAACGATTTTGTCAGTGGAAAGTTCGGCAGCGAACAAAAGAAATCGCTTGCATCTAAAGTCAGGGAAACCCTTCTACAGATACCTGAAAGGATCCCGCTGATCTTCACACAGGACTCTCATATAAAGAATGATCCTGAATTCAAGGTATGGGGGGAGCACTGCCTCCTAGGGGAGTGGGGATCAGAGATATGCCCAGAACTTTCCGGATTCAGAGGTTACAGGCTGAGAAAGAGGCATTACGACGCCTTCTTCGAAACAGATCTGGATGGATACATCAGGGCTATGGGTATTGATCACCTTTATATCTTCGGGATCAGCACTGATATCTGTGTGCTTCACACAGCGTCCGGGGCATTCCACAGATATATTCCCTTTTCCATCCCGCAGGATCTTTGCGCTTCCATAGACGCGGAACTGCATGGAGATGCAATAGATTTTATCAAGAGGAACTACGGTGCAAGGATAATTGATTCATCAGTAATGCTGGATGAGGTGGCGCTATGAGAAGCTCGAGAAAGATATTTTCCGCCAGTGAGGATGAAATCCTCCAGGGAAAGGTATCAGATGTTTACTTTGAAAGAAGCATAAGGGGGATAAACGAAGAGATTGAGGGCCACGAAGTGTCAGCGGAATTCACAGTTTCGGGTCCCAATGATCCATGGGTAAATTTCACTGGCCTCGAAGAGGTGGTTTCACTTCTTGAGGGAAAGGGAGTCGATCTTTTCAGCATCAGGGAAGGAACAATTTTCCCACTGAAGGATGCGAACGGAGTCCCAATTCCAGTTATGAGGATAAGGGGTGAATATTCAAAATTCGGTGTTTTTGAAACTTCAATACTTGGCCTTATCTGCCAATCCTCAGGAATATCAACATATTCCTCCAGGATCAGAAGAGAGATAGGGAGTATCCCGTTCTATTCATTTGGAATCAGGAGAATGCATCCCGCAATATCTCCGATGATTGACAGGGCAGCATATATTGGCGGAGCTGCAGGGGTCTCAGGGGTTCTCGGAGGAGACTTAACCAATACGGTACCGGTTGGAACAATGCCCCATGCAATGGCAATAATCTACGGAGATGATCAGGCATGGAAGATGGTTGCACCTGTTAAGGGAGGCAGAACTGTACTCATAGACACTTTCATGGATGAAAAATTTGCTGCAATAAAGGCTGCAGAAACAATTCCCGACCTGAGAATGATACGGATAGACACTCCCGCATCCAGGAGGGGAAAGATGG
>JAMCUD010000053.1 GCA_023379355.1 Thermoplasmatota archaeon
GGCATACAGGCCTACAATCATCCTAACCTGCCCGATATCTCGTTTATCAGCCATCTTGCATTATTCATCACTCTGTCAAGGTTTTCCTTTCCTAGATTCATCCCCTGTGACTTTGCGCTGTCCAGCCATCCCTTGATATAGGCAGATGAATCATCCTTGAAATCAAATCCGAAATGTGCTCCAACCGGGTAAGTTGAAAGTTCAGCCTCAGATTCTGCCAGACCTCTGGGAAGATCTTTCCTGTAAAGATGTTCCAGCCTTGCATGTGACATCTCATGAATCAAAGTGTGCAACACATTTACATCCTCACCCGGTATTTTCATCACAACGATTTTCTGCCCTTCACCTGAATGTGCAGTATACCCGCGTGCACCATTCAGAATAGTTTCCTCTTCCACAGTGTAATGATCCTTGGCAATCTTCTTCAGGGTATTGTACAAAGTTGTGGCCTTGACATCCTCCTCAACTGGTTTCATCTTTCCTGGAATACCCTGTGTCTGAGATATATCATACACCTTACCTGTTCCAAACACATATGCTGTTCCCGTCCTTCCCAGATTGAACTTCTCCCTTACTAACTGATCTATGGCTTCATCATCCAGGCCTTCCTCTCTCTTTTTCTCAATGAAATCCTTGACTTTACCAGGACCAGCCTTTAATGGTATGCCCAATGGATAAAGTACCGATATTGGAGTAGCACCGTCCTTTAATTCTCTTCCAAAGTATTTCCATTCATTAGCGGACCTTACAATTGTAGCATCCTTGTTCTGCATATAGATCAAAAGGGAATTGAATCCGGAATAATCTCCAAGTGTGCCGCTGTACTTCTTCATCTGCAGAAGGAGCTGATCAACAGTTGACACCTTGCTGATTTCACCCAGCATGTTCCAGGCCTGCTTCTCCAGCTCCGAGGGAGACTGTCCCACATCCCAGACCTCTATCTCTCTTGGTTTCTTTTCTGTTTCAATCTTGATATGCTTGTTCTCATTCCCTTTCTTCTTTGTAATCCACTTCTGTGCCATTTTCAATCACCTTTCTTGTGAGAATTTTCAGGATCCTTAAATTCGATTGGATCCACAATTATGGCCTTACCGTCCTTGAGCCATACCTGCCTTTGGTACTTCTTCCTTGGTTTTATCCTGTATTTTTCATCTTCCTGATTCATATTTTTTCAACTCCGGTATTTAAAGGGGACAAAAATTGGCCAGACCGTACCCCCTGGAGTCATGTATATATAATAATAGGAGGGCAACATCACTTCATGCCATTTTAACCTATTTTCTCCCAATTTCTCTAATCCTGTATATGTGGCATGGAAATGGCATATGCCCTTCCGCTTGCCATTACTTTTTCTTGTCATTTTTCCCATCTTTGCGTTCACCATACTCTTTGCCAAACTTTTCCTTTCCAAGATTTGCAGCCTTCTCTGCCAGCATCTCCATCAGCTCCTTCATTTCAGGAGTGATCTTTTCACCATTGCGGATCAGTTTCTCTGCCATTAGATCGAAAATCTCCTCTTTTGTCATTCCTGGCCTGTA
Source organism: Thermoplasmatota archaeon (assembly GCA_023379355.1). The sequence goes on from JAMCUD010000053.1 coordinate 1,539, forward strand.
TGGTGTATTCATCGGATCGAATGGATCCTCTTTCTCAACAACTGCATCCTTGATTACATTTACATGCTGCTCACAATTGGGGCAAACTGTCCTGTTTGCACCTCCAGTGTATGTCCAGGAATAACCGCAATGGTGACATTTGACTTTCTTACCGGTATCTTCCTTCTCCTCCATATCTGCGATGTAGATTCTATGATTGCAGCTGGGACACTGTGCAACCTTCCTGTATCCTGTGTAATCCCATTCATAACCGCATTCATCACACTGGAGCTGAAGAGCAGGTTTCCCATTCTTCAATGTCAGTTTATTGCCGTCCAGGAGTTCCAGTTCCTCCTGGAATTCCTTGAACCTTGATTCCATGTATTCCTTCTTCTTGGCCTCATACTTCTCTCTAAGGTCATCAGAGGGAAGACGGAACTTCACAAGTTTAACTGTAATCTCCGATATCCCTCTGTGGATCCTTGGAAATTTGGCAAGGGGATGTTCAGGATCAAAGGTATTCCTGGAAAGGAGCTTCATCTTCATCAACCCCTGCACATCAGTAGCTTCAAATCGGATATGGACCAGTTTCCTTGATTGCCGTTCAATGAATGTTTCATCCGGCACTGTGATGAAAGTCAATATCTGTTTATACCGGAAACCCTGGGTGAGCATGCCGAATACCCTAGCACTCATTTCCTGCCACAACCTTGCATTGATTCCAAGACCAGCATCGTCAAATACAATGACTGATCCTGCCGGTAACCCTGTGTTAACCAGTTCAAGGAAATCCTTGACCGTGAAAACAATTCTATCAACATTGAAATTAGGATCCACTCTTTCAGCCAATCTTATTGATGAAAGGGATTTTCCGGATCCAGTATCTCCGATAAAAAGAGCAATAAGGTTACGGTTCTTCTTTATCCTGTTGCGAATCCACTGCAAGAGCCAAACACTATTCTTTGTGGAATCATCTTTATTGTCCTTGTTCACATTTTCAGTCATATTCCCTCTTCACCTCCCTCTGTATATACCATGTTCTCAGGAATCATCAATCCCAGACGCTTGTATAACCTGGAAAGTGTCCCAAGCCACTCGTAAAGTGCGTCATATCCTTCTGAAATATACCTCTCTGAAGGGTAAAGCCTTGATATCTCCTTGATATTCTTCTGAGCTAACCTGTATTCCTGCAAATATTCTGTATCATGATAAGAAGATAGAATCTGGTGTAGCGCTTTCAGCTTTTCACCCCAGCTGTAGAGATTTCTGGCATTGTGTGGTGTTTCCCCAGGGAATTCAGATGCCTTGACCAGTAGATCGTATAAAAGTCGCATTCCTTCAGGTGTCTCGTTATCGCTCATTCTCTCCTCCTGAGTATAAACCTGGGAATATTTGGAAGATAGGCAATGCTGATGTTTGTCCTTTCATCGCTCATTGGTATTGTTCTCTGTAACTCCTCAAAAATTACTGCCAGCGGTGGAGATCTCTCTCCCTCATCCTCCTCTTCCTTATTTC
>JAMCUD010000054.1 GCA_023379355.1 Thermoplasmatota archaeon
ATCTGAAATACACATTCTCAAATTCACACATCTACTCAATCAATTCATCATTCTCCGGAGTTGAAATGCACCACCAGGAAAGTGAATTCACTGCCGGGGGATTGAACATGAACAATCTCCCATTGGAGGGAAGCGGCACGTTCACACCACTCTCTGACTGGGTATTTAAGCCAAATGCCCTTGCAAATGTCGTGTCGGTGTCAATGAATTATGTAATAGGAAATACCACCACTGTGTCAAATGTCACTTTCATGATCTTTGGAAGAGACGTTTACACTTACCGCATTCCCGCCCATAACCTTCCTGTGAGTTCAGTTGCAACTGACTTCAATATTTCAATAGAAAACACTCCAGATAAAGTATCCGTTTTCAACTCCTCCTCAAATTTTTCCATAGACCTCCTGCAATCAGGTGATCAGATTGTCCTTCAAAACATCAACATAACATTCCTGTCAAACGATACAGTTTCACTGATTGGTCCGGAAAATTTCGGTATATATCTGTACAACAGCACATGGCTGTCGTATGATGACAATTTCAGCCTGAATATGAATCCTTACTATATTTATTCGTATGTCCCCAATCCCGGGAAGAATGCCATATTTCTTGAGAATCATTCATATCTCTATGCAGCAGGAATGAAATTATCAGTTCCCAGTTATGGAGGAACCCCTCCTGTATATGTTTACAACGACTCGCTTGCTGCCTATTTTTCAATACTCTCAGTGAACCAGGTGAACCAGTTCGGTAACCCGATCCAGGCAGACAACAACATAACCTCCAGTTCTCTCAATCCTGTAATACGCAACATTACGGCGTTCTGGAATATGAACATAGAATCAATGCTTTCAGTCTTCCCTGAAAGAATGTTTCAACTCAATGAAAGGGCAGGTTCAGAATATTATGACCTTCTGGATTCACTGCAGAATGGCAGTAATTCTCCCGAGTTCATGGGCGATTACGGAGATAACACACTTGGACATGTGCACTATTTCTCTTTCAATCCGGTTGAAAGCTTTAATTTCACCTCATTGCTGGACATGAAATATACGGACCCCTATCCAGTACTGAATATGAGTTTGCCGAACATGGTTTCCGGTATGGAAAACGATGTAAACATTTCAATCGATTCCATGCAGGGATCATCAAACCTTACAGGGATAAAGTTGGCTGTATCAAACAGCACTGCAACGGTCCTTTCAATGAACCTGAAACCGGTGATTGTGAACCCAGATTCGGAATTCAGGCAAACCGTCAACGTCTCTCCTGGGATCAGTATTCATACTGGATCTTACAGAATAACTCTGTGTGCTGTGGAGAATGTTCCATTTTCCAACAGCACACTGTGGGAGATGCAGGTGGACAGGATAATATATTCAAATGCCGGCATTTCCACTTCATTGGAGACTAGCGAAGATCCAAATGGAAGTCTTTCCCTGAATGAAAGTGTACATGGAATATCACCATACATGAAGGGCATGTCGCCTGTTATTTATCTTGTGAAGAATCAGAACAGAACAGTTGGAAGGAAGAATGTCACAGAATATTTTTCCGGTTCTTCAAACCAGTCATTTCAAACATTTTTCAACAATACCAACAATGGAACTGAGGTGGAATCACTGGTTTCATTGCCATTCCCTGACACCGGTCATCACAGCTCATTTATTCCCGCATTCAGTAGCATTGTTGAAAATTCTGCAGAAAATGTCCCAAGATATTGGGTTACGTTAATGGGTATGGGACTATCCAGTATGAATAAATGGTATATTTTTAACGGGACTTCCAGATATGAAAGTGAAAATGGAACAGTAATAATCAATCTTCCCAATGGGACCTATTTCTTTTCAGTTCAGAGTCCATCTGGTTTCAAGACCACAGAAAACAGTGTGGCCTTCACTGTCCATGGGTCTGAGATATATATGGGCATCTACTTCCAGTCGATCCAATTCAGGCTGGACATATTGGAGGTCGGTCTGCCCGTAAATACAACATGGGAAGTGGCAATAGGCAATTTAACATTCGAAACCAGTACAGGATTTGTACAGGCTGAATTGAAACCTGGAACCTATATTCTCAATTTCAGTTCTGTTGTGTACTATTCTTCAAACCAGGAAAGTGTTGTGGTAAATTTAACAAATTCTTCCACTTTCATTGTTGTTCACTATTCTTACACTGGTGGGTTTCTCGGGATTCTCCAGGAACATCCTGAGTATACATTTGCTTCCACAGTCTTTGCGGTGATAGCCCTGCTCTATTACCTGGACATAAGGAGAAGATCATACTACCCGTGCCTGAGCTGCGGCACAACATGGCCAAAGAGAAACAGAATATGCCCAGGTTGTGGAAGAAGGATGAATGGCAGGAATCCAAAAAATGCTGAGGAAAATCATAAATAAAAATTTGTAATTGATTCCCACATTGAGAAAAGCTCTTTTCATGGACCGGGATGGCACCATAATAAAGGACATCCCTTATTCAGCAGATCCGGGGAAAATTGTGATTTACCAGGATGCTGTTGAACTCATGCGGGAATACGAAAAGGAAGGTTACCTGATTGTTATGGTGACAAACCAGTCAGGAATAAACAGGGGGTTTTTTACCCGGGGGGATCTTGAAAAATTCAATGCTGTATTGACCGGCATGCTTAAATCAAAGGGTGTAAATGTCGATGCAATATATTTCTGCCCTCATAAGCCAGAGGAAAACTGCCGCTGCAGAAAGCCAGAGACAGGCATGGTAATGGATGCAGCCGCAGAACTTGGAATTGAACTGAAGTATTCTGTAATGGCAGGTGACAGGGAGGATATGGATGGCGAACTTGCCAGAAGAACAGGAATGAAATTTATTCTCATGAAACACTGAACCATCACAAGGTTATTCAGCCTCACGATCCAGCAGAATACTGTTATGAATTGGAACAGATGTTCAGATGGTGTACATCTGCATGTAATGTTCTGTGAGATCTTCTCCCTTGAGAAAAGAAAACCCATGCTTCTTCATTATTCCTTTGAGTTCTTCCTGGCTTATCTTTATATTTGCAGGAGGTCCTATGGTAGATTCCTTCTTAAACTCAATGAAAATAATCCTGGTCTTATCAACAAAGGTGCTTATCATGTCGTTGAGTACCCTGTCCCTGCAGTTCAGATCGTGGAACACATTGGAGAAAAATATTTTGGTGTAACGGCTGAAATCAGTAACGGTGCATATATCTTTCTGTGAAACAACCAGATTCTTTATTCCGTTTGCCTCCTGGAATTTCTTTAACTCAGTAACAGAATCCTCATTCAGGTCCATTGCGGTAACTGTTCCCCGTGGTACTTCCTTTGCAAAGGAAATGGCGTAAAATCCGTCTCCAGTTCCAACGTCAAGAATAGAGTCGTTGGGTTTGAGTTCAATGAATTTATCGACACTGTCGAATGGTATGTATTTTTCTCTCATTTCCCTGGTATGCGCATAGTCGTGGTTTTTCCATTCCATATGAATCATATCTCTATACCGAATTCATATATTACCTGTCTGAAACGTGACACCCTCCCACGACTAAACAGTAGATCAAATATCACCTCACGAATGGCTATTTGATTGGATGGGGTAGGTGGTGAATGGGTTATTCTCCATAAGCATGGATGACACAAACACACGGATATTATCTGCAATTCTGGGGAAATGTTCAATTTCTCCACAGGAATCATGCCTTTCGTTCAGAAAATTGAATCCCAGTATTCAAACTACTGTTTTTTCACCCATAATATTTCCGAAATAGGCTATTATTCTGAATCCATTGCCGTATCTGAGAATCTGTGTGGAATTATACGGTACTATGAAAAAAGTCTCAGTCTGTTGAATGCCAATGGTCTGGTTATTGTTGGTATCATGCCAGATCATATCGTTTATATTTGACATGGGGCCGGATGGCATTATCCTGAAAAAAACGGGTATTCTGTTATTTCCGGATCCGTAATATGTGAGATTGACAATCATCTCACCAACAACAGTTGTGTTCAGATCTAACGCAGGTTCCATCCGCACTGAATTTATGCTGAAATGGTTATTTTCGTGAGTAACTTCAAGGAATGCTGCAGTTGGCACAATCAAAAAGACAATGGAGACTATTGCCATATTTCTGGCTGTCCTGGTATGCCATAGTCCGGAAACTTTCCCCCCAATGGACCTTATAACCATTTTTGCTGCATTTTTTCCTTCATGTTCCTCCATAAACCGGGGAATCACAAGTATGGAGATCAAGGGCCAGAACATAACATACTGAACAAGCAGCCTGTAATTGAATATGAAAATGATGACCGGTATGATAAAGAGGCAGTATTTCAACCTGTCAAAATATATCCAGTATGCAGCAATGGAAAACAGGGTGAGATAGAGCATAATAAGGAAGAAAAATGCCCTTGATACGTCGAAAAATCCTGCAAATGAAATCTGAGCTATCCCGGATCCAACCCCTATGAGAAGTGAAGTTTCCGGCGACATCAGAGATGTGAAGAATGCGACAGGGCTGAGGTATATGAAATACGCGTTGATCAGGAGAAAAGTTGCAGTGAACGCCATAAACCACACAGATGCCCCCTTTGATCCATGCCTTTTTATCAAGTACATTATGAGGAAAGGCAGAACTATCAGGGGAAACTGCTTGAATGAAGATGAAAGTCCAATCAGGACGCCGGATAAAGTCGGATGGTCCTCCATTATGAAGGATGCCATGATCAATGATACCCAGAATATGCTATTCCCTGCAGTCAGGCCTTCATAGAAGAACGGCATTGTGGAAAATATGGCAAGTGCTGCAAATGGAATGTAGTTGGAATAGCCTTTTTTCCAGAAATTGTATGATACCAGCAGAAATGGTAAAATATAAAGGGGTACCTGCACAAGTGCTTCCTTTATGTGAAATAGTACCGCAGGCATATATGATATGAAAGCAAGATCAGGATATCCCAGAGATTGTACAAATCCCCCTGTAGTAAGGGGTGTTGTTCTATCAATGGTAAAACCCATCATGGGTATGAGTCCATACAGAGTACCTCTTATGTAAGGGTCAAGCCCATCAAGAAAGTACCGTGCTGAGTAGTAATCCAGCACAGATTCGTCAGTTGGAAAGGTTACGGCACTCTGCATGATTATGAAAAGAATAATGAGAGATGCAATGACTGTGCCTATTATGAAGGATCTGAGGTGTATTCTTTCGGCTAAACCTCTGTACTGGCTTATGATCACAGCAAGGGACACTGCTATGCATAGAATTATGATCTCCACGAAGATCGGAGAAGACCCCGGTACAAGGGAGAACGATATTATCTCTATTGAGAAGGATGAAAGATAAACGATCATTCCCTGTACAAAATCTGGATTGTATACTCCTGAAAGAGGAAGCAAAATTATGAGAAAAGATGCTATGAAAAGCACAAATTCCAGAATGATTGCAGGGAGGGATGTATAGCCATATACCGTGTTGAGATAAAACGGAGTGACAACAAGAGATGCCCCGGCAGCAAGCATAAATATCCTCCCGGAAGAGTGGGATTCAACAGGGGCAAAATGCCTGCTGGATCTGCTTTTGAAGTAAGCGTTCATAAAATTCTTCAATATGCCTCATAATAGGAATTTCAGAAATAAAACTTTCTGGTGCAGTACATACTCCAGTTTCATCAAAGATGTTAATTTGCCGTAATATCATTAAGATCATGAAAATGTCAGTGCGATATTTTTCACAGAAATACAATGGGAAAGTTCATAAAAAATATTTTAGTGAAAAATTTATATCAATAAAGGATATGGATATTGAATGCCGATCTATAACAGCGATGAGCATGAAATCATGAAGAGCGATGCAACCCTGGTCGATCATGCGGTCAAGGTATCGGATGGTACTCTGTATCTGAGCAACAGCAGAGTTATCTATGAAAGAAAGGGCAAGAAGAAACTGTTCAAGGCCATTCCACCGCACATTGACCTGGAGCTCAAGCTTACTGACCTCAAGGACGCTGCAGGATCGGAACCGAAACTAAAATTCTGGGCAAAGAGAATACTCACGGTAACCTACGAGAGGGATAATGCAACACAGAGCGTTGACTTTGTGGTTGAAGAACCAGATGCATGGGCAAGATCCATACAGCAGTGGGCATCGGAGGCAAAGCGCAGGTCAACAGAAAAGTCAGAGAGGGAAAAGGAAGATGAGAAAAAGAGGGAGATTGAAATGGCAAGGGCAAAGACTCCCGGAGCTAACATAAATATCCTGTACAATGACGATTCAAAGAGAAAACAGAAGAATGAACCCCGGTATATTGACAGCGAGACAGATGAAAATCTTCCCGCATCGGTTAAATCGTGCCCATCCTGCGGTGAACAGGTTCCTTCCAATGCAAAATTCTGTCCAAACTGCGGCCATCAGTTCTGACAATCATAATGCCCATATACTTAAGGAATGAAAAACATACCGGGTCTTCAGGTTATGGCGGTGGAAGTTGACAGCCACTGAAGATAGCAATGAAAGGAAGAATCCTGGAAAAACTCACTGTGAGGAAACTTCAGATCCACCATGGATTCTTGATCTTGACGATTCGATCTTCGCCAGATCCATCATGTCCTCAGAAAAGATTGCAGTTGAATTCTGGAAGGAATTCTGTGCCCCCTGCGCAATAATGAAACCAATTTACAACCGTCTTTCCCGATCCTATATTGACAGGGTGACAATCGGGAGGGCACGAATAGATCATTCTCAAGCAGTGGTGAGGATCTTTGGCATATTCAACGTTCCGACTGTACTCTTTTTCCATAATGGTAGGGTGGTGGATACCCTGATTGGAATAGTTTCAGAAAAAACACTTGAAGATTCATTTGAAAGGATTTACTCTATGTGAAAATTAGCCATGCAATAAATATACTGGCAAATGAATAAGATTATTTACATCATGGGAATCTGTCGCCTGAAGTGTTTGCCAGAAGATCACCTGTACTTTTAATTCAGAACCTCATCGGAGCCGTGGTTGGTCTTGTGGGTCTATTCTTCATAACCCGATTTGTGGGTACAACAGATTGGGGTTTCGTATCATTTGGCATAGGTTTCGTGGGCATTCTATCCCTTTTCGGCGATCTGGGATATTCCACTGCCCATAATATTAAAGTGTCGCAGGGTGAAGACGTCGAGACCTGCAACGGAACATTTCTGGCCATAAAACTTGTACTGGGATTTCTGTTCATAGCCATTGTTCTTGGATCACTGATCATATGGACCCACGTACTTCACAAAGGTTTCCAGTCACCCATTGAATTCTGGATAATTCTTTCACTTATTCCATACTTCTTCTTCTCCAACTTCATAGGGTTCACAAAGACATTTTTCATTGCCAATCTGAAATCAACCAGGATAGCCATACCTCCGGTCATTGAGGCTCTCCTCAGAAACTCTGTTTTCATAGTTCTCGGTCTTACCATAAGATACAGCATTCTCTCCAATGCCGGTTATTTCCCGGCTGTTCTCGTTTCCTCAGCATACAGCTTTTCATATGCCGTGTATTTCCTCAGTTCATTCATACTGGGAAGGCCATGGAAAATAGCCAGGCCAACAAGAAAGATGATGAAGGCTTACACAGTTCTTGCACTGCCCCTGGCACTGGTGTCGGTGGTTGGGACGGTAAACGGTAACATAGACAAGGTTATCATAGAGTTCTACTGGCATGCAACTGCCACAGGCGCTTTCTATTCCTCACAGAACATCGCACTTGTTGTGGGATCACTGAGTGCTTCCATGTCAATCTTCTTTCTCCCCATGCTTGTGAGGGTCAGGCAGGAAAATCAGAGGGAGGAGCACGCCAGATCCATAAAGGAGTTTGAAAGGCTCATATCACTTTTCGTCCTTCCCCTTGTTGTGGATATGGCCATTCTGGCCCAGTACGTAATGAACATATTCAACCAGGCTTATATTGCTTACAGTGGAATTCTTGCAGTGCTTTCCATAAGGGCATATTTCTCAGCCATAAATTCGCCATATTCCTCTGCAATAATGTCCAGGCAGAGAACGGGCAGGATAGCCATAATAGATTTCCTCTCAGTTCTTGGAAATATTGCCCTCATCCTTATTCTTGTGCCACCATCCATCTTTGGCTTCACATATTTTTCGCTTGGTGCACTGGGGGCTGCAGTTGCAACCACAACCATAACTGCACTGGATATGGTATTTTACAGAATATCGGTATCAAGACTTGAAAAAACCGGATACAATTTCAGGGTTGTGAGACACCTAATACCGGCACTTACCCAGGCCGCATTCATAATGTTCATTATCCATTTCATATCTCCAAAGGATATTGTAGTGCTGGCCCCACTTGGAGCTGCCGCAATGGTAATATATTTCCTTGTGGCAATTGCCATAAGGGAAACCAGCTTCGGTGATCTGCTGTTTCTCATAAAGAGCTTCAGCCCGAAAAAGATCCTCAGGCAGTTCAGGAATGAGTGAACAGATCACCCAGGTGCTGTCTGCACAAGATTCATCTCCACATCGGAATTTGCATTTCCCGAGTAAGTTAACGAAAACTGGACATTCATCATGTAAAATGGCACATTTAAAGAAATAATGGCATATCCGGCAGAGGAGATATTCACAGCATATGAATCAAACCCGGAGGTTCCGTTGAAATTATTGTATGATGCTGAAAAAACAGTACCATTCAAATTTCCGTTGAAGCCTGAAAGATTAAGCCTGTATTGCCCAGGGGCAAGAAATGCTTCATTAAAATAAAGGGTAGAAACATTCTTGCCCAGAGTGCTGTTGAATACACCATGGAAGCTGGAAATGGCCTGGTAGTTCAGGGGGATGAACTCTTCCACATTCCCCTTATATCCATATTCCAGTAAGATTTCACCATAGTCTTCAGCAACAATTCCATAATGATCTGGTAGAAATATTCTATTTGTCTCGTTGATCATTGTATAATTCATGTTGAGAGTGAAATAAGTGGAATAGAAAGCAGGACTGTAAGGATCAGTAATGACAAATTTTGGGTTCTTGACAAGAGGAAGAAAATCAGGAAGAAGCCAGTGATAACCGGCCGCAAGCTGGGGCATGTTGTTCTGTATGACTATGGTGGAACCCGGAGTGATGAAATGTGACATTTTCAAAATACCGGAATCATAGGTATGGTAGGTGATTGCATTCATGGTCCCGTAGCTGTTCTGATTCCCCGTAATATCATAATTCAGGGTGTGGTCATGGATGGTGCTTGTGGCAATGTTTCCAGCAGGAGTGAACATGAGTGCAAGGAATATATTCAGAACAAGAACAGCTGCTGCCACTCTCTTTGCAGATATTCCGCGTTTTCCAAATTTCCTGCCAAGCCTTTCAATACCGAAAATGAATGCCACAAATATCTGTGCAGCAACCAGCGCCGTATACTGGTAAAACATGGTATCCACATAGGGGTAATATGAATTTGCAAAGACCAGTGCTGCAAATGGAATGATCAGGAAAAGAATATCTGGAGCCAGTATGCAGATGAACAGGACAGGGAGCATAATCCAGAAGAAATAGGACGCCTCGTATGCCCTTGAAGTGTGGGTGAATGCAAACGTGGAAGAGAATACTGAATTGGTTGCAAAGGATACTGCATATCCAGGTCCGATGTAGATATTTGCAGATGTAAATATTATCATGGAGCTTATAACAATTAGAAAGCCCGTTCCATGCAGATTGATCTTTTTCTCACTGTTTTCCTTTCTATCCCTGAAAAATGCATAGAGTCCAAACAGTCCCATGATGACCGGTGATAGCAGGTCGGTCATGGAAGCTATAACTGCAAATAAAACACTCTTCCTCCCCTGGCCTTTCAGGTAAAAGTAGAATGAGAACAGGAAAGGGGTGGGGAAAAGAGCCATGAAATGAAAATCGAACCACAGCGGTCCGTAAAGTGGATAAAAGAGGAGGTAGGTTATTGCTATCATGAATGCTGTTTTGGCATCCCCGGTCTTCAGTTTCCCTATTAGGTATAAAGGATATGCCCCTGCTGATACAACGAACGCCTGCAGAACAAGAACGGTCTGCGGATGGGGATAGATCAGATATATTACCGATAAAGGAAGGTATATGAGTTTATTGAACGATATATGCATCAGATTATAGCCCAAGCTCTCATGGAACACTGAATAAAGGAGCAAAGAGCTCACGCCAAGATCGTAAACGCTGGCATTCATTGCCATATATTTCAATATGGCTATGTACGAATACACTATCCCATTGATAATTACGGCAGCCAGGACTGCAAATCTCAACCTGTCTGATCTTTCTCTCGTGCACCCATATATGAAACATCCTTTAAGAATTCTGCCCGCAGATGCATGTTTTCATGTACGGGGTTTATTCTTTATGCTGTAATTTGAATAAGGACAGTGTATGCCAGCAACGCTATTCCAACACCATAATTCGTGAATTATCAATAATAACAAATGCAAACCCGTGTTCCCACATGGTAACAAAGAACCTTCTGATCTGGATATTGGCGAGTGTAATCATGTCAATACCTGAGGGGAATGGAAAGTTTCAGACAGGTAACTTCACTGTAATTCTAATGGAATCCCAGTGAAAATATTATTATCCTCTGTTATCTTAATATGAATATGGATAAATTCGAAATAGAAAACTATCTTGAGGCTGGTTCCAGGACACGTTCCTCCATGGATATCGATATAATTTACAGGGTTGGGAACGAGATAGGGGAGAGAATAAAGAAAGGGGGAAAACTCATTCTAATGGGTAACGGAGGAAGCGCAGCGGATGCACAGCATATTGCAGCAGAGCTTCTTGGAAGGTATTTCAAGGAGCGAAAGTCACTGCCTGCCATTGCCCTCACGACCAACACCTCAGCACTGACTACGATTATGTGTTCGAAAGACAGGTTGAGGCATTTGCGAAGCCGGATGATGTGGTAATAGGGATATCAACCAGCGGGAGCTCTAAAAACGTTGTGAGGGGTCTGTCCAAAGCAAGAGAAATGGGATCGCTGACAGTAGGTTTTACAGGTGCAAAGGTGGGTGAAATAGACAAAATTGCCCATTATACCATAAAGGTACCCAGTGAAACCACCCCGATCATCCAGGAGGTTCATATCGCCCTGGGGCACCTCATATCACAGATGGTGGAAGATGCCATCAGTTCATGAATCAAACACATCAATAATCAGAAAAGAGGTATTTCTGAAATAAAAAATCAGTTGAACATGAATCTGAACCTGCTGTAGACCTTGGGAAAGAATCTTGAGAGAACTTCCCTGTGTTCACCATTAAGGGCATGTGTTATCTTGATCAGGCCCAGATAGATCAAAATACCGGCAAGTATGTAAAATGGAAGGAAGAGAATCCTGTCTCCGGTCATGGCAGCAATGTAGTGGACAATCACAGCCATAACTATGGCTGATCCCCATATCTTGAAAACAGTCCTGAAGTTCAGACCGAATATGTGGCTTTTAAGTGAAGCGTAAAGAATGATCACAAAGGAAACCACCATTATGCTTGAATACCCAATGGATGCACCAATTATTGAGAAGCGTGGTATGAGGATATATGAAAGAGCTACATTTGAAACAAGGGAAAGTGTTGAGGAGTACAGGAATATCTTGGTGACCCTGACACTGAACAATCCCTGGTTCAGCACATTGACTGAAACCAGGATTGCGGAAACTGTGAGAATTATATCCATTGGAAGTGCGCTGGTAAGATAACCTGATCCGGCAATTAGATCTATTATTGGGGTGGATAGGGCTATGATTCCAAGGGTTGCAGGTATGTACAGAAGAGATACGATATCGTTGGTGATCCTGACGCTTCCCTTTACCGAATCTTTGCCGCTTTGTGCGTAGAACTGGGAGAATTTTGAAAGGGTTATGTTGTTAATCGGTCCGATAAATATCCCGACTGATGAGACAACCAGCAGTGCAAGGTTGTAAATTCCCAGGCTTCCAAGGTTGAGAAAGAAGGCAACAACAAACCTGTCAACATAGGATGCACTGATGCTTATTATTGAGGAAAAGAACAGTGGAGCGGAATATCTGAATATCTCGCCGGTTTTTACATTTATGGATTGTTCCTTACCCTTGAAGATGAGTATTCTGTAAAGCATTGCCCCTGCACCTATGAAGTATCCGATCATCCAACCGGCCGGCACATAGACAAGAGATCTGAAAAAGAATGTCAGGACAGCTGCGGAACCGTAGGCAAGGACATAACTCACTATGGTGATCTTGCCATAGGTCTGGTACTTCTGCAGACCAAGCAGCATCCCACCAAGTATGTTGAACAGGACCATTATGCCAACGTCGGGGGAGAGGAGCTCAATGACCCTGGTGTAACCGGTTGAGTGGAAGAATATCTGGGAAAGATAGGGCGCCATTGCCGCAACTGCAAGCGTCGATACAAAGAAAAGTCCTATGCCGATCTTGAGAAATTTGTTGATGATAGAGGCAGCACCCTTGGGGCTCTTTCTTCCGAGTTCATAGGATATATAGTGCTGCATACCGTACTGCACACCCAGAGAAAATATGGTTGGAAATATAACAAGTATTGCAACAAGAAGAGTGAGTGAACCAACCTGGACAGGTTGAAAAATCCTCATGGCGTAGATATAGAATAGGGAACCTGCAATGGTCAGGGATCCGGAGCTTGCATACTGCAGGATAACACTCTTGGAAAAATCCCGGTTGGCAGTCTCTTCGGACATTTCTCACAAGATTGGCTGGTTGTATTTAATTCTTCACCGGTTCGGTGCTGTATTGAAATAGACTTCTTCTCAACATCCCGCATCCATGTTCCAACCTAAAAGGTAGCCGACAGAATATGCATGGGCCTGGATTCCTTCTGGCCGTGGAACAGGGACCTTAATGCCAGTCATCCACCCTGTGTAAGATGGTAATCATGAAGCAATATGCTATCCATACTGTGTCACCCCACCTTACGGCGTCCTGAACAATGACCTTCCGGAAATACTGCATTTCCATTTTCTTTCTTTCATACCTCGCCATGGGAGGGTCTTCTGTAACATCCAAGTTGAACGGTGACTACGGATTAATTTTATACTTACTTTGCAATCAAGTGATGATATTGATGCAGAACACGATCAAGAACAAGGAGATATTGGTAACTGGAGGGGCAGGTTTCATAGGTACCAATCTGGTCAGGACTCTCGCTGCCGACAATGAGGTCACGGTAATTGACAATTTACATACGGGTTCAGAGGGGAACCTCAAGGAACTTATTGAAAGCAAGCAGATCAAGATCATAAGGGATGATGCAAAGAACATTGGAAAATACAAACTGCAGAGTGATCTGGTATTCCATCTTGGATTTCCCTCAGCTTCCCCAATGTACAGGGAAAATCCAAACCTGGTATCGGAGGTCGTTTCCGGAATGACTGCAGTTCTGGAATACTGCAAGGACAACAGCGTAAATCTGGTGTATTCATCAACATCCTCAATATACAATGGTGTTAAGCCTCCCCACAGGGAAAACATAGTTCCAGGTGTAACTGACTTTTACACTGAAGCCAGAATATATACAGAAAGACTTTCAAAACTTTACAATGATCTATTCGGTGTCAATGTAGCAGCAATGAGGTTCTTTTCCGTTTACGGCAAATATGAAAAGGCAAAAGGGGGTTATGCAAATCTTGTTACCCAGTTTCTATGGAACATAAGGGATAAGCAGGAACCGGTAATATACGGTGATGGAGAACAGAGAAGGGATTTTGTTTATGCTGAGGACCTTGTTGAATCCCTACTGCTTGCCTCCAAAATAAAGGGTTGCGAAGTATTTAATGTCGGTTCAGGTAAGAACTACTCACTGAATCAGATGCTCGAGATGCTGAACAGACATCTTGGCACCCACGTGAAGGCAAAATACGTAAAAATGCCAGTAAAGAATTATGTGATGGAAACACTTGCAGATACAGCAAAATCGGAAAAGGTTCTTGGTTTCAAGGCTAAAACAACTCTAGAGGAAGGAATAAAGATCATATCAGAGTTTTATAAATGAAGCAGAGAATGATAATGTCCAGAACCCCCCTGAGAATTACGTTCGTTGGAGGAGGTACAGATCTGCCGGAGTATTACAGAACACACGGTCCCGGTGCTGTTGTTTCAGCTGCCATTGACAAATACATCTATGTTCTGGTAAACAAGAAATTTGACCATAAGATAAGGGTGAGCTATTCCCACACGGAGATAGTGGATCATGTAGACCAGATCAGGCACCCATCCGTGAGGGAGGCCCTGAAACTTCTTGGAATTGATGGTGGCATCGAGATCGTCTCAATATCTGACATACCGTCACAGGGCACTGGTCTTGGGTCAAGCAGCACTTTTCTCGTGGGATTGCTCAACGCACTGCACGCATACAAGGGGGAACTTGCGTCTGCTGGGCAGCTTGCCCAGGAGGCCGTGAAGATTGAGCGACAAATACTTGCAGAACCCGGCGGTAAGCAGGATCAGTTTGCAGCAGCCTACGGCGGCCTCAATATGATAGTTTTCAACAGGGATGAGAGTGTGGAGGTGAAGCCGCTGATCTCAAATGAGGATACCAGGATGAATCTGGATTCGCATCTTCTCCTTCTGTACACCGGAAAGGAGAGAAGCTCTGCCACAATACACAACAGCCAGAAGGCCACGGTCGAACAGAATATCCGGAGTTATGATACCATGAGGGAACTTGCATATGAACTTTACAGGAAACTCTCAGCCAATGACTACAATTCCACAGGACAGGTGATGCATGAAAACTGGCTTCTGAAGAAGGGGCTGGCATCGGGCATAACATGGGATTTCATAGATCAGTGCTATGACCGGGCCCTTAATATGGGGGCTACGGGAGGAAAACTCATAGGTGCCGGAGGTGGGGGATTCCTCATGTTCTTTGCAAAACCAGAATTCCATGGCAGAATAGCGTCAGCACTGAATTTAAGGAAGGTCGACTTCAGTATCCAGTACCAGGGTTCGAGCATAATCTATGTGGGGGATTGAATAAAGGACTGATTGGTCTCAATTTCCATAGCCAGATATGAAAAATGTACTTCCGCAGTCAGTTTTTTATGAAAAATCATAACTGCCCCCGGCAGATC
>JAMCUD010000055.1 GCA_023379355.1 Thermoplasmatota archaeon
CCATCATTATACCGGCATACAACGAGGAAAAGCGAATTTCTCCGGTATTGAATGACATATGCCGCTTCGTCTCTGAAAACAAGCTTCCCTGGGATGTTATTGTTGCAATAGACGGTAACGATACCACCTACGATATTGCAGTAAGTTTTGCTGAAACATATGATTTTATCAGTATTGATCGGAGCCATGAAAGAAGTGGGAAAGGCGGTGCAAACTGTCGGGGAAATGAACAACATGGACCGGCGGGGAATTGAACCCCGGGCCTCTTCCATGCCAAGGAAGCGATCTACCGCTGATCTACCGGCCCATAGCGGAAAGGCAGATTGAAAGATTAACTATAAATCTTCTGCTTTATTTTTATTTACTAGAAAGTGTTTCAAACTAAAACTCGGAAAATTAAGTCCAGATGCAATAGAAAAAACAGGTGAACAATCATGACTTAACCTTTCCAGGTGAACTCCCAATGAACCGGTTTTCAAGCATTGTGATATCATCGGGTGTAAGCTTCCAGCTCATGGATAGGATGTTGTCGTGAACGTGTTCCGGGTTAGAGGCCCTGGGTATAGGGAATACGTCTTCAAATTTTGAATAAAACCAGTTCAGAGCTATCTGTGCAGGGGAAACCGTTCCGTGGGTACCGGAAATCCTACCGTAAACATCATTTCCGAATTGGGCTACGTTTACCAGCGAACCATGTCCAAGGGGATAATAGGCAAGCATAACGATCCGGTTTTTCCTGCATATTGGAAGTATCTCCGTTTCATTTTTCCTATTTACTAGATTGAGTGGCATCTGTGTCGAGGCTATTTCATGCCTCTTCATAGAAGAGATGGCTTCCTCCATTTTTTCCGGCCCAAAGTTGCTGATTCCAATATTCCTGATTTTTCCAGAGTCAACAAGGTGTTCCATTGCCTTCATGGTTTCTCCTATTGGAATTCTTCTACTTGGAAAATGTAGCTGGTAAAGATCAATATACTTCAGTTTCATCCTTCTCAGGCTTCTTTCGCATGACCTGACTATCTTCTCTTCAGTAAAGTGGTTCGGCCAGACTTTTGTTGCAATGAAAAGCTTCTCTCTGTCTCTGTTTGAAACAGCTTCCCCAACCATTTCCTCGGAACCGTAAATTTCTGCAGTATCGATAAGATTGATACCTTCGTCGAGAGCTGTGTTTATAGCCTTTAATTTCATATCCCTGTTTAATTTCCTTCCAAACAGCTTTGCAGACAAAAGCCACCATGGATCATAATAGGTTCCTATTCCCATACTGGAAACTCTGGCTCCGGTTTTTCCGAACTCTTTCATTTCCACTTTAATGTTCATATAATGAGAATATCAGGAAGAATATCATATTACCTTGGTTCCCGCTCTTCGAGATCATGAAATGGGGCAGACCTTCTAATCATTGTTTCAATGAAATATTGAGTTGTCATGAATCCTCCATCTGAATCTTATCGACTCTCTGGTTTGATCAGAATATATATATTCCGTATTAGAAGCAGCAAATGCCAGCATTCTTATTTTGGATGGCTGGTTGGATCAGATCGGGCATTTCAATATATGTTCCCGGGCTTAAGACCTCAATTGTTTTTTAAATGCCAATTTATATTATGCTAAGAAACTTATTAACCACTAAGAATATAGTGCACCCGAAATCAGATGGTAAAAGGCAGGTTTGAGATAGGCGAAAGTGAAAAACACACCATTGCCGTTAACGCGAACCCGATTTTTAAGTACATCAGAGTGGAAGTAGACGGTGAAAGGGTTATCAACGTCGCGAATTTGACACCGTCAAGAAAACTCCAGCTGGATGTTGGGAACTTAGAGAAGCATAATGTGGAAATTGATATCAGGGCTTTTTCACCGATCAAATTATATGTTGATGGGAAAGAAATTAAGGAGATATGACTCTGTAAACTGAAAATTATGGACCGGAGGAATGTGAAAAGTGATTATACTTAGTTCAGTTTGCCATTTCAAAGATCAGACATTTTTCGCAGGCCCTGGGAATTCGACTACATTGTCACACATTAGATTCGCCTTCAGGCATTGTTTCATCTCAAGTGATGCATTTGAGTAATATCCTCCTGAAACTTTATCTGCGACGCTATCTGAAGGAAGGAAAGGCTTTCTTCGCCGTAGGGATAATTCTCCCTCTTTTTTTCCTGATTATCTTTACGGTTCTTGGTGCAAGGAGCAGTGTAGGCGCTGGGGCTGACGCATTGAAGGCATTTGCCCGATCTCTGGGGCTTAGTGACGTTTCACTGTATCTTGTAGCGTTGATTCTCCCTTTTATTGCTCCAGTGTTCACTGTGGTTGGAACCATGATGGCTCCTGCGCTGTATAGTGAGGATAGAGAGAACGGATTCTTTGAATTCATACTTTCATCCACAAAATATCAAACCAAGGACATATTCTGGGTAATTATTCTCACGGCCCTTTTATTTGGCATGGTGATAATCGCTGTAGCAGTCGGGGAGATAATTGTTGTTGTTTTCAGCCTGAATGGGAGTATTCCTACACTTTTCCTGAAGGAACTTCTGATATATACTATTCCCATATCACTTATTGCAGTATTGATAGGGACCTCCGTTGCATTCGTGTCTCAGGCTTTAACCAGAAAAATGACATTTGTGAACTCACCTGCTGGGCTCGCACCGGTTTTCGGAGTTATATTAGCAGTAATCCCCCTATTTCTTTCAATATTTTCCGAAAGGGGTCTCTTCGGCCCTATTGATTTCAGCCAGCTTTACCTCATACTGGGAGGATATGTTGCCGGTGCATTCATTCTTTTCATTATCGTGTTTTTATTTACAAACGTAAGGATGGTAAGGGAGAGGTTTCTTTCATAGGTGTATAAATGACTCATATAGAAGCGGTGGAACTCTCAACTGGATATTACGGGAAGGAAGTGTTACATGACATCAACATATCTATCGACAGGCCTGGAATTTACGTTGTTCTTGGGAAAAATGGGGCCGGAAAAACCACGATATTCAGAACAGTCACCGGTATACTGAAACTTTATGGTGGTACCCTGACCATTGACGATCTCGATCCGTACAATCATCCTGAAGCCAGGCAGAAATGTGTTTATCTGCCGCATCAGGCAGGAGTTCCTTTAAGCATGTCCGTAAGGGAAATTATCGACCTTTTTGCAACACTGCTTGAAGCAGGTGAGGCAGATATAAAGGGGGCAATAAAGATGCTCAGTCTTGATGAGCTAATGGACAAATCTTATGTTTCATTGAGTCAGGGTCAGAAGAAGCGCGTATCCCTGGCAAAATGCCTTCTGAGCGATAGGAGTGTTTATCTCTTCGATGAACCTACGACAAATCTCGATCCCCTGGTCGCAAGCGAAGTCAGGAAAGATTTGATGGGCATTTCAAAGGAGAAGATTGTTCTTTATTCCTCGCATAATCTCTACGAAGCAAGGGAGATAGGCAAGCAAGTTATTATAATCAACAATGGCACCATTGCCTACAATGGGGATATTGACAAAGTGCCCATGGGAAAATATGTGATCGGTATCAGGGCTGAAAATCTCTCTGAAGTGTTTCCCCAAGCAAAGCTCGAGGGAAGGTACTATATGCTGGAACTTGACTCTCCGGACGATGTTTCAGGAGTTATTCAGAAGCTGGCTGCAGCCAATATAATGGTACAGGAAATAAGAGAAATGAGCAATCCGCTTGAGGATTTGCTTCGCTGAATCATGATCTTTTAACCTGGTTCATTGAAAACTATTGATTTGCATTTCATTTCTCACAATTTTTTTAAAGAGCCGTCAATAAGCAAATCCATTAATTGCCTGATGAAGTCGCAGTGAAAATAAATTAAAGATCTTATTACAGGCCATCAGTTAATTATTACTCTGGTGTAGTATGGAAACTACACCGGTTGCTTATCCCGGCTTCCGGATTCGAACCAGAGACCTGCGGATAACGGCGGTATTCTCACCGTGGATTTCCCTCTACAGTCCGCCGCTCTACCAGCTGAGCTAAGCCGGGGAGATATAATCCGAATGCGCACAACTTTCAAAAACACGTCGTTGCATCAGATTTTAGCTGAATCCATTGATAGTATTGTATTACAAAAATCTTTCCTACTTATCCTAAGTTATGCTTCAAGACCAAAAAAAGGAAGTCCGGAATTCCTTGAACTGACCTGGTGCCAATTGTGATAGGTCACATCAATGTTACCTGATAACGTAACTGGGACTTATTATATTATATGGTTTATAAATATACCAATACAGGTGATAACCTGAAATTCGAAAATAGAAGTCTATTATATGTAATACCGGGTGGATTACTGGGCGGGTTTTTTATAATGCTCATACTGTTCTATGCAGCATCCAGCCTGGGTCTACCTTACTACGCCGTATATCTTGTGTACGGACTATCGCTCCATGCATCTGTATCGTCTGCAACAAATGTTGGATATCTGGTTCATTATGTGGCCGCCTCAGTAATTGCAATGCTATTTATAACGTTGCTTCAGACCGTTGGTCCATTTAAGGGAACCCGTGCGCCTAAGATGATTGCACTGGGACTGGTTTACGGAATAGTGGTGTTCATAGTGTTCTTCGTTCCGTTGTTCTATCTGGCTTTCGCACCAGTGATGGTGTCGCTACTTGGGAAATCGGCCGTTGACGCAGTAGCCGGAAAGGTTCTCCTGTTTGCATTCATAGTACATGTGGTTTACGGGCTCACAATAGGATCATGGTCCTTTGTTGTAATGAAGATACTCCACCACAAAGGAAAATCTCCGTCACCCCAGGGAATCAAGAGCTGATTGAATTTTAATTTATTATTCAATTTTTATTATTCAAATGTTTTTGACCCCATAATTCCAACTGACTGAATGCAGAATAAAGATCTCTTCCATCTTCTGTAAGTGTATATGTGACCCTGACTGGTCCTTCCTGGCTCACGTCTCTCTTAAGAATTTTCATGGCTTCTAGTAACTTGAGATCTCTAGATAGAGACATTGAGCTTACGTTTAAGTCTTTTTTCAATTGATTGAAGGAAAGAATCTCCTCTTTGAAAAATAACCTCGATATTATAGCAACCCTGTTCCTTCCTCCAACGATACTCGAGGTTTTAAGAAGAATTTCCCACCTTTCTCTGTCGCTAAGTGCCATAATCAAGGAGCAAATCATCTATAACTATAATAATATTGATGGTTATCAGCCTCGTTTTAATCTTATTCTCTTCGCACTTGAAATGTTGTTCTAATGGGGCCGGTATAAAGTAGGCCCCTTCATGCCATCTTAGCAAACCGTCAAAAAATAAACTCTCTGTCAGACTATTCATTTCTATTGGGCATTCCTCTTTTCAATTATTTTTCTTAACCAATATCTGAAACTGAGTCGTTTCATAACTTGTCAGATCAATGACAACAGGTTTAAGCAACGATATGATACCCTCTGCATGCTCAGCCTCAACAGTCAATCCGAGTTGAGAGATGCATAGAGCTTCTAATAAAATCCGCCGAGGTGTACTATGGAAATTGAAGAACTGAGGGCAACATTTGGGAGGTTGCAGGAACACAGCGAAATAAAAGCGATTGTAGGACTTGAAACAGATGTTTCAAGGATGGAGACAACAGTCAAGAGTGCGCTGAAGCTGAATTCCATAGAAGATCTTTATGTGGTTACGGGAGATTACGACATTCTTCTCAAGGTAAGGTGCCCCAGCTATGAAGAATTTGAGTATTTTCTGGTAAACCAGCTTGGTAAGAT
The DNA here is from genome assembly GCA_023379355.1 of Thermoplasmatota archaeon. The sequence continues at coordinate 5,741 of JAMCUD010000055.1, forward strand.
ACCCGGGATTACTAAAATGAAGACTATGCTGATTCTTTCTCAGAGAAAGCTGAACGGTGAGGTAAAAGGAGAGTGATAAAATGGATTCTAGGCTATACGACGAGATTATCTATCTGCTGGACGAGATGTCACAGGACGTGACAATACCTAAGAACGTGAGAAAGAGCGCCTTGGACTCAAAATCCAGACTGAATAACGAAAAGGATAGATTCGATTTGAGATGTGCCACAGCAGCATCAATTCTTGATGACATGGCGAATGACCCGAATATACCTGCTCATGGCAGAACAGCGCTTTATACCGTAATAAGTAAACTTGAAGCACTGGCTAAATCCTGATTCTCATTATCCTACCTTATTTTCTTTCAATCTTTAATCACTTTTTTCCTGAAAAGGAAAAGTAATTATACTTTTAATTAGACAAAGATACATATATATATAATTATAATATTACGTATGGAGAACATGGTTCTATCAGAAATTAGTGATAAACTGGCGAAATATCTGATAATATCGGATATTCCAAGAAGCGTCGCATATACCCTGGTTTACATAAGGGACAAGGATGAAGTTACAAGCGTCGAGATAGAAAGAGAAACAAGCCTCCGCCAGCCGGAAGTTTCTATCGCCATGCAGTGGTTACGGAGAAAGGGCTGGATAAATAAACGAAACATGAAGAAGGAAGGAAAAGGAAGGCCAATCCATGGTTACAAACTTTCAAAGGATTTCAATGAGATACTTGAAGAGATAATACAGGATCTTTCAAACAAAATTGATGAAATAAGAAACAACATTGATCAACTCCACTCATTCCAGGAGTGATCAAACAAATCCCCTATTTTTGAAATATAGTTTTTGTGCTGTTTCCAGTACCCATTATTACAATGTCTGCCAATGAGTGAAAAATTCCAACCTCAAATACACCAGGGATCATCTTCAGCTTTGTTTCCGTCTTTCCCGGGTCCTGAATGATTCCAAAATCGCAATCAAGCACTGAATTGCCATTATCCGTTCTATAGTCTCCGTTCTCTCTGGGATAAACTTTCCCTCCTAATTGCTCTATACGTTTAATTGTGGATTCAAGCATAAAGGGAAGCACTTCAACAGGAATCCTGAATTTCCCCAAACCCTCCGGATGATATTTTGAAGAGTCGATTATAATACAAACCTTCCTGCTGCTGGCCGCCACTATCTTCTCCCTTGTGAGCGCCCCTCCCCCTCCTTTGATTAGATTTCCCTTGCTGTCAACTTCATCAGCTCCATCCACATCCAGATCAAGTTCTTCTTTAACAGACTTCAACACCTTCATTCCAGCTTTTTCGGCCAGTTTCCGGCTCTCCTCAGAGGTTGGAATGCATGAAATCTGCAGGCCGTTTTTTATGCGTGTCTCCAGCTCCTCAATGAAATAGTGAACAGTGGAACCGGTTCCCAATCCTATAATCATATGATCTTCAATCAAATCCGCAGCCCTCAATGCAGCTGCTTTTTTCTCTATCTCAATTCTTTTAGTCATCAGGGACTTTAATCGAATGGAAAATAAAGAATCTTGCAGTTCTGGATCAGGTTTTATTCTGGTTCATATATGGAGTAATTATGGAAGCCAAAAGATGGACGGATTCTTACACGGAACTGCAGAGACTGGTACAGCCTCCTGACACAAATATCTACAACGATCTTTATGGGGGTAGGCTTGTGGAATGGATAGATAATGTTGGAGCCATAGTTGCCGCAAGGCACTGCAGAAGAAAGACCGTTACCGGTAGCATAGACAGGCTTTTTTTCCTTTCACCCATACATTTGGGGGATATAGTATCGCTGAAGGGCAGAATCAATTTCGTCACGGCAAAAACCATGGAAGTTGAGGTCGATGTATATTCTGAGAATGCCATAACTGCGGATAAAAGCTTCACCACTACATGTTTCCTCACATATGTTGCCATAAATGAAAGTGGTAAACCCATTGAAGTTCCTCCATTAATAGTGGAAACAGATGAAGAGAGAATCAGGTTCAATGAAGGAAAGGATCGGAATTCCATCAGGCTGAAGGATCTAGAGGAGGCAAAAAAGAAGTCTCAGGTACAAATATAATTTATACAACTTTATCATTTTCTGAATGAATGCTAAAAGTTGCATTAATACCAAAAACGGTCATATTTTCAATATCAGCTCAATTACAGGGTATCACCGGACGCATAGATGAACTCATAATTTCAGTTTCTGCAATACTTATGCTCATACTCTGGATTCCAGTTGCTGTTAGTTTCTTCAGCGTTGATGAAAATAAGAGGGTTGAGGCAAGGTTAAGACTGAAAAACGCTATTATAGGCACATTCATTTATGCTCTGGCAGTAAGCGGTGTTATTTACACTGTTTTTGTATATGTGGCCTCTGGTGGATGAATGCAATACGCTGGAACACTAGAGGCAGTTCTAGCCTCTTTCCTTAAAGCCATAATTATACCATATGAAATCCTGGTGAATACAATATGGAATTACACCATGAATTTTGGACTTTCCCCTGGCCATGCTTTTCTCTCATCGTATCTGGGAAATCAGTCCTACTCAAGCCTGCTTGATAGCTCTAGCAGAATCTCCCTCGACATCATATCACCTATTGTGGTGGTTGCTTCGGTGTATTTTCTGGTTTACAATAACATAAGGACACCTATAAATACAGGATCCAGCCTCTACAAAGCCTCCCTGATCCTGTTTGCTTCATTTGCATGTACTCTTATCTGGCTGGAGATCTTTGGAGAACTGGGGATTGCATACACCTATTTCTGGGAACATTCCGGAATAGCAAACAGTGCTCTTTTGCCTATCAGTGCCGGTTTTCTTGACAGTAGTTTCGGTTCCAATTCAATAGAGTCAGTCCTGGAGTTTCTTCTGATTACCGCATACTTCGGTGTAGATATTCTTCTTCTCTCGATACTGGCAATCAGACAGGCACTGCTTCTTCTCATACTTCCCATACTTCCGGTATTTACAATGCTTTCATTGATAGGTTACTTTGAGAAATATGCCAGAGTACTCTGGGAGATAATCCTTGAATTCTCTATTTTTCCTTTCCTGGCACTGCTTTCAGTATACCTCTCGGGCATATTCAGTTCGTATGTTCCACTCCAGCTTGCTTTTTTGGCACTTCCATCATTGATACCCGGTTATATGTTTTTCAGCGGTCGAGGGCCATCTCACACTCCATTCATGAACCTGTTTGGATCCTTGGCTGCTGGATCAGTCATATCCAGTACTTTCGGTTATTCAAGGTCATTTTCCGAGATCGTATCTGGGGATTTTCGAAGCGGTGTTTCCCGGCTGATACAACTACCTTCTGGAAATTCAGCCTCCTCCAGATCAGCGGTGGCCCACAAGCCTGAGATTGACCCATACAGGGAAGCTGTCAACGAGGAATTGAAAAACAGAAGGCATTCTGATTGAAATGAAGTATCCGAGAATCCCTGCAAACATAGCAAACCACCAGCCAAGGCTCTTTGGCCTTGAATACAATTCACTGCTCATTCTGATCCCCTCGGTGTTGGTTTCAATGTCCATTCTCGAGCTTTATCCTTACCTCTCTATCCTTATTCTGATTGCGGCTTCCGTTCTTACCCTTGGAAGAATTAACGGTACCGCAATTTATCTTCAGGTGATCAGATATGCGAGAAGACTTGCCTATCATTCAGTGCGGAGAATTCCGTACAATTACTCTTCCTTTGATAAGGGGGAATTCAAGGGAATTAGAGTTGGAAGCAAATTCATTGTCTTTGCTGAATTGGAAGGAATTCCCTTACTGGAGATGAGGATCAGCGATCAGAGTTCACTCCTTATGAGGATAAGGGAACTGATCAGGGACACCCGTCTCAGGATTGATGTTCATACATACATGAAAAATTTACCCGGGTCCCGTGAAAACGAAAGAATCATCATCAGTCTGTGGTCGAAGGGGAATAAAACTGAGGAGGTTCCAGAGGAAAACGTTCTTTCAGAGGTGACGAAACTGAAGGAGGGGCTGGTCAGATTGGGTTTCAGATGGAGGAATGTGAACTTCAGTGATCTGAAAGCTGATATTGCCAGTCTTTTAGGAATTAATATGAACTTATTAAACGAGAGCATAAATGCCGTGTTTGGCAGGATGTTCATAAAAAAACCCTGTAATGCACTGATCCTGAACCTTTTAGATTCAAGCTCTGAGGCCTCCCCATATGCTCTAAGCTTTCTTGAAGGGTCAGGAGTGATGTCGGTCGTACATTTCTCCTTTGAAAGGATCGCAGATGACGAATCCCTGAAAATACTCTCAGCCTCCAGGGCTGCGAGAAGAGCTGAAGTTGAGTTGAATGGAGAACGCATGGGAAAATCTCATCTCGGTATCTCAGCGGAGATCGAGACAATTCAACATATGGAAGAAAGGGTGAAGGAGAATCAGGACCCCCTGATGAATGTTTCAATGAGCATTTCAATAATAGGAAATCACCCGGCCGACCTTCCGGACTTTGAGAGAAGATTTGTTTCAGCATTTTCCTATCTCAGGATGCGTCTTGAAAGAGAGCAGCCAACAATGCAGTCAATCTCACACCTCTTTCCCTTTATCAGCGGCAACGGTTATCCGTATCTGATGAATGCCTCTGCCTGCGCATCCCTCCTGCCTCTGTTTGTGAGAAACAGAAAGGATCATGGCATCCTCATTGGAATCAATGATCTGAATGGGAAAAAAGTGCTGCTGGACATAATCCAGGGCCGTGGGAACAATTTCATGGTGATCGGAGAAACAGGATCTGGTAAATCCTATTTTTGCAGGATGATCATTAAAAGCCTGATTGATGCGGGTATCATCAGAACTCTATACATTTTCGACCCCTTGAGCGAGTACCAGGAATCAAGTTTTCGCACTGATTCAGGGATTGATGAAATCAGAATCTTCAGGAAACCTGAAAATTCCACCTTCAATGACTATGTTTACAGCGTAATGGCCGAACTCAACGAACTTATGTCTGCAGATGCCAGATGGAAAGTAATTCTAGTCGAGGAAAGCCACATGGCAATAGCATCCGATCCCGCTCGGAAATTACTTGAAGGAATGGTCAGGCACAGCAGGCATTTCAATTCCATCATAATGAATGTATCACAGAATGTTGATGATTTTCTTAAATCCTCAAACTCCTCACTTGCCCTTAACAGTTCTCATATTTTTCTATTCAGAACGAGGAAGCTTAACGATCAAGATATGATGCCACTAAAGCTCGATGGATTTGATGGGATAAAACCTGCAAACCTCGCAGGAGGTGCAGGTTATAATTATTCAGAATGCTATTACTCAGACGGTAAATACTGCAAAAAGTTGCGTATTATTGACTAGTCTCCTATTAGCGGGACCGCTCAATCTCCCTGATTTCGTCATTGATCTTGGACTGGACAAGGGCAAGCTCAAGAAGCCCAAATACCACAAGGACGATAACAAATGAATAAAGTCCTACATCAGTCCAGGTTCCATATAATGCTGACCAGGTGAAATAGAAAGCCGTTCCAATGATCAGGAGTCCAAGTCCCATGACCCTTCCCCAGAAATACTTCCTGAAACCGAACTCATTTTGATTGCTCTTGACCTGATCGACCATATATGTGAGAGCATTCATAACTAATATTTCATTTTATCGTAAATCAGGCTTTTCCCTGTGGTCTGAAACGCTATTGATCCATCATCTCTAGTGGGTCTATACCCCAGACGTTTTTCATTTGAAGGTAATAATTTACTGGAAAAGCAAGGCCAGATCCTATGAGGTTCCCGATAAGGGGACTCAGATTAAAGAACCTGAAGAGGCCGAATTCGACGCCAAAGGTCACAAGATTCCCAAGCACATTAAGAAGTTCAAACCTCATAAGTCTGTAAAAGAATCCTTTTCTTCCCCCTCTGTGATCCCCCTCACTTCTGGTTGTCCAGTGTTCATTTATCAGAAATTCAACCAGTATGGCAAGGAAGAAGGAATAGAGGTCTATGATTAAGAGATATTCTGATCCCATTGATGCCAGGCTTATGAATGTCAGAAGCTCAAGTGTCAGAAACCCGACAAAACCAGATATGGAATATTTGAACGTTCTTATAAGGTTATTTCTGATGAGGTCTCTGACCCACGAAGAAAACTTTCGTCTCACTTCACTGCGGTCATTCAACTGATTTCAGTCCGCTTCGCTTAATATACAAGATGAAGCATTCCTGCAGCATATGTGAAAGCAACATAGGACACTGCTCCGAAGAGCCCGAAATAGAATGTTGCTCTGGCAGTCAGCATATCCAGCATCCCCCGTTTAATGTTCTTACGGTTCTTGGCAATATTCGTGAGCTGGATTGCCAATGGAACGGTCAGCATCACGGCAAAGAGAGGGTAAAGACTGTTTGAAAGGAAATAGGCTACAATGACAAGAAGATAAGGAACCCAGATCAGGGAGTAATAATAGAATTTGGACCCCTCCTCCCCAAGCAAGTTTGCTACTGTCCTTACACCGGTCTTCCTGTCGTCTTCAATATCTCTCCAGTTGTTTCCGTGTAGAACATTCACCGTAAGCAGAGCCACTGCGAATGAGATGAGAAGAATGGGGAGAGTAATGACACCGCCCTGAAGAACAAAGCTCCCAAGGAATATCCCTGGTGACCATGCGACAAATACCGCAAGATCTCCCATGGCGTATTTCTTGAATCCTATTTTTGGGGCGCTGTAAAGAGCTCCGGCTACGACTCCGATGGATATGAATGGCCAGATTGAAGGTACTGAAATGGCAAGATAGATTCCATCAGCAAGTGCAAGCCCAAGAACTGCGAATGAAGTCATCAAGACCAGTTTCTGTGTAACCATTCTGTCCACAAATACCCTCGAACTGGTCAGTGATCGGACATTATCATTTCCATTCCTGTAATCAAAATAACCGCTTAGGACGTTGAAGGAACCATGTGCAGCCATTATACCAAGAACAGAGAGAAGAAGGAACATAACATTGATCTTCTCCGCCAGTATAGATCCTATAAGGAGGGTTATGACGCTTTGCTGGAAAGACCACATCCTGAAGGACCTCAGAATGGGGTGGATGTTTTCCCTCATCTGGTCAAGATTGATCTCCTCCGAGAATCTCCGCATCTCCACGCGCATATCCATGGCTCTGATCTCGGTTGGTATCAGTCTTGCAATGTAAACATGACCATGGTGCGCAAATGCGGCATCCTCAGGAACCTTATGGAGTAAAATTCCTCTCTCCTTCTCAAAATTGTCCGGTTCTCCAAGAATCTCGACCCTCCCCGTTCCCTGGACGAAAACCTTCAGTTTGTTCTCATCAATGGCAAAGCTGACTTCAGGGTTTTCCTGAATATTCTTCAGTGTGAGCCCTCCTTTTTCTATGAGGAAAATAAAACCATGATCCATCGCATAATATGTTTTTGTGGTCCATGTCTTTACACCGGTGGTGGAAAGCGTCATAGTCTTGGATTTTCTGAAGAGCTTTAAAACAGCAGGATCCATTGATATCATACATATATTGCTGGATGATATATAACTATAAGGGACAAGTTATTAAATTCGCGTATATTCAGGAATAGTGCTTGATATTGCCAAAGGATTGAAGATGCCACTTTATTTCACCTCATTTTCTCCTATACTCGTTGTCTGGTCTTACAATGGCTTCCGTAACCCATTGCTTTTTGTTCTTCTTGTAGGGGTCGTGGTATTCATGCAGGCAGCGCTGAACCTTTCAATGGACTTCTTTGACAACAGATCCGGAAGGATACTTCGGAATGAAGATACCCTTTTCCCCATCGGTTCATATCTCATTGAAAGGATGGGAGTTAAGCCTGAAACCGTAAGATCCTTGTTCGGTATCTCAGCCGTTATCTCAATTGCAATAGGTCTGTTCATTGTTTTCTATTACCGCAGGTATGAAGTCCTCATAATCGGAATTCTGGCAGTCGCAGTTTCCCTGATGTACGTTTTACCTCCGTTCAGGTTCAATTCCCGGGGTTTTGGAGAGATTTCAACCTTCATGTCCTTTGGTTTCTTCTCAGTTGTAGGTGCCATAATGGCCTTCGGTGCTCCTGTAACATCACAGATGGTAATGATCTCGCTTCTCCTTGGTTTTCTCGCCTCAGCCATCAGGTATCTGCATCACCTTCCCGAAGATGATCCAAAGGGCAACAGAGTGTTGCATTTTTCCCTGATATACTTCTTTGTTCTATTTGCAGGGTTTGCTCTGCAGGCATTTTATCCCCTGGAATTCCTTATACTTCTACCCTCACTGGTAATATCAGCATATCACTTCCTTACACTCAGGAAAGACGTAATAGGAATTAGCAGAATGACAAATCAGATCGTCGCAATTCAGGTTGTATCTGCTGTTCTGATCACTATATATTTCCAGTTGCCCCACTGATCTAAATTCTCTCTTTTACTGCAGATCAGAATATCCAACACTATTTTCTCAATAATGCCTCTATGCATTACTAAAATTATATCCTGATGGAACTAAACTTATTTTATTACGTCTTTTTTAACTTATAATGAACAAAATTAAATACCAATATGGATTTCTTTCTAATAATGGAAAATAAAACAGACTTAAAAGAGGTCTATAAGTTAACTGCAGATGAAGAACGGAAGAACTATCTAAGGATTGTACCATATTGCCTCCTTCTATATGCAGCCGGATTTGGGCAGTACGTGGTTGCCCCGCTTATTCCCGTCATTGGGTCTGATCTGTCCATAACACAATCATCGACCATCCTGCTGATCTCAATATATGGATATGCGACAGCGATACTGGCATTGCTCGGTGGATGGACAACCCATCTCTTTTCAGTCAGGGGATCTTTCCTGGTTGGTGGCATTCTGGCAGTAGTGGGACTGATGGGACGTGCTTTCTCTCCGACATATATACCCTTTCTCCTCTTTGATATAGTGGCTGCCAGCGGTCTTCCATTCCTCTATGGTTCTATGGGTGCTGTTTCCGAATCAATGTTCAGGAACAAGGCGCATCTGATAATCGGAATAACAACAGCATCATTCTTCCTAGGGCTTGCTTCAGGTGGATTCCTTGGTCCTTATCTGATTCCCGGAAACCACATATTCTACGCAATGCTCACACCCGCAGTGGTTGCTCTGGTTGCACTGGTCTTATATCTGTTTGCCATCAAAGGGTATCCGAATTACTACGCAAGGAAATCGATAAGAGGTTCATTCAAACCGGGGATGATCAAGAACTGGTATCTTGGCTTTGCATCAGCAGGGGTGGCGGTGATGTTAGGTACTGAGGTTGCAACTATGCTTCTGCATTTTCATGTCAACAACGCAATTTCCAATGCCGGTCTCATAGCTGGGCTGGCATACATTGGTTCCGCAGTTGGTTCCCTGACAATCCCTCCAACCTTTGAGAGACTTGGAAAGAGCAGGATTGGATTGGTGATGAATGGCCTTATGTCTCTTGTTGTTGGCTCCATAGCTGTAATATCCCTTACATTCTCCCCGAATGTAGTTCTTCTCGCAGTCACATTCTTCTTCTTCGGCGTTTTCGGAAATGCGCTGCTGGTCATGGGTATGGCTTCAGTGGTGAAGTATGTCAGCGATCCCGGAGAGGCTGGACTGGCAACTTCCATGTTCACTGTCATGGAGTTTGTGGGCGTCGGAGTAGTCCCACTTTTCCTTGGACCAGGACTTCTGGGATTCCCTGATGCAGCTGTGATACTTACAATCGGCCTTGTGGCTGTTGCCTTTGTACTGTCGTTCTTCATAAGGACAAAAAAACTGGAAGCAAAGGCAGCAACCGCTTAATCTTTTTTATGAATATTTTTCACTCCATTTTTTAAATGCTTTTGCCGGGCACTGACTTTTTGCTAATATACAAATGATGATTTTGGGACCAAATTTTCTCGGAGGAAATTCCGTTGCCATATGATTATCTGACTATTTTCTTCTTTTTGACCTCAGTGACGTAAACGTCCCTGAATGGCTTTATTCTGTTCAGAGGTATCATGTAACGGTTTTCCTTGTCAACTGAGAAATCCTCATATCTGTCCTGACCCTCAGGTTTTACAAGAACATTCTTCACTGTTCCGGACAGTGTGTCCACGACAAAGTTAACGATAATGCCAATGGTTTCTCCTTCATTGTTCACAAGAGGTTTATCTATCATATCCGAAGCAAACTTCTTCTTTGTCATTTCCGCTTGAATAATATATGGATTGTAATTAAATCTTCCATTACCAATCCTCCAGGACTGCGAAAAGAAGGAATGGAACTTCTCATGGAGTAACAGGACCATTCAAGCAGGCTCCTTGGGTGACTGTTCCCACCATTTGAGGTGTGAGGTCTATGGGTTTCCAGACGGCCTTAGTTTAAGCTATTCAACTCCTTCCATTAGGGTATCCACTATTGATCCGTAATCGTTTTCACGATAGACTTTCAGGACAGTCCTGGTATCCGTTCTCTCTATCTCAGGTATTTCCATAAGTTGCTTGAGGATCTCACCATATTCCTCTTTGTTCTTGCTCAGGGTGATCAGAACGAAATCTATGTCTCCCAGGAGAAAATATACAGATACCACTCCACGAATGCTTCTAAGTTTTTCCCCCAGTATTTCCTGATATTCTTTACTGTAATGGGCCCTCACAAAGGTTACAGTCATAAAGTTGATGTCCAGGCGGTTGGGGCTGATTATCACCGTATTCTTTGATATCACGCCGCTGTTCTCCATCTCCTTAATTCGTCTGCTAACTGCTGAAGGTGAGAAAATCCCGACTTTCCTGCCTATCTCATGAAGGGATGTTTTTGAATTCTCAACAAGTAGTCGTAATATTTTCAGATTGGTCTTATCCTCCATAATAATATATAGGTGAGGATATATTATAAGTTATCTATTCGCCTTTTTTATGGTTAATAGATATTACATCAAAACTTAAATTGAGTTAATTTAATTAATGAAATATGATTTATAAATCTCTGACTTTCAAATCTTTTCCATCACATCAATAATTTCAGCCTGAAATTTTTCCGCCTCATCCCCCTCTTTCAAAAATCCGGAAGCCATTTCAGTTACAAGAAGCATCTTGATACCGGTTTTACCGGAAGGTAGTTCTTCAAGGACTATCTTGCAGGGCAGAAAAAGTCCGTAATCACTGTTCTTTGAAATCAATTCCATGGCTGCGGCGGGACGGCAAACCTCGAGAATATAGTACCCGCGAAACTCTGAACCTAGCTTTTCCTTCAGAATCTGTTTAAGGTCAACGTATGAAAGAACTGCATAACCCTTCTCTTTTAACCCGTTTCCAAGCTCCAGAAACACTCTATCGATATTCTTCTCTGTGACAGCTTCAAACTTGTACATGATGGAAGATGCATTCATCCAATAAATGAGTATGCCGGTCTGAATATTTTCTTATGCTTTGTGCCTCTCCCCTAACTATGAAAGTAATAAGAGAATGGGATAGACTCAGGGAGGTCATGGTGCACACCCCTGGAATGGAAATAGATTACGCGATGCTCGCTCCAAAGCCATTCCTTTTCGAAAGGCCATTTAACACAGAAAAGGCCAGGAAGGAACATCTTGCCCTCATAAGGACACTTGGCGAAAACGGGGTGAAGGTTCATGTTCTTAGGGATCTCGTGGTCAACACCGCTGACAGAAACCCAGAATTCCGGAAACGGCTGGAGGATGAGGTCATATCCACAGTGAAATTCTATGGTAACATGGAGAGAGTTCAGGAGTCGGCACAGGAATTCAGGAAGAATATCACCTACCTTGATTCCAGCACTCTCTTTAATACACTGACTCTGGACCCGTCAGTTGATCTCAAGGAGGATGAGGCAAATAATCTTGCATATCCTCGAATATACTCCAACGTTCCTCTTGCGAATCTGTATTTCATGAGAGATCAGCAGGCTGTGGGTGGAAATGGTGTCTTTATAGGTAACATGAAGAGGAATCAGAGAAAGGGTGAAACCGGATTGACGGAGTTTGTATTCCGTAAACTCTTTGGTACAAATAATGTCCGATCCACATCGCCTGGTTCTATTTTCGAAGGAGGTGACTTCATGCCCGCAGGAGAATTCTCTCTCATAGGCACAGGAACCAGGACAACTGAAGCCGGGGCACTGGAAATGATAAAATCTGGCATTGTGGAGTCTGATGAGATAGGGGTTGTTAAGAACCCCCTTTATGACTTCATGGACCTGGATGAGAAGAGAGACCCCATGGTCAATATGCACTTAGATACCTATTTCAATATAGCCGGGGATGGTGTTACTGTGGGTTCTGAGGAACTCATGAGAAAGGCTAAGCTTTCTATATATTCCAGGGAAGGGGAGAAGATAGAGGATAACCTGAATCTCTACGAATACCTTAAGAAAAAGGGATTTTCGAATATCAACCTCGGTGTGAGTGAACAGATGAGTTATTCATCCAACTTCCTCACACTGAGGGATAAACTGATTGTAAATGTCAACGTGGGTCAGGTCCTGAAGAGGTTGCTTTCCGGAGGAGTTTTCCATGGGTCCCTCCTTCAGGCAGTCAGGAAAGATTTGGATACAATTGGATCGGACAACCTTTTTCCGCATTCACGGGCAGTGAAGGATTTTGGGGTGGATAACATTGAGATCAACCTCTCTGAACTGACTGGAGGATACGGTGGGGCTCACTGCATGACTGCAGCTCTGATTAGATAGGTGACCGGAACGGAGGTTCTGCCCGTCTCCGTTTACTGTTATCTGGATTCCACGACTCAGAGCAGGTCTGGCCGACTCAGGCTGCACATGTAGGTTTCAATGCTGACAGGAAATGGGGAACGGGATATGGCGAGATTCACGTGACAGAAAGGTTTAATTTAAAAATGGCATTACGCTGCTATCACTTATATGTATAGTATTAGAGGGATTTAATGGCAAAGGAAAGAGGTCAGAGAAAGGCCAAGGATAAGTGGAAGGAAAAGAACTGGTATACGATTGTTGCACCCGATTACTTTTCGGGCAAGGAGTTGATCATGGGTATTGGAAGCACTCCAGAATCCATGATAGGCAGAAAGGTTGAAATACCCGTTTCTGACCTCACAGGGAACTTCAAGAAATCCAACGCAAGAATGATCTTTCAGATAACATCCTGCCAGGGAAGCAGATGTGAAACTGAGTTCATGGGGCACACGCTTAGCGATGACTATATCCGGAGAATGGTAAGGAGAAGAAAGGAGAGAATGGACATAGTAAAATCGTTCAAAACATCCACAGGAGATGATGTAACTGTCAAGCTGGTTATTGTCACCGATGGAAAGCTTACTGGATCAAAGACTGTGGAGATCCGGAATGAAGTTGAGAGATTCCTTACAGAAAAGATATCAGCCATGTCCTACGGGGAGTTTTCAAAGTATGTCATAAATGATGATATATACAGCGACATAGTGAACGCCGCTAAGGACATTTATCCAATCAGGAAACTTGAAATCAGAAAGTCCGTTAAGCTTTCAAAAGCTGGAACACACAATGTTGTTGAATCACCTCCGGCAGAGACTGAGGTAGGACAGGCTTCGTAATTTTTTGTTGCCGGGGTGGCTTAGCTGGAAGAGCGCCGGACTCATAAGGACCAAAAGTTCTGAGACATCCGGAGGTCTCGGGTTCAAACCCCGATCCCGGCACTCGCTTCATTTCACAGTATTCTTTTTGAGTGAATCATAATATTCAAGTTAATTATTAATTGATTCTACGCATGCAGTTGTTTATTACTGAATCCTTCTTTCAATGACAAACGGGTTTTGTAATATCACAGATGAGGCGAAGACAAAGGAATGGATGTAAATGACATCAAACCATCTGCCGGGAATAATTCTTCCCCTTACATCGCCATAGCACTCGGTTATGTACCTGCAGGTATTGTTTTCGGTTCTATCTCGTTCATCTTCGGGATACCTCTGTATTATGTGATTGGTCTTTCACTGATTGTTTACTCCGGGGCTGTTCAATCTGCATTTGTGGGATTCTGGGCATCAGGTTTCAGCGTCTTTGGAATTCTTTTGACTGCTTTCCTGCTGAATTCCAGGCATTCCTTCTATGGGGCGCATATTGAAAGGAAGATGGGGGTGTTCAGCCTGCGGAGAGTATTTCTGGTCGCCCCATTCATCACGGATGAAGTGTACGCACTGGCAGTATCCGCAGACACGCCTGGCTGGAAATGGCTTTTCAACCTCTCGATGTTCGGATATGCCAACTGGATTCTGTCATCAATAGCAGGATATCTTATATTCAGCAGCCTGCCTCTAAAATATCTGGAGGAACTGACAATAGGACTCTCAGCCCTGTTTCTTTCCCTATTTATCCCTCAGACAAAAAACAGGGATGGGGTAATAGTTGCCGCTGTATCAATATCGGTTGCTCTCGTTGTGAGAATATCCGATCTTCCTGACTATTTCATTTCAGTTGCTATCCTGGCTGGCCTGATCACTGGTGCCGTGCTCATAATGAGGAAGGAGGTAAGCCATTGAATTACACAATCCTCTTAACAATTATCGTTCTTGGGATCCTCAGTCTGGTTCAGCGCCTTGTTCCCTGGTTGTTGCTTAGAAGGCAATCGAAAGGGGAAAACCTTGACAGGCTCTTTGGCTATTTTTCCATAGCTGCCTTCTCCTCTCTTATGGTTGAGGAACTGCCATCCCATGTGATTACTGATTTTATTGCCCTTTTTGTTGCATTATTAGTTTCCTTGAGAACAAAAAATGTAGGGATGACTGTTTTGTCAGCCATGGCAGTTGCACTTATTTCGGGTTTTCTGCTCAGCGGGACAGCCTTATAGAGAGTTCTTCAAACTCCTTTCTTATCTCATCAGGGATACCATCACCAAGAGATTTCAGGTAATCTTCTATCTGGGCGACTTCATCCGCCCATTCATGCCTGTTGACAGATGTAACCATGGCCATCCTTTCGCTGCTTACTTCTGTGCCATTAAGGTTGATTTCTCCAGGCTTGGGAACCAGACCTATCTCTGTGGAATTCGCTTCAATTTTCATGTCACAGCGCTTTATTATCCACTCCAGAACGCGCATATTTTCCCCGAAACCCGGCCAAAGGAAATTCCCTTCGGAGTCCTTCCTGAACCAGTTAACGTAGAAGATCTTTGGAAGTTTTTTCGATCTCTTTCCAATTTCTATCCAATGTTTGAAATACTGATTGATGTTATATCCGCAGAAAGGTCTCATAGCCATTGGGTCTCTGCGAACCACACCTACTTTTCCTTCAGCAGCTGCGGTCTGTTCGACTCCCATTGTGGCTCCCAGAAAGACCCCATGGTTCCAATGGAAGGATTCAAAAACTAGTGGAATGGTGTTAACTCTCCTCCCTCCAAATATTATTGCAGATATCGGAACACCCATGGGGTCATCCGCCTTCTGGGATAATTCAGGGTAACGATGCAGTGGGGTAGTGAATCTTGAATTGGGGTGTGCCACTTTCTGGCCAGATCGACGCTCAAAGTCGTTCCCCTGCCAGTCCTTTAAAGAACCTTCCGGCATTTCAAGACCTTCCCACCACGGTTCATTGTGCTCAGTAAGCCCTACATTTGTGAAAATCGTATCCTCCCTGATAGCTTCCATGGCATTTGGGTTCGTATGGTGGCTCGTGCCTGGTACAACTCCAAAGAAGCCATTTTCAGGATTTATGGCATAAAGTCTTCCATCCTTGCCAATTCTCATCCAGGCAATATCGTCTCCTATTAACCTTGTCTTCCACCCATTTTTTATATACTCCTTCGGTGGTTTTATCATAGCCAGGTTTGTTTTTCCGCTGGCACTGGGAAAAGCCGCAGCGATATAGTGCATATCCCCGGAAGGAGATTCAACCTCGAGTATAAGCATGTGTTCCGCAAGCCATCCCTGCTCCTTCGCGTTAACAGAAGCGATCCTGAGGGCGTGGCACTTCTTGCTTAAGAGTGCGTTTCCGCCATATGCGGAATTTATGCTGATTATATCTGACTCAATGTCAGTCTTTTTCCATGGGAAATGGAGAATGTATCTTTCTTCGGGGTTGAGGTCCTTAGAACAGTGGATACTTTTAACGAATCTTGCTTCCCCTCTGATTTTGTTCAGGGCGACTTCGCCCATTCTGGTCATAATGAACATATTGGCAACCACATACGGACTATCTGTGATTTCGATGCCCGTTTCTGCGAAAGGGGAATTCGCTGGTCCCATGATGTAAGGGACAACATACATGGTTTTACCTTTCATGGAATTTTTTAACAGTTTCGTAGTAATCTTCTCAGCTTCAGCTACACTCATGAAATTGTTCAAGGGGCCAACCTGAGATTTGGAATCTCCACAGATGAAAGTGGATTTTTCTGTCCTTGCGACATCGTTAATGGAACTCCTGAATAGAAAACAGTTGGGGTACGTCTCCTTATTGAGTCTTATTAGTTTTTTTTCTTTAACCATAGATTCAGTGATGCTTTCATATTCTTCCCTGGAACCATTACAAAAGTAAATTTTCTCAGGGTTAACAAGGGATGCTACTTTATCTACCCATTCGTCCAGAATGGTGATTTCGGATGCTTCCATCATATGGTTAAGCGTTCAAACGATTATAAATATTTCCACTTTTGCATTGTTTCAATATCGGCAATTCACGAACTCAATTTTGTATGTTATTTGACAATTTCTGATATAGCAAATGCCGTATATCAATATCGATGTTCTCTAAATTACCAATTCACAGATGATATACAATTTTCCGTATTAAGCCCCAATATTTGGGTTAAATCTAAAATATGACCTATTATCAGGCCTCGGTAAATTTTGTATAGATAGTGCATGGAATTGATAAAAATAGTGAGAGGGTTATCTAAAGTTTGGCAAAAGAAGTAGTTTTAACAGCTTTCATTTGTGTTCCCAGTTCAGATTTTTCCTTTAAAAGCGCCAAATACCTGAATATTATATGGTTCAGCTTGCTGTATGGTGCAACAATGTAAAGGGTGCCGACAAAGGATAGATGAATCAGGAATACCAGACCCATGTAAGAATAGGTTCTTGTAACCAGTGAAAACATCCCTGTTATGGCTGTAAATAGCAAAAGATACACCACCCAGTAATCCATCTTAATCATGGTGCTGTTTGCCTTTGTTTTATCGGAAACGGATTTCATATACAGGAAACCAAAGGCACCTGAGATTATCATTAAACCTCCCAAGGTTCCTGAAAGAACAGGCAAAGATAGAACAGGGTATGGAGGAAAATATCCTATTATGTGCTGAATAACTGCTGCTGATGATGTAGCCAAAATTGCAAGAAGTATTCCAAAAAACATGAGCATATGGAACACCATTCTCGTTCTTGTTCCGTTTTCCTGCGGATAGTCACAACCAGCTCCCCCTCCCTTGAACCACCTATGGGAGATTACATCCTTTATTGCGAGAGCATGGTACTTCATCTTAAGTATGCCAGACCTGTTGCCGCCTATATCTCTCCAGAAAAAAGCCCCCTGGACCAGCCACATAGCGATAACATATATGCCGAGAACCATTCCGACTATCACAAGGAATTCATAGGGAACAACCGAATAAACTGAGGCCTGTGGAGAATAGAGCGAAGAGAGTCCGTTCAGATATATGACTACCGAAAAGAGCACAGCAGCAGAAAGTATCAAAATTCCGGTTCCAGCAAGGTATGTTCCATTCAGGACTCTGGTAAGTGGCTTGGGCCACGTCTCATTTCTGTGTATCTCCACCCGGGTGTCGCTATTCAATTTTGGAATGTTAAGTCCGTATTCATGGGGTTCACTGTATGGGCAAGCATAAAAACAGTCCCTGCAGTCATGACAAAGATATGAAAAATACTTGATATCCTTTGCTTCCAGGAAGTTTCTTCTCTCCATAGCATCCCAGACTGGGCAGAATCCCTCGCAATGTCTGCATGCGTTGCAAATCATATACTGTCTAATGGCTTCATTCTCAGTGTTAAGTCTATTCATGTTCAAAATATTAGGTTCAGTCATTACTAACAGCCTCCCTTCCGGCCTTTATTCCTGTTACAGTGCCAATCACCAGTCCTGTTCCTCCAACGTAACCCCTTCCGTATATATTGCCAGATGTGACTTCTCCAGCCGCATATACATTTTCTATTGGATGGTTGTTCTTATCCAGGACCCTGGCCTTGGTATCGATCCTGACACTCTGAAAGGTAAATGTGATTCCCGGGAGCATTGGCCAAACATAAAATGGTGGTTTGTCGAGCTTCCTCGCCCAGTTTGATTTATTGGGATTGAGTCCTGTGGTCTTTTTCCCATCAAGCTTCGACAGATTGTAATTGACGTCCTCCGAAACATGGGTGTTGTACTCTTCAACCGTACTCTTTAAAGCTGTCGGGTCAAGATCTACCTTCTTGGCAAGCTCCTCTATAGTATCTGCTCTGATGCCTTCATACATGGGCACAAGAGTCTCGCCCATCATTTTGCTATCAATTATGACATAAATTTTCTGATCTGGCTGATCTCTTGCAAGGTGTCCCCACAGAACGTATCTCTTTGTCCACAGATCTTCGCCCTCGTCATAGAATCTTTTTGCGAACTTATTGACAACTATACCGAGCGGAATAAGGTCTATTCTAGTAACAAAACCACCATCAAACTTTGGTGCTCTCGCATCCACTGCGGTCCAGTGAGCCTGATCGGGCTTTCCAATACTGCTTGCGCCCATTCTGTAGAGAGCTTTCAGGGGAATCCCGGTGTTATATTTCGCACCGCGTACGACTATGTTACTTGCCCTGTCTCCATAGGCCTCTCTGAGGTATTCCATATTTGCCTCAAACCCTCCGGAAGCCACAACTAACCTGTCTGCCTTGACCTGAAACCCGGTCCCATCTCTTTCTATCTGGACAGATATAACTCCATTCTCACTGGATTTTATGTCATGGACCATTGTATCATAAACGACCTGAATACCCAGTCTTTCGGCAACAAAATAGTAAGTATTGAGCAGCTGTTTCCCGCCCCCAAGTATGAAGGCATTGGCTGTGTCGTAATGGAAGGCACCTTTTACTGCGTGCTTGAGTATTATTTTATGTCTCTTCATCCATTCAGGCATCTCTCCGGAACCTTCCACAACCATATTGAGTATATCCGGGTCAGATTCTCCCTTGTTTATCTTCATTACATCATTAATGTACTCTTCTTTTGAGTAAGGACCACTGCTGAAGTTATCATAATTGTGAACATAACGTATGCTCCTTGTATATTTGGAATTCCCTCCTCTGAACTCCTTTGGTGCCCTTTCAATCAGTAGAATCCTCTTCGAAGGTGAAGTCTCCTTCGCACTGATTGCGGCGTTCAGTGCAGCATTTCCCCCACCTACAACAACAAGGCCATAGTTTTTATCAGAGTTCATATAATGTCTCCTCCAAACGGTCTAATGATCCTGAGCCTCCACAAGTTTGACGAGGCTCTTACCGGATTTGAGGAAGGGCTTCAGCCCCCCTGCATTGAAAATTTCCTCCAGAAACTGAGGCAGTGGAACAAATGACATATGCCTCCCGTTAGTAATGTTCAACACTATCCTTTTTGTGAAATCTACTTGAATTTCATCCCCAGTTTCGAAAAATCCATTCTCCCAATCCAGTTCCAGAGGATAAAGTCCAATATTAACGCAATTTCTAAAGAAAATCCTGGCAAAGGTTCTAGCTATAATGACTCTGACACCGCTGCCTTTCAAGGCCATGGGTGCCTGTTCTCTGCTGGAACCGCAACCAAAATTTGTACCGGCAACAATGAAGTCTCCCTCCTTAACTTTCTTTCCGAAGCTTTCATCAGCCCCTTCCATTGCATGTTTTCCTAGTTCTGTTAGCTCAAAAGACGCAATTTTCCATTTTGAGGGCAAAATGGTATCAGTACTGATATCATCTCCGAAGCACCAGACCTTTCCCTTGAGCCTGTCCATCATCTTCCACCTTCATTCTTATCAGAATATAACTTACCTGCTATGGCCGAGTATGCTGCTGTTTCCGGGGAAGCAAGATATATCTCTGATTTAACAGATCCAAGTCGGCCAGGGAAGTTTCTTGGTCCTGCAAATACAGCCACCTCTCCCTCCCCTATAAGACCCTTGGAAAAACCTGCGCATGCACCACAGCCAGGGGAAGTAACCATTGCGCCGCTTTCAGAGATGGTGCTCAGGAAACCCTTAGCAAGGGCCTTATTGTAGACCTCCCGGGAATTAGGGGTCACAATAAGCCTGACACCTTGCTTAACCTTTTTACCTTTCAATACGGTGGCTACTTTCTCAAGATCCTCTAGCCTCCCGTTAGTGCAGGTTCCGATTATGACAACATCTATGTCCAGGCCAGAGGGAATTTCAGACAGAGGCTTTGCATTTCCAGGTGTGCCAGGCATGGATACCATTGGGCTGACATCTTCCAGTGTAACATCTATTTCTTTGTAGACTTCGGCCTCCTTGCCGAATGGGATAACCTGCATTGGAGATCTTCCCCTCGACCTGATATAGTCAAGTGTCAATCCATCAGGCTCAATAACAGAATTTTTTGCTCCCATCTCAACACCAAGATTTGTGAGAGTCGTTCTTGCGTCCATTGAGAGATTGCCAATTCCTGTACCTGTCCATTCTATGGAACAGTAATTTGCACCATCAGTTCCAATCCTTCCCAAAATCTCTATTGCTATATCCTTGGCAGAAACTCCAGGATTCAACCTTCCCTGCAGGTTAATTCTTATTGTCTTTGGGACACGCATCCAGGTCATTCCGGAGAGGAATATTGAAGCAACATCACTGCTCCCCATCCCGGTGGCAAAGGCACCAACTGAACCCATTGTTGTAGTATGAGAATCAGCTCCAACTATGATCATACCCGGGACAGCAAAATGCTCCATGATATATTGATGACAGTTGGACCCCTCCTGTATGTGGATGTTTTGCTCCTTTGCGAATTCACGCATTATCCTATGCAGGTTAGCCGACCTTTCACTGCTTGCGGGGAAATCATGGTCTATATTTAGCAGTACCTTTTCCGGATCAAAAACCCTTTTACCTTCAAGGCTTCTGAATATTTCTATAAGAAGGGGCCCCTGAACATCATGGGCAAAGGTAAAGTCCACCTTTGAAATCACGAAGTCTCCCGCATATCTAACAGCTTGTTTATCAGAGTTATTCAACTCGTCCCTAAGGGTAAGAATTTTTTCGGAAAAAGTCAGTGAATCATCTTTTAAAATTGATGGAGAAATATCAGATTTGCTGCTTAAAGACGCCATATTTTACCACAGGAATTAGTATAAATTACGTTTATTAATAGATTCCTATTACTGTTTTTAATAGATAACATATAATATTCCAAGGTTCATTGGTTTAACTGGCTTTGGGAAGTTCCGTCGACTGTTGTGTGTAAGGATGTTAAGGAATGGAACATTTCCTAAGTATCATGATAGATCAGAAATCGGTGTAATAAACATGAGGGTATCAGATGCTAAAATTAGGGTCTATGATTTACCGTTGAATGCAACATACAAGAATTCTCTTGCTGCGAAAGTTCGGCAGAAATCAATTGCACTCATGCTTTCAACAGAAGACGGACAGGTTGGGATCAGTTCCATTGAACCGGATACTCCTAATTATTCAGAGGAAACATGGTATGAAATACAGGAGGTCGTGAACAGGGAGTTCCTCCCACTCTTAATGTCCAGTGATACACTGGAAATCCCCTTATTCTGTGAAAAAATGAATGAAAGGGTATATGGGCACCTTATGTCAAAGTCTCTGGTAGAAACTGCCCTTTACGATTTGAAGGCCAAGTCACAAAACGTACCAGTAAGCAGGATCCTGGGACAGACCATTGATCGCCCAATACCATTGATTGGCTGGGTAGGAATTGGCAGTAAAGACAAAAGGTTACAGGAAACACGTTCATGGCTTGATGCTGGTTATAAATGCATTAAATATAAAATCTCAAGGGACTTGGATGATTTTCCTGACCTGATATACGAGGCAAGAAAACAATTTGGTTACGGTTTCAGGATCAGGATTGATGCAAATCAGGGACTTACTGAGAATCTTGCGAACAACCTTATCGGGCGAATTGAAAAATTCGAAATATCACTTCTCGAACAGCCCATAGAAAGGGAGGATATCCAAGGAATGGCTTCAATCACAAAAAAATCTGGAATACCCATAATGGCGGATGAAAGTGCGTTCTCTTTTTATGCAGTTAAGAATCTGATCCGGGCAGGAGCCTGCAATATAGTAAAAATAAAGGTAATGAGATCGGGGGGGATAACCGAAGCTGGGAAAATAGCATCCTTCGCTGAATCCAACGGCATACGATGTGTCATTGGAAATGGGTTCTCCACGTCTTTGGGAACTTCCATTGAAGCAAATTTCTACCTGGGAACACCAACCTCCTGGAAATACCCGGATATGCAGTATGCTGAATTCGTAGGTCCCTTGAAGCTTAAGGAGGACATTGTGAGAAACCGGATTCAAATTCAAAATGGAAGCCTAATCCCAAGACACGGTCCAGGGTTCGGATACAGTAATGAGGAATTAAGGGATACAGGTGAATTCATTTAAGCGGTTCTCCGAGATTTTTTCTAAGATAATTAACACAGAACTCAAAAAAGTCCACTATATTCTGGGGTGCGTCCTTTCTGATCATTGCAAAAATTGGTCTTCTGGACACTTTCTCCTTTATCTTGAGCATTTTTATAAGTCCTATTTTTTCGGCTGTTGCCGCCTGCAATTTGCTTACTATGCTGATACCAAGATCTCTGTATACTGCCATTATGACAGATGAGGCATCATCAAAAACAGCCACCGTTTGAACCTCATTAGTATTTACTCCCATGAGCTTGAAAATCTGGGTGACAGTTCTCTGTACACCGCTGTTGGGTTTTCGACCTACATAAGGATATTTTTTCACCGTCTTAATGGATACCTTGTTTTGGCGTGAGAGAGGGTGCTGAATCGGTACAATTAAAACCAGCTCGTCGTAACCAACTCTTTCCACTTTCAGCTTCCCCGACTTGGGTCTCTCTTTGGCTACCCATCCCGCAAGTGCCAGATCTGATTCGTTATTTTCCAGTCTTTCAACGTTTGTAGTTGCGTTTCCTATTACAGTCTGATACTGAACATCTGGGCATAATTTACGATGTTCTTCAAGCATGGATTGGAAAGAATAAAGGAATATGGCTTCGCTCACCGTTATACGAATGGTATTTTCCTTTGGGGCTGTCTTCATGGTGTTGATGACTTTTCGAAGACTGTAGAACAGCTCTCTTACGGGACCAAGTAGTCTCTGACCATCTGGGGTTATGACAACGTTACCACCATCCCGCTTAAAAAGAACCAAATTAAAGCTATTTTCCAGGCTTTTGATCTTTACACTTACAGAAGGCTGTGACATTTTGAGTTTATTCGCAGCTTTGCTGAATGAGAGTGTCTCTGCAACAGCAAGGAAAGCCTCCAGTTCCTTAATGTTAATATTATTGTATGCATCTTCGGCTTTCAATCTATGAACAACCTTCGGCCATTGAATAATTAGATTTTTATTTAACCTTTCCCAGCTTTCAATTTTCTTTCCCGTTCTCTTTAAGTCGTGTAAGCCAGACTTTCATCTTTCCTGTCATTCTATTGATAATCTGCAATTAATCTATACAGCGAATTTGGGTTTGAATTATGTGATGGTCACATGATCCTCCCTTTCCAAGAAGGCATGAAGGTTTGTAAATCAATTCATAAGTTCATTCAGGGTTTGAACCCCCGTGAAAAATTTTAAAGTGGATTATCCTACGTAATTATATGAAGGCTGTTTTGCTCGAAGAGAAAGGGATTGACAACATAAAGATCAAGGATGTTCCTGAACCGTCTCCGGGGCCACACGAAATAAAGATCAGGATAATCATGGCGGGCCTCCATTTCCAGGATTATACGATGGCAAGGGAACTCAATGCCAATGGTAGTCCTATAAGCCCAATTCCACACATTCCTGGAGAAGAATTGGTGGGTAGAGTTTCCAGGATAGGAAGCCATGTTAATGGATTTGCCATCAATGACAGGGTAATAGTCTATCACAGAATTTTCGACGGAACTTGTGATATGTGCCTCAGAGGGCACGAGAACCTCTGTTACAATCGGGGGAGGTTTGGTGTGGATCAAAATGGAGCATTCGCTGAATATATGGTAGTACCGGAAAAAAACGTCATCAGAGTCCCTGAATCGATTCCTGATGAACTGGCGACGAGCATTCCAATTTCATTTATTACACCTTATCATGCACTTTTAAAGGCATCGCTGTCAGAGGAAGACACAGTTGCTGTTTTTGGTGCCACCGGAAATACCGGCATGTTTGCCCTTCAGATCGCAAAGAGAACCGGTGCTAAAACGATTGCCATATCCAGGAAGGAAAGTTCATGGTTGAAGGATTTCGGCGCAGACCTCATAACTACACCGGAGAATGCACTGGACTCAATTTCTGATTTTACGGGTGGGGAAATGTGCTCCATCGTAGTTGATCCCGTAGGTTCTAAAACTTGGAATACCAGTATTTCCTTGACTGCTTTTCAAGGCAGGTATGTGACCTATGGTTCTATAACTGGAGGTTCGGTTAGCTTTTCCCTGACTCCTTTCTATAAGGACGAAAAATCAATAATCGGTTCAAGAGGAGGAACGAGGGTCGACCTATATAATGCAATAAAAATCATTCAAAATTATAAAGTGAAGACCTGGGAAATATTTGATCTAGAACAAGCAGACAATGCATTGAAAAATTTTAATTCTCCGGACCGTCAGGGCAGGATATTCATAAAAATGCCGAAGGAATAATTGAGGTTCATAAATGGCAAATTCGCAAAGTTCTCAGAATCGATCACTTCAATCCCTACCATTGAAAATAGCCAAAAATATGCGTCAATAATCACTTTGGCTCCTAATTTACTTTTCATTATAGCAAGTTAAGGTTTAATGCCCTGCACAAATGAAGATAGACAATAAAAAGTGTAAAATTAAAGAAAAGGGGCAATTTTGTTTAGAAATTAAAATTGCCCAAATTTAGAATCAGGTAGCCATATTCTTATTTGCCTGTTTCAAGGATATTCTCCTGTATCTGCTCAAGTGTCAGTTTATCTATTTTCCTCCCTCTTAAGCCTATGAAAACTATAACTGCACCGACCAAACCTATGATACCGTAGGTCAGGAACAGAATTTTTACACCGCTGGCTAATAAAAGAGGTGTAAGGAGAAGACCAATAACGCTGGCAACTCGGTCCCCTGTCATGGTAGCCCCGCTGGTAAATCCTCTAAACTCTGTTGGAAACAACTCAGAACCACTGTTTCTCATGACTGGAACGGCGATAAAGGCAAAGAAGGAAAGCCCCATGAAGAGCACAAACAGTGCAATAGCATTATGATACGCAACTATCACTATAAGCCCAAATATGCCTTCTAGAGCACCACCTATGGCTGCCCATTTCATTCTTCCAACCTTATCGATCGAGAACGCAACTATCATTACTGCAATAAACTGGACCCCAAGGAAAGAGGCACTATACAGTAACGATCCAGATTTAGACACTCCCAGTGAAGAAAGTATTGTCGGGTTAAGGGTTGATAATGCTCCAGGAACCAGATTAAAGAGCATCACAGCAATTACAAGTGGGATTAGAAGCAGAGCATAGGAACCGTAATGTAATTTAATGTTTGAAACAGTATCTTCGAAAAGAGCCTTTCTTGTTGCCTCTAGGTCTTCAGCCTTAAATTTTTTTCCGGTTGCCCTTTCTATACTTCTTATGGCAACATCGTATCTCTTCTTTTCAATTGCCCACCTTGGAGATTCAGGAAGGGACGTTCTAAGTATCAGGCCGATAAATGCTGGAACCGCAACAGAACCCAGCATTATTCTCCACTCATAACTTACTGGTCCGATTGTAGTGAATAGGGTGTAACCAAGCAGATATGCCGCCACTCCTCCTAGGGTAAAACCTGCCCATAGATAAGTCATACCTCTCCCCCTCTCCTTAGATGGCATAAACTCTGCAACAATGGTCATTGCAGCCGGATAATCTGCACCCGTAGCAAAACCCAGCAGAAATCTAACGATATTCAATTCCAAGGTGCTGGTAACAAAGGCGCTGATAATACTTAAGACAAAGGTAATTGCAAGTGTCAGTATAAACGTAATTCGCCTTCCTATTCTATCCACAACTGCTCCCATGCTGAATACACCGAAGACAGCACCGATAAATAGCAATGAAGCAGTAAATGCGAAGTTAGTTGTTGTCCCTAAAAAATGAGGGACAATGCTGAATGTACTGGCTCCAAGCGCCTGTATTACATAGAGATCGGTAAAAGCACCGAGCGAAGCTATTATTGCGAGATTCCTGTGAAAATGCGAATACTTCGCACTATTCATGGTATCCATGGGCCCAAAACCTTCCTGTTTTATCAAATCAATTCACCCACCTTTGTTTCTCATTTATTCACACCTTCAGGGTATTTGTGTGAAAATTTATGAGTTCAAAGAAGTTATGCTATGAAATGTATTAATATGTTACTATTAAGAAATATAATATAGAATTTTGAATGGGTCAATTAATTTCTTTAATATGATTATTCCCACGATAGGATAATCTATTAAAGGATCCAGAACACAGTCATTCTATATAACGACGATAGAAATTTTGCTTTATATTTGATGATTGATTTATTTTATTCCTTGACTAATTTCTGAAATTATTACCTTGGGAATCGATTTTCTTCTAATCTATAATTGGAAAGGAATGATCGAAATTATCCTAAGAATTACTAATTTAGATCTAATTTTGTCACCTGAAATTGAATCAGGTACGATTCATGAAAGCCATTTCATTTCAAGAAATCATAAATACAGTTATCACAATTGGACTTGTTATAGCCAAACGACCCTCGTAGAACAATTAATAAAATATCGAATAAGGTTAAATTCAGCATAAAAATTATACCAAGAGTGCGATGAACCCTCATGGGTCTGTGGGGTAGCCTGGTATCCTTCCAGCTTCGGGAGTTGGAAACTCCGGTCCAAATCCGGGCAGACCCATAAATGTTCATTAGAAAACATGTTGCAACTGGTCTTATCTTGTAAAAACGGCTCCAGACATTAATTTCGCAGGATGATTTGCTAGCAAAGGAACTGTGGAATTAATATTCTTCTTTAAGCCACCGGACCCAATCTGTCAAGATTTGTTATGACTGTGTTTGCTTATACTTATGAAATCCCTTATATCAAGGTATAATCATTGCTAACTCTTGGTTATGAAATTTATTTACATAGTGCCTGTCATCTACAGGCATGCTAAGAATAGATTCACAGTCAAAAATATATGTCGAAAAAAGCATTCTTACAAGGAAAATTAATAATTGTTATTAGGAAGATAAATATGATGTTAACAAAAAATTGACAAAAAAGATATGTCATTGAATTTTATTTTTAAACATGACGCTCAGGGCTGTTTTTATAAGACCTTCTAATAAAACGGGCAGTGCATACATGACAAAGTGGGGTTTCCTTCCTGCTCCGTTGAGCCTATTAACCCTTGCGGGGGAAATCAGAAGGATCCAGGACAGTTCCATAAAGATAATAGATATGGAGGGGGATAAACTCACACTGGATGATGCAGTCGAGGAGGCTCTTCAATTCAAGCCAGACCTTGTTGGAATCACTCTGCATGCAACAGCAGCACATAACACTGCAGGGTATATCGCAAGAAAGATAAAGGAAAAAAGCCCAGAAACCATTCTTGTGGCAGGCGGGCACCATGCTACCTTTCTTCCAAATGAGATCATAAGGTCCGGGTTTGACATTTCCGTTCTAGGTGAGGGAGATGAAACAATCTTTGAAATTGCAATGGCCATTGCTGAAAACATGGGCTTTCAGGATATACCCGGCATTGTATACCGATGTGGCGACGAAATAAAGAAGAACAGGCCCAGAAAGCTCATTGCCGACCTTGATAGCCTGCCCTTGCCTCCATTTGATCTTCTGGATCCTTCAAGATATACTTTCAGCGTGTTTGGTGCTGATGACAGGGTAATGTGTCTTGAAACTTCCAGAGGCTGCCCATATGCCTGCGATTTCTGTTCGGTCACACCAACCTGGGGCAACATGTGGCGAAACAAATCAAACAAGAGGATTCTGGAGGAAATGCGCCTTGCCAAAGCTGCAGGCTACAACTGGATATTCTTCACGGATGATATTTTCGTTGTACATCCGAATGTTAAACACAGGGAACAGCTTTTTGACAGGATATTGGAAGAGAAACTCGATATGAAGTGGATAGTCCAGATGAGGGCAGATGTTACTGCAAAGCATCCTGATCTGATCAGGAAAGGATCAGAGGCTGGAATGCGAATATCATTCCTTGGAGTTGAATCAGGAAGCGAAGAAATCTTGAAAAAAATGCACAAGGGCGAATTCACACCTCAATCTGTGGAGGCAGTTAAAATTCTTGATCAGAGTGGAATAATTGTTCTAATAGGCATGATGATCGGTGCGCCCTATGAGAGATTCAGGGACGTAATCTCCACGATCCGCTTCTCCAGACAGCTTGAGGCGGCTGGTGCAGATGCGGTTCAATTCTCGATCTACACACCACTCCCCGGAACAAGGATATTCGACGATGCCCTGAGGACAAACGCACTCTTTACTCTGGACTGGGACAGATACGATGTATTAACCCCGGTTATGAAAACCGATTTTGGGCCAGTGAGGGATCAGATAGCTCAATTTTATGCTTCATACAGCTTCTACATTCACAAATTCCTCAGGGATAAGCTGAAAGGAGTCAAAAAGACCGTCATAAAAACACAGCTTGTGAACAATGCCTATGAATTCATTCTTAAGATGATGCCCCAGTATCTCCGTGGATTCGTCAGTTTTCCCAGGCACATTTTCCAGACCTATGACCTTTACTGGCATTTCAGAAAACATCCGAACCTTGATGCTGAGAAGGTTTCAGAGGCACTCGAGACATCTAACAAGATAGTCTATGATCAGGAGAAGAAAAGGAACCCCTATTTTATGATAAAGGAGTCACGCTGATTTATGCCGAAATAATTCTCTCTGTCTCCAGCGGTGCATTCTATGTATGCTTTTATCAGACATCAGAGGTGATCTGCAGTGCCGCGATGGTCTTTCTGTTACAACTGTCGGCAATCCGGATGGAGTTTCCTATACCATGGCTCCATTCTTATAAACCCCCTTTTTCCATTTTTAAAGATCCAGCAAGTTATCCAAACCTCGTGTCAGCCCCTTAAGCTGCTGAACCTTCCTTACAGCCAGCAATGTGCCATCCAAGTACGGTTCTGCACCAGTTCCCCCCTCATATCTGAGAATCAATTTTTCATCCTTTTTACCAAAAATTATCTCTGACCCGATAATGTAGCCTGGCAATCTTATTGAATGAACCTGGTTTCCCTTCAAAGTCAGACCTCTGCTCTGCTTTTCGCCAATTATCTTATCTGGAGGAATGCTAAAATTCGGGGTGCTTATCTCCGACAACCTGAACGCCAGTTCTCTTGCAGTTCCGCTTGGTGAGTCTGGTTTTGTATCTGAGGCATAATCAAGGATTTCCCAGCTTGGCATGAACCTGGCTGCCATAGTTGAGAAATGGAGTAACAATGCAGAGGAAAGAGAGAAATTTCCAGCTGCAACAACTCCCACACCCATCTTCAACGCTGATGAATCAATTTCCTCATAGTCATCGTCACTTAAACCGGAACTGCCGATTACGCAGTTTACTCCCAGATTTATTGCATCCATGACATTGGTTTTAACTGACTCCGCCGAAGTATAGTCAATCATAACGTCTGTTTCCCTCTTGAGGGCCTCCCTGACTGAACCAGATACAATCAGGGTATGTTCTCTGTTTCCCGTAATCTCTGAAAGAGGCTTTCCATAGAACGTCCGAGAGACTGCTCCGGAAAGTTCCATATCTGCGCTTTCAGAAATTTTTCTGACCAACTCCTTTCCAACCCAGCCTGTAGCCCCTGCAACACAAACCTTTATCTTTGGCATATAAGCCCATCAATTTTTCTATGTGCATAAGTGTTTGGTAAATCCAGCTAGATTTTTTTTGGCACTATGGTTCGATGAAGGCGATAGTTAATGATTACAGAAATTCTCTATCCGATCCAATGCATTCAGGTAGACAGATTATAAAAGAAATAGAAGGCGGAATTTGATATTGCCGATTCGAGATCCAAAGAGTGTAGCAAACACATAAGTATTTTGATTACGTGCATTCCATTCGAAGAGAATCCTGCATGGGAGAAGGCTAAAACTCTTAATGTACTGGGTAAAATAACCTCGCTTTACAAACCTCCATGTCTAAATACGGCAGATATTAAGTTCGAGGCCGAAAAAACCCTTGTATTGGGCAAATAACCGGGTATTTTTAAAGAAATTTTCTTGATCTTATGGGATTCACTTTAAAGTGCCCAAGTAATCCATGTATTCCGGAACCCATTGTCAAAAACTCCTTTCCATTGTCGTCGAGTTCCAAGGTTAAACCTGTCTTTTGAAGGATCAGGGAAATATACCTAAGAAACCTCATCTTCCCTGAGTAATGTGGTATGGCCCTTGAAATCCTGTGAACATATCCAGGAGAAATTACATTGACAGAAAGCTGCTTTCCCTGGGCCCTTAACTCCAGGAACTGGTTTCCGTTGAGGCTTACTCTCATTGACCCTCCGATTGTGAGGCCCTTTCCAGTATAGTTTGAATTACTTCGTGGACTTTTCATGAATTGGCCTTGCAGTAATGCTTACTGTGCCATTTATGACCACCGAAGCATTCATCCCTGGCATCTTTACGCTGAGGTCTGAAAATATGAATTCAGCAGTGCTTTTAGTGCCCTCTATTACCCTTACGAAACTTTCAATGATTGATTCTTCTTCCATAATATAACAGTTATGAATCCTATTTAAACTTTGAAGAATTATTCGACTCTGGGACATAAGTATCCCATCCACCCCCAAACATCATTTTCTGAACCAGACCCTCTTAAAATTTCTATGTCTCAATCAGGTTCCTTCTCGGAAATACAATGTGACCTGTAGATATCCTGTCGACGGCGATGCCGGGTTTTGGGGTGCTTTTTCTGAAGTATTTTCCCATGTATGAAATGGGATAGATCATGAATCTTCGGATGATTATCCCATATCCCCTAGGTTCCATGATTATAGGATTCCTCTTCAGTATGATGAATATCCGGGTGTTTTCTGAGAAATCGTCAAGGATCCTTTGTCCAGAGCAATATTTGTGAGGCCTCAATCTTTAAAAATCCTCTCTAACCGGTAATCATTTCAAGGGCTTTCATGCATGAGGACTTTTCTGAATATCTTGTGAAAATGGTATATCTATTAATGACCAGTGTTTATAAGACACCACTTCTGTACCTTGGCCCTACTTTAAAATAGTCAAAAGTAGTTTATCGATGCTGATTTTCATTCTCCAAGACTTCTTACTCCAATAAAGTAAAGAAACCTTCCTAAGGGTTCCAGTTTAACTGCAATAAACATCAGAGAATGGATTGTGGGAATTTGCTGGTAACATAAAAAGCCTTAATGCGGAAATACAGTTTTCAAGGAGTCCATATTCGGGCGTTTAATATTGAAATCCCCTCTCTCATATCTAGAAACTTAGATTTTTCATAGTTGCGAATTTAGAATTCGTCTGGAATTTGAGGAATGCAGATTTTAGAAATTTTCAGTAAAGCTTTATAAAATATCCTGATAACTGCCCATGATTCCTTCCGAGTTACCCTTTAGTTCCGATGACTTGAATGTAAGGCGGCCTTTATCACTAAATAATAGCACCAGCATAAAGTCGGATATTGAGATGAATAAGTTCTTCGCTGATCTGCTCGATTCTGAAATGGATTTTGACAGCGTGTTCAGTCTCGTGAAGAAGACGGTTAAGAGAGTAACTGGCAAAGGTCGATCTGGACTTGGGCTTGCCCTTTCCAACCTTCCCGCTGGGCTGGGAGCATTCTGGCAGATTGGAGGAAACTACATCGTAATGAACGAAATTCTGCTTGACGCCATGAAGCAGATCACTAAAAACACCCGAGAATTCAACTCATTCGTGTACTTAATATTGACTCATGAATATCTCCATTCCGTAGGCTATATAAATGAGGAGGAGGCCAGAATAATGACGCACAATGTTGCCGAGGCAACCTTTGGAAAGGATCACCCTGCGTCGGTAATGAGCGCAGATGATCTGTGGAAACAGTACCCTGTACTGCTATCTCTGAGGGGAGGAGATGGATCACTCCTGAAGATAGTGAGCAAGTTCGATATGGATTCCACATCCTATATTGGCTGATAGGTCACACTGTTATTTATGCGGCATAGATATTTTGCTATATTTTCTGGGTGCAGATTCTATTATATTTAATGGTTGAGCAGGCCATAGATTATTTTCTTCGTCAAGCTGTATAATCTCTGCATTAGAGGCAGGAACCTGGAACTGCGTCCCAGTAAGGTTTGGCCTCGGTAAAAGCGTGATCAATGTTCCCCGACCCGATGAATTTCAATGGTCTGAGTAAATAATGTTCTCTTGGGCAGCAGAATTAGATTTTTCCCGAAATTCCAGTTCAAACACGTACAGGTTTGTGGATTGTGCAATTAGTTCCAGTGAGACCAGAAAGATAATTACCCTGATATGTGTTGAATGACTGATGACTAACTATCGCGTTGTCGAACATGTAACTGGAAAAAATGGGAATGATAAGGAATATACTGTTATGGCCATAGAATACCATGAACCTTCCTACGTAAAGATCAGATCAAATTTCCTTCCAAAGGTAGGATCCAACATTGAGGTGAATGGTACAGAAGCCATGCAGGACGGCAAGAAACTGGGAACAGTAATTGAAAACAGGAAAGCTGAGGATGTTAGAGTCAACCTGCATTTCGACATTAAATATACCGGAGGTTATTCCATGGATGGCAAAACAATATACCTGGATGAGAACTTCCCAAAATTCTTTACAGTCGAAGGTAAAAGTGTCAGCACTGTGGAGAGCATTGGGCTTCATCATGAGCTTCCAGAAAAATGGATGTCCGATAACGGATATGAATACCCATATGCCCATGAGATTGCAACCGGTATAGAAAAGATGTACGTGGAATCACTGGGCGTTACCT
This sequence comes from Thermoplasmatota archaeon, assembly GCA_023379355.1. The sequence goes on from JAMCUD010000055.1 coordinate 38,910, forward strand.
GGAAGGGTTATTGCGAAGAGGTTGACAGGAACCTCAGGAAAGTATACAGTAAAACTCTTCAGAAATCCCCTCCATCCCTGGACCTTGCACCCTACCTTTACTGCAGAGACAGGGAGGCGTTGAAGGAAATCAGGCAGAGCGAGGAGTGAAATTTCTTCTTCTCACCTTATTCCTGACTTAAATGCGACCCGGCAAGAAATTTATGAACGAATTTAAATGAAATGCAATCTACTTTCCAGGAATACGTGCCGGTTTTATGAATGAAATACCTCTCTTCACCCTGGATACTAGAATTCCGATGAACATGATTGTAACTCCAAGTATAGAGTAGACTGGTGGTATCCTGCCTGTCATCAAGGCCTCAATTATTATGGTAAAAATTGGAACGCTGAATGCCAGCACTGTTATCCGGTTTACCTTGCTGATCCTGATCATCTGGTTCCAGAGAACGAACTGAAGTGCCCCGCCGAGGGTTGCCATCCACAGAAGATCCTCAATAAAAGATGTAGTTAAATGCAGTTTGAAATCCAGAGGACTCAGGGCGAACATTATCGCTGCTCCCATTAGAAACTGCGTTGCATTTACAGCAACGGGATCCTGGTTTCTAAGCTTTCTATAGAATACCGTGAAGGTAGCCCAGAATACCGCATTCACTATGGTAAGAAACATACCTATAAGAGTGAAGCCAGAAATAAGTGGAATCCCGTAAATTATCACACCGGCAAAACCTATCATTATCCCTGATATCTCCATTCCAGTGGGAGACTCTGAAACAATAAGGAAAGCTATTGGAAGTGAGAAAAGAGGCATTGAATAGCTAAGGACCGCAGATTCTGCCGGTGAGACAAATAGAAGACCGTACGCCCAGAATATGGTGCTTGTGGCCGTGACGGCAGAGAGCAGAATCAGGCTGCGGTTCAGCACCAGGCGCCTGGAAATCGTCAATAGAAGAAGCCCGGCAAGCAGGTACCTTAAGGCCATAAATATCAGGGGGGACGCATAGCTTATCCCGTTTTTTGCAAAAAAATAGGAAAAGGCCGTGAAAAAAACGTAAGGTATCAGAAATTTGATTTCCTTCAACAGAGGAGGTAGCGCAACTATGGATATAATTGAAATCATCGGCTGGATGGTGCGTGTCAGTGACTACATTGGTCTTTTTATGGAAAACATTTTAAATTGTATTATAGAAAATGTGGAAATTACTGCCCCTCAAGTGCTTCCTTAAGTATATGCATGTGCATCAGAGCAGGCGCACCGGACATGAGGACAGATATGTAACTGGCCTCTATAATTTCCCCCTTTGAAGCACCGTTCTGCAGAGCCATTTTAACGTGATATGTTATGCACCACTCACAACTGCTTGAAAGAGATAGAGCAATTGCTATGAGTTCCTTTTCTTTCACACTCAGCAACCCCTTTCCCAGAACAGCCTTGTTGAATTCCATGAACTTACTGTGAAGATTTGGGACATTTTCTCCAGCAAAGGACATAGTTTCCATAATTTCTGCCATAAGATCCTTTTCAGCCATATTATCCACTGAATATTTCGATGAATGAAATAACCCTTGAGAAAGGTGCAAAAGTGTTATTCTGTCTTTAAACGCCCATAATCAATACATGAACCCTGATTTGGAATTATAAATAATATATATAATGCGGATGAATCACTTAGGGAATGCTGGAATTAATCTACAGGTTCTCCGAATTTTCTTCCGCAGGCCCTACGACGGGAATTTCTTCCAACTCTGATTCCCTTTACTCCCTTATAATTATCATTGCCATAATTGTCACTCTCAGATTGTACCGTGGCATAAATGGAAGAGCATATTCCAGGGTCAGGGTTCTCAGGGCCCCGGTAATTTATGTAGTTCTAACACTGATTACTGTTGTCCCTTCCGGTATTTCGAATATTGCAGATCTGGGTACTCTGATCCTGATTCCGGTAGGCTTGGTTGTGGGCTACAGATTTGGGGCAAATGTCACCTTTTTCCGCCAGAACGGGGTCCTTTACTATAAGAGATCGCAGCTTATCATGATCGTCTGGCTTTTGTCGCTTATCATCAGGCTTGTGATGGAAATACTGTACCCAAATAGCTCCACTGCAATCCTGGCGGTCAACGTACTGCTCACTGTTACAACTGGGCTTATCATTGGAGAGGCAATGAACATTATCAAAAAGGAGAATGAGTTCAATAAAACCGATTTGACTGACGCTAATGTTTCAGCTTGAACTACCGGATGCAATCATTGCAGAGGCATCCATCATAATTTTCTTTGAGAAATTTTCTTCTCATTGGATCCAGTTCCACTGAGGTGCACCAGCAGGGAAAAGTGTCTGTGCATCCGAACTCCTTGCCGCATGAAGGGCATTCCTTAATCATGATAGGCCATTAAAAAGGTACATAATAAGGTTTAATCCTTTACAAAACGGATTTAGAAGGCAATGAATATACACTGAAGGGCATGGCAAAAGTGTGATCAAACCAAAATTTCAGGGAACCTTCATATACACTCCAGGTGATGGTCATCAATGGAAAACAGACATGATTTTGACTATGACAGGGTAGCGCAATTCCGTTCTAAGTACATTGACGATAATCTTATTCTTGACTTTGTGTCCCCCGATAAAAATGATGTTGTACTTGACATAGGTTCCGGAGATGGACATTACACTATGCTGTTTTCAAAATATGCAAAGACTGCATATGCAATGGATGTGAATCCGAAGAGCAAGGGAATGACTGAGGAAAAAATACGGGCATCAGGAACGAAAAATGTAGTACACATGCTATCTGACGCATGCGAAGGGGACCTGCCTGCCGCATTCAACAAAGTGTTCTTTGGCACTTCCTTCCATGACCTTCCATGTAGAGAGAATCTGCTGGATAACCTCAGGGCCCATGGAATGACGGGGCTCAGGATAATACTTCTTGAATTCAAAAAGGAAGATACCCCTGGTCCCCCCGTGGAAATAAGGTTAGCGGAAGAAGAACTTCAGGAACTGCTGAAAAGCCATGGTTTTGTGCTGAGGCGTTCGAAAGCGCTTCAGATACACTATATCCATGAATATGAATTGCGATCATGATCGGTGGAATTTCCCGGGATCTGCCGTCTGATTCACACCTCTCAGAAATTTTATCACTTTTATTCAGAGAGTTTGGGGTGTCCCACAATGTATTGTGGAAATCATTTGAAATCCCTGATCTTTATTGCAAATGATTCCCCGAAGTTCTCAGCCAGTTCCTCATAGGTGAATACCTTGAAAAGCCTCAGGAGAGATGGGTACATGTTTTTAAATGGTGGAACGGCCTGTCGCCTGAAGGTATCTGCTGTGATAACATCCACAGGATCCACTGGAAATCCTTCTTCGTCCAGTGTTTTTGTAGTTTTCAGCGTGTTAATAACCCAGGATTTGAAAATGTTAATTTTATCAGGGGAAGGGACTATTCTGACTGGATTGCCTTGCCGATCATTGACGATTGATTCAAATGTGTTGATGTACTCAGATATTAAGCTAGACCGCAATGCAGCGGGTGTCATTGTTCTAACCTGGCCAACCCTCACCCCGGAATCGAATCCTGAATATTATTCAAAGAGATCGACCACCTCTGGACCGAAGGAAGTTGCAGATACTACAACGAGTTCATCCAACATCTGATCTATGTTTGTTGAGAGAATTGTACTCACATATTCGTTGAGAAGGCTGGAGGGAAGGAACACCATTATACGAAACCCTCCGGGTATCGACCTTATAAGGAGATTGTACCTGATTAATAATCTCTTGTTGGAAGCTGCCCGAATTGCGTTCAGTGTTTCGTTATGAACATTTACTTCACGGGCTGAAACACGATTCAGTCCGTCTGCACTGTATAGTATCACCCTTATCTTGCCATCTGTGATGGATGTATTCACAGGTTCCCCGTACAAAACATCCTTGGTGAAAAGTTCCTTTCCGCTTTCATTACCATGGGAAAACACATCATAGATAACAATAGAAAGAGGGATGCTTTCGTTGAGCCTGGAAAGGATATTAAGCAGACCTTCAGATTTTCCAAGATAAAGCAGATGAATCCTTTCGTTCCTGCTCATGTGCAATTTAAGTAAATCCGAAACCTGCTTCCTGGAGGAGTTGTGGAAACTGAAGTCAAAGACAAGCCAGCCATCTGATATAATGGAGTAATTGGAAGCACACAGGCTTAGCTGAAGGAATTCTCTTATTATCTGTAAATCTGAGCCGTCATCTATCTTTCTCTTCACCACATATTTGTTATTTGACCTGATACCTCCGATCTTTTCAATGAATGAGATTTCATCGAGAGTTAAGGATGAAACATCAAAATAGAGCTGGATAAAAGCGGAATCTTCTTCGTTGAATATGTATGCAGGAACTTTTTTCTTGAAAGTACCAAGAAATGCAAAGAGTTCATTACTCTGGCTAAGAGCTAGAATACACCTGTTGTCAAGACCCGGCTCTCTGTCAAGGAAGGACATGCATGTCTTCAAGTCCTCATTCAAGATAAACTTTCCACTTGTCAATGATGAGTTCAGTTACTTAAATACAGAACCTTCGGAATTCCATCCTCTACTTATCAGAAACAAGGAAAGTCATTGACCTAATAGACGCAAACAACTCAAACGAATTTTGCACGATGTTACAGGAAATTAGGAACATAATTTTGAGAGAGACGGTAAGCATTTGCAGGATAAAATCACCATTCTATCTAAACCGCGTAAAATTTTGATTTTATAAAGGTTTAAATAAGAAATTTTGGTGTGTAATAGCATGGCAGACAACGACGTTAAAAAAGCGGTAGGTGGAAGTAAGAGATCACCAGTTCTCGTAGCGGTTGCAGTAATAGTAGTCCTCATTATAATTGCAGGCGCAGGGTGGGGACTCTATCTTACCAAAGCCGTGTCAAAGACTTCAAACTCGGAAGTGGAAAGCACAGTAACGAGCATGGCTTACAGCCACTGGCAGGCCATAGGGGTTGAAAATGTAACACAGACTGCATCACAATACACCAGCGGTTCAGTACTGTACTGGAACGTAATTGGCAGCAAGCTGAATGGAACCTATTCTACGAATTCCTCAATCAAGACAACGTGGGCTAGCTTCTTCTCTCACGATCCCATTGATTACTATTCCGTTTATAACTATCAGATCTCACTTTCCGCAAACGGAAATTACGCAAATGTCAGTGCAGATCTCTGGTACCTGGTCCTACTCAATGCAAGTGACAAGGTCAATCTCTCATCCTCAGGATTCACCATCATTAACGGTTCCAAGACAGTAAACAGTACAGTTGGCACCCTCATAATGCCATATCTTCTGCAATATCAGAAAATCAGCGGTTCTTGGAGGCTAATGTCTGACTGGTGGGGATTGCCGGGCGCAAAGCAAGGAAAGGTATATCATGGAATTATAGAGCAGTTCGCTAACCTGACAACATCAAGCAACTCCGGAAGCTCAGGAGGAAGCGGAGGAGGTGGAGGTTACTACTGAACACTGCCAGTGCAATCTCTAAGAGAACGGATCTGGTTCCGAAAAACTTTCATTCTATAACGTAGCGATACCGGATCCATTTCTTTTATTGTACAATACTTACAAATATGCTTGTGGGAATGAATTTGTACCATACACCCGGATACCATTTTATGACCCTTAGCAATAAAAGATTGCTTTATGCAAGATTTTAAGTTATGGCAATTCCATAACTCTGGGCAACCTCACATACATAGATATTATCCCACCTCTGCATTTCGATTCAAAATTGATTCGCCAGGAGACCCCAGTGAACATAGTAATATCTAATATGTCTCAGACACTATGCTGATGGATAAAGGGGGAACTGACATTGGTAAAGGAGAACCGATATATTCCAAACTTTGTGCTTAACGCACCCGTTAGAAACATATCCAGGTTTCCTCTCAAGATAGTATCTGGCTATTTGCAGGACGGTTTTACTGTTGCAGATGTAGGATCTGGACCCGGGTATTATTCTCTCAGACTGGCAAAACTCAGGAGGAGCATAAATGTAATAGCAGTCGAACCGAACCCATCCGCTGTTAAGTATCTCGAAGGTCTGATCCTGAGAAAGGGGATAAATAACATAAAAGTAGTAAAGGAACCAGCCGACTCCATTAGTTCCATCGAGGACGGATCTGTGGACTTTGTCTTTTCCCATCTGATGCTTTGCTGCATGTCCAATCATTATGGCGCCATGGATGAAACCATGAGAATACTTAAGAGTGGAGGGAATGCATTTATAAGTGTCAACAGGAGTTCATCTGCAGGTGATTCAAGGGACCTCACACACGATGAGTGGGAATCCATCAAAAAGAGATTCAATGTAGTTGCTGATGGGAAGAGTCTAATATCCAGGTGGGTAATTATACACAAGGACAGTGATGATGACTCCCAACACCAATGAGTTTTAATACCGTTGGAGGTACAAACTTTTCCCAATGAAATCAGGAACCAATTCTGAGGATTTCGAATAAGACTCTGAATCTTCACCGATCTAGCTTGAGAACAGAAATATTCCCATAAATATTGCAATATTCAGTCAAAGATTGCCATCATTCCCTGATTTTCCCCGTATCTTTCAGGGAGAATCGATGGCTACCGCTATCCCTTCATGATTCTAAGGGCATGAACATTGTATGCGAAGCATGCGAACATGAATTTCACTCTCACCCTCCGGACGAGGGTGACCATCACATGGGTGAAGTGAAATACCCTCTTGATTATGGCATAGGGATATTCCACCATGGAACGTTTCCGGGATATCCTGAGAAGCTGCCAGATCGGAATACGATCGGGTATTTCCGGGAGAGATTGTCGAAAACAGGAAGGGATCGCCTTGTCTTCAATAAAATAAGAGACCAGATCATGGCTAAAAAATCCTCATCAAGAAGGGCACCATACAGGATGATTCTTTCATAGAGGAGGGCAGGGGAGAATATGGAAAGCCAAGAGGAGACTACGCCAATACACGCAGATCCAAAGATGGCACATCCGCAACAAAGAATCATGAGCATCACTTTGGGTACAAGGCACATACCCTTGTAAATGA